>JANOAF010000166.1:0-7648 GCA_031411015.1 Opitutaceae bacterium | reverse complement strand
GCACGTCGTTCGGTTTCACCGCCGACTACAAGCTCTCGCGCAATGATCGCGTTTCGCTCTCGTTCCAGTGGGCATTCTTCGACGCGGAACTCAGCAATCGCATGCTGACCTTCGTCGTGAACCGCGTGGCGCCGGGCCAGTTCGACACGACCTTCACGCACGGTGCGGCGGGTGCCGGAACGATTCGGCTCAACAACAGCGGCATGCGGCAGAAATCCGGCACGACCTACACGCCGACGATCACCTACCGGCACGACGGCCCAATTTGGAAAGCGGAAGCGGGCTTCGGAAATTCGCACGCGAGCAATCACTATCGCGACCAGTATCGGGGCTTCTTCAACAACTCCGTCGCGACGCGCACGGGCGTGACGGTCAATTTCGATGACAATTTTTACCTCCGCCCCGGCCGGATCACCGTCACCGATGCGACGGGTCGGCCAGTCGATCCCTATGCGCTCGCGAGCTATTCGCTCACCTCCGCGAGCCTGGGCCACCAGGAGTCGATGGATCTGCAACGCAGTGCGTTCACCAATCTCCGCCGCGACTTCGATCTGCGCGGCGTGCCGCTGGCGCTAAAGGGCGGGCTCGACCTGAAGCAGTCGGTGCGCGACATCCGGAAATATTCCCCCTCGTGGAATTTCGCGGGTGCCGACGGCCGCACGAGTTCCACGCCGATCGGCAATGACGACAGCGCCGCCGTGGTGCTCGATGAGACCTTCTCGCAGCGGACCGCGCCCAACGGCTTCGGCAAGATTCAGTGGGTGCAGCAGGAGGCGCTCTATGACCTCTTCAAGGCGCGCCCCGAATATTTCCAGGGAAACGCCAACAACGCGTATCGCTCGCTCATCGATCAGTCGAAATACACGAACGAAATCATTTCGTCGGCCTATCTGCGCGGCGACATCGCGTTCTTCGAGCGCCGGCTGAAATTTGTCGGCGGGCTGCGCGTCGAGCAAACGAACGTCAACGCCGAGGGGCCGTTTACCGATCCGACGCTGAATTTCCAGCGGGACGCCAGCGGCCGCGTCATCGACAGCAACCCCGCGCTGGCAGGCGTCCAGCCCGCGTTGATCGTCCCGACGACCGATGCGTTGGGCGTCTCGCGACTCACTTACCTCGACCGCGGTTTTCAGGCGAAGAAGGAATACCTCCGGTATTTTCCGAACATCAACGCGAGCTACAACGTCCGAGAAAACCTCATCGCGCGCGTTTCGTGGTATACGTCGATCGGCCGGCCCGATCTGAACCAATACACCGGCGGGGTGACGCTGCCCAACACGGAAGCCCCGTCCTCGCGCAGCAATCCCACCAATCTGCTCCAAGTGAGCAACGTCGCGATCAAGCCGTGGAGCGCCAACACCACGAAGGTCCGGCTGGAGTATTATTTCCAGCGCGTCGGCGCGGTCTCGATCGGGGCTTATCGGCGCGATTTCAAAAACTTTTTCGGCAACACCTTTTTTACCCCCACGCCCGATTTCCTCGCCCTCTACAACTTGGATCCGGCGGAGTATGGTCCCTACGAGGTGTCGACGAGTTACAACCTCACGTCGCGCGTGCGGATGACTGGCGTGGAGGCCGACTACAAGCAGGCGCTCACGTTTCTGCCGAACTGGGCGCGCGGCATTCAAGTCTTCGCGAACGCGAGCGCGCAACGCGCCACGGGCGAGTCGGCCGGCAATTTCCAGGGATATGTCCCGCGCAGCGGCAGTTGGGGCCTCAGCCTCTCGCGTCCGAAGTATAACGTGAAATTCAACTGGAACTATCGCAGTCCCGCGCGACTCGGGGCGGTGAGCGGTCGCGGCATCGAGGCCGGCACCTACGAGTGGCGGGCAAAAAAAATGCTGCGCGACATCTACGCCGACTACGCGCTCACCCGACACCTCGGCCTCTTTGCCAGCCTGCGCAACGTCGGCAGCGCGCCCGAGGACGTGAAACGCTTCGGTCCCAACACGCCTTCGATCGCACGTTTTCGGCAGCGGCAGGATTACGGCTCCGCGTGGATTTTTGGGGTGAAGGGGACTTTCTGATTCGGCGCTGGTTTTCCCAGATGGAGCCGCGCCGCCCTCGGCGCGAAACGCCCTCCGCGCCTCGTCTCCCGCCCGGGCACCGGTCGCGCATCAGCCCGACTCGAGGTTTGACGGCGAGTCGCGCGGAACGCAGGGTCGCATCACCCCCCAATGAATGCCTCTTCGCGGTTGGTGTGCTTTCGCCGCGCGGGCCAGATGGCTGTGCTTGCGCTGTTCACGGTTATTGCTTCCCCCGCCCAGACTGTTGCCACCGGCACGGTCGAGGGCCGCGTCCTTAATCTCCGCAACGGCGAATATCTCGAACGGGCCCGCGTCACCGTCGAGGGCACCGGGCTCGAGAGCTTCTCCGACTCCAGCGGACACTACCGCCTGACCAACATCCCCGCCGGTCCCGCGCGCGTGCGGGTATTTTTCACGGGCCTCGACGTGCAGTCGGAGATCGTGATCGTCTCCGCGGGATCGATCGTGCAGCGCGACTTCAATCTCGAAGCCACCGGTCGCCGCGCGGCGCCGGACGGTTCCGGCGGCGTCGTGAAGCTCGATCAATTCGTCGTTTCCACCTCGAAGGAAATGGACGGCGCCGCGATCGCGATCAACGAGCAGCGTTTCGCGCACACGATCAAGAACGTCGTCGCCGCGGACGAATTCGGCCAGGTCTCCGACGGCAACGTCGGCGAATTCCTAAAATTTCTCCCCGGCATGGCGATCAATTCCGTCGGCGGCGAGGCCCGCACTTTCATGCTGAACGGCGCGCCGCCCAACAACGTGCCGATCTCTGTCGGCGGCTTCGACCTCGCCAGCGCCGCCGGCTCCAGCACCTCGCGCCGCGTCGAGGTCGATCAGGTTTCGCTCAACAACATCGCGCGCATCGAGGTGCTGCATTCGCCGACGCCCGAGTCGCCGGGCATGGCGCTCGCCGGCTCGATCAACATGGTGCCGCGCAGCGCATTTGATCGGAAGCGGCCGGTGTTCAACGGGAGCGTTTATTTTCTAATGCGTGACAACGCGCGGGATTTCAACGCCACGCCGGGCCCGATGAAGGACATGATGCGGAAGGCGCGACCCGGCTGGGATTTTTCCTACGTCGTGCCGGTGAACGACCGTTTCGGATTCACCATCTCCGGCGGCAACAGCACGCTCTATCAGTCGTTGGACTACGTCCAAAACACCTGGCGCGGAAACACCACCGCCACCAGCACACCCAGCGCGGCCGGGGTGCAGGGCGCGTTTCCCGACACGACCCCGGACCGCCCCTACCTGTCGGAGTATCAGCTGCGCGCGGGCGGCAAGGTGAGCCGCCGCTCCTCCGGCGGCGTGACGATCGACTACAAACTCGCGCGCAACGACCGGCTCACCTTCGGCTTCCAATATGCGTTTTCGGACAAGCCGTTCGCCTATCGGTTTCTGACCTTCTCGCCCACTCGTATTTTGCCGGGCGATTTCACGACGGCCTACACGCACGGCGCGGCCGGGGCCGGCGAGATTCGCATCGACAACCAATATCGCCAGAAGGCGGGCACGACCTACATGCCCACGCTGACTTGGCGGCACGACGGCCCCGTGTGGCAGGCGGAAGCCGGCGCGGGCTATTCGCACTCGACCAATATCTACAGCGACATGGACAAGGGATATTTCGGGAACAGCCGCGCCCGCCGCACCGGAGTGACCGTTTCATTCGACGATATTTTCTATCTGCGCCCGCGGAGCATCTCAGTGACGGACACCGCCGGCCGCCCGGTCGATCCCTACAACATCAACACCTACTCGCTTGCGACCAGCAACGGGGACATGCTCAACACGCTGGACCTCCGCCGCAGTGTGCAGGCGAGCCTCCGCCGGAACTTCGATCCGCGCGGCGTGCCACTCACGGTCAAGGCCGGCGTGGACGTGCGCAATGCGATGCGCGACAACCGCACCTTCTCGCCTTCATTCACCTTCCTCGGCGCCGACGGTAGAGCCACTTCGACACCGCTCGATCCCCTGGGCAGCGACGACGGCGCGGGGGTAGTGCTCGATCCCATCAACTCGCAGGTCACGCCCGGTTTCGGTTTCCCGAAGGTGCAGCGCGTCAGCAACGACAAATTCTGGGACCTCTACAAGGCCCGCCCCAATTATTTCAACGCCGATGAGAATGGCGCCTACCGCTCGACGGTGAGCAATTCCAAGCGCGCCGAGGAAACGATCGCTTCCTCCTATTTCCGCGGCGACATCGCGTTCTTCGAGCGCCGCCTCCGGCTCGTGGGCGGCCTCCGCGGTGAACAAACCAACGTCAAGGCGGAAGGCCCGCTCACCGACCAGACGCGGAATTTCCAGCGCGATGCCAGCGGCCGCGTCATCGACGGCAATCCGAACCTCGCCGGCGTCCAGCCCGTGTTGATTATTCCCACGTCCAACGCACTGGGCGTCTCGCAACGCACGTTCATCGACCGCGGCACGCGCGCCGAAAAGGAATACCTGCGCTGGTTTCCCAGCATCAACGCGAGCTTCAACGTCCGCGAAAACCTGATCGCGCGAGCGGCGTATTACACCTCGGTCGGCCGGCCCGACTACAACCAATACGCGGGCGGGCTCACGCTGCCCGACACGGAGAACCCCAACAGCGCTGGAAACCGGATTTCGGTCAACAATGTGGCGATCAAGGCGTGGAGCGCTCGGACCACGAAGGTGCGCCTCGAGTATTATTTCGAGCGCGTCGGCCAGATTTCGATCGGGGCCTTCCGGCGTGATTTCCAAAATTTCTTTGGCAACACCGTCTTCAACGCGACGCCCGAGTTCCTCGCGCTCTACGGCCTCGATCCGGCGATCTACGATCCCTACGACGTGGCCACGCAGCAAAACATCCAGAGCACGGTGCGGATGACCGGCTTCGAATTCGACTACAAGCAGGCGCTCACGTTTCTCCCCGGCTGGGCGCGCGGGATGCAGGTATTCGCGAATGCCAGCGCCCTGCGCGCGAGCGGCGACGCCACGGCGAATTTCAACGGCTTTGTGCCGCGTGTCTACAACTGGGGCGTGAGCCTCACGCGTGAACGCTTCAACGTCCGCGTGAATTGGAATTACCGCAGTCTTTCCCGAGGTGGTGCGGTGACGGGCCGCAGCATCGAGCCGGGAACCTACTCGTATCAGTCTAAGATTCTCAACCTCGAGGTGTCGGGCGAATATCACCTCAGCAAGCGATTCGCGCTCTTTATGACTACACGCAATGTCCAGGCCGCCCCCGATGACACGAAAATCTACGGCCCCAGCACGCCCAGCGTCGCGCGGTTCCGCGAGCGCAACGAAATCGCCGCGATGTGGACGTTTGGCCTAAAGGGCACGTTCTAAGCGCAGCGCTGATTTTCCGCAGTGGCCCCGCACCGCCGTCGGCGCGGGGCTGCGACCTTAGCGAGGGCACCGCGGCTCCCGACGCTGCGCGTCTTCGAGCTACCGATAGAGCAAAAATTCATCGCGATCGCGCGCGAAGGCCGCGAGGCCCGGCTCCCAAGCCGTGGCGATCATTTGCCACGGCGCGCCGCGCTGAAAGGCTTCGCGCACGGATGAGGTGCCCATGACCTTGTCGAAGTAGTCGGCGTGCAGCTCAAGCTTCGTGCCGTAGAGCCGGCGGATGGTTTGCAGAATGGCGAGCGTCGTGGCGACGGAGCGAAACGTTTCGCGATCGGTCACGTGGAGCTGGCAGCCACCACAGCGCTGGCCGGTGAATTTAGAAAACGTCGGCGCGAACCAGGTCTCGCGAAACATCACGCCGGGGAGCACGAGCGCGTTGAGTTCGCGCGCGAGCACAAAGCCATCAATCCACGGCGCGCCGCACCACTCGAAGGGCCGCGTGGTGCCGCGCCCCTCGGAGAGATTCGTGCCTTCGAGCAACACCTGTCCCGGATAAACGGTAGCGGTGTCGGGCGTCGGCATGTTAGGCGACGGCGCAACCCACGGCAGGCGCGTGGTGTCGAACCACTCGCTGCGCTGCCAGCCCGCCATCGACACGACGGTGAGGTCGCATTTTTGCGGGAGAAATTTCGCGTTGAAGTGCCGCGCGAGTTCGCCGGTCGTCATCCCGTGGCGCAGCGGAATCGGATAAAGTCCGATGAACGAGCTGTGCCGCGGGTATTCGAGGATTGGCCCCTCCATCGCCGCGCCGTTAATCGGATTCGGTCGGTCGAGCACGATGAACGGAATGCCAGCGGCAGCCGCGGCGCTCATGGCATAGGCCATCGTGGCGATGTAGGTGTAAACCCGCGTGCCCACATCCTGCAGGTCGAACACGAGCACCTCGACGCCACGGAGCATGTCTGGCGCGACCTGCTTGCCCGTGTGCTGCGTGTCGAAATCGCGCATCGTGGCGTCGATGTCGGCGAGCGGGCTCGACGGGAGCTTCAAACCCTGGCCATAAAGCGAAAAGACCGGCAGCCCGAAATGCTCATCGTCGTAGAATGCGACGAATTCCCCCGCCTGCGCATTCCCGCGCACGCCATGCTCGGGGCCGTAGAGCGCGACGAGCGTCACGTCGGAGTGGGCGCGAAACCGCTCCACCGTGCTGATCAGCCCGCGGTCGACGGACGTGGGATTCGCGATCAGGCCGACGCGTTTGCCGCGCACGAGATCGAGGTGGCGGTCGAAGAGGACATCGAGGCCGAGCTGCATGGCGGATAGCGAAAAGAAAAAAGCCGCGGCGCACAATGGCGCCACGGCTCGAAATCAGAGCGATCTCAGCTCAGAGGCGGCCCTCGAGGCTAAGGGTCAACGTCGTGCCCTGGAGGCGGACTAGGTTCACTTGATCGTGCGTGCCACGATAATAGCGCTGCGGCTCGTTGAAGATATTTTGCACACCGAGATTCACCGTCATGTTGCGCGGGAGGTTGTAGCGCAGGTTCATATTGAACAGGGAGCGGGGCATCATGTAGCTGTCGCGCGAGGGCTGGGCGATGTTGGCGCCGCCCCGGATGCTCTCATCCGTGTAGTTATAACTGACCGACACGCCGAATTTGCTCCGGTAGTCCCAGTTCAGGTTGGCGTTGGCCGTGAAGGGAATGAACCCGTTCACCCGGTCCGTCTTCAGATACACGCCCGGCGTGCCGTAGTCGCCGTGCGCCATGATCCTCGTGAAATTTCCCGTAAGCCGAAGCGTCCTCAACAAGCCGGGGAGAAAGCGGAACTGCTGCACATACTCGACTTCCCAGCCTTGGGTGTAGGCGGTGCCGGCGTTGGAATTGGCGAGGATTTCGTAGCCCTCGTAGAGGCCGTTGAAGTTGTTGTCTTCGCCGATTCCGACGACGCCGATCGACTGGTTGCCGCGGACGTAGTCGTCGATCCGCTTGTGAAACCAGCCGACCTTTACGTAGCTCGAGGTGCCAAAGCTATATTCCGCGGCGAAATCCCAATTCTTGGATTTCGTCGGGCGCAATTCCGGATTGCCGAAGGTGATGGTCTGAGCGTTTTCGTTGATGCCGAGCCCGGTCACAGCGTTGGCGAGCGAGGGACGCGCCATCCCCGTGCTATACGACGCCCGCACCCGAAGGTCCTTCGTCAGATCATACCACGTATGCATGCTGGGGAAGTTCTCGGTGTATTCACCGGCGTTTTTCACTGGGTTATTGTAGTCGCGGAGCGCAGAGCCGAGCGGATCG
>JANOAF010000165.1:0-13775 GCA_031411015.1 Opitutaceae bacterium | reverse complement strand
TCGCCAAGGCGCAGGCCAGCGGTGCCGGCCTGGTGATCCTCGCGGCTGTCGCCGTCGGCAGTTTAGCCGGAGTTGTCGCGCCTTTTACGATCGCTCTCGACAAACTTCTCTCACTTATCGGAGCAATAGTCCAGGTCGCTGCCGATCTGCTTTACGCGGTCGCCGCCATGTTTCTCGCACTCCAGCTTCGTCGCCTCGGAGCACATGCTGTAAACGCCCCAGCTCTTCGCGCCCGATTCCATGCGCGCCGCGAGATTCACGTTGTCGCCCATCATCGTGTAGCTGAAACGCGAGGTGCTGCCCATGTTGCCCACGACCGCGAGACCCGTGTTGAGGCCGATGCGCGTCTGCAGGTTGAGCACGATCTCCGGCCAATTCTTCTCGGTCTCGTGGCGCCACTTCTCGCGCAGCTCGCCGACGCGCTGGTGCACGCGCAAGGCCGACACACACGCGCGGTAGGCGTGATCCGGCAGCGCGAGCGGAGCGCCGTAGATCGCGACGACGGCATCGCCGATGTATTTGTCCAACGTCGCGCCCTCGGCCTGCACGATGTCGGTGCAGGCGGTAAGATACTCGTTCATCAGCTCGACCAGGCGCGGCGGCGTGAGTTTTTCGGAGAAAGAAGAGAAGGCCTGAATGTCGCTGAAATACGCCGTGATGTTTTCCTCCACGCCACCGAGCTTCGGCTCTTCGCCGGAATCCACCATCTTTGCCACCAGCGACGGCGCGAGGTAGGTGCCAAACATGCCCTTGATTCGGCTCTTTTGCTTCTCCTCACGAAGAAGCTGACGGATGACGCCGACGAAACTCGTCGAGAACGCCGCGCCGAGCGGAGCTGCCATCGGCAGCACGATTGGCCCCTCCGTGAAAAGATAGAGACAGATCCCGACGTAAACCAAACCCACGGCAGCCGCCGCGATCTTGAACCACAAGCCGCGCGCGCCGCCCTGCATCGCGAGCCACGCGGTCGGCAGCGTGAGACCGAAGACCGCGACCCACATCACCCATGACGGCGGCCGATACAAAAATTTCCCCGAAAGCAGCGTCTTCACCATATTGCCGTGCACGCCGACTTTCGGGGCCGGCGTCAACTCAAGGCCGGTCGGCGCGAGATCTTGAAGCAACGCATCCGTCGGTCCGATGAGCACGATGGCGCCGCGGAAAAAATTGAAATATTCCTCCGCCGCCGCGCGCTCCTCGGGCTTTTCCGAAGCTAGCATCGCACGATGGCCGAGCACATCAGCCAAGCTAGCGCGTGGATTCAGGTCGTTGTTGATCCAACGGGAGAACCAATTGATTTCGACCAGTTGTTTTTCGCGCAGCGGGATGGTGAGCACGAGCCGGCCATCGGGCCGCACGAGGTCGATCCGATCGTCAAATATTTTCACCGCCTGCTCGTCGAGTCCCAGCCACAGCAGCACGAGCTGGAGCGAGACGTGATAGAGCGTCGGGTTCATCGTGTGGGCAAACAGCGGCACCCAGCGCGGCACCTCGTCGCCGCCGTAATCCTTGTCGAAATCGATCAGTCCCACGCGGCCCCACATCGGGCCGACGAGCGGCGACTGCGGCATTTCAGGCACATCGTTTTTCGTGCGATCCGTGTAGCCGAGGCGCAGGAGCGGGAGCCGGCGTGGCGTCTCCTCATTTTGCGTCACCGACTGGCCCTCGGTATACTGCACGCCGAGGACGATGCCGGGGTGCTTCCGAATCACACGGGCAAACGCGAGATTCCCCGCCGCGGCCGCCTTCGCATCCACCAGCTTCGAGTAGCTGTAGCTGGAGAAGACAAAATCGAAACCGACGGCGCGCGCCCCACCCTTTTCCATGAGGACTTCAGCCGCCGCGCCAAACTGCTCGCGGTTCCACGGCCGCTCGCCGAGTGCCTGCAACGCGCGGGTGTCGACATCCACGTAGATCAGCTTCACCGGCGCCGGAATCTCACCGCGCGCATGAAAGCGGAGCGCGAGGAACTGGTTTTCCGGCCGGTCGAGTGCACCCTGTTGCGCGAACAGCGCCCAAAGCAGCGGAATCGGCAGCAGGAGCAAAAAGCCCCAGTCGAGGCGGACGAGCGGAAACTTCGGCACGGCCCAAAACTACGAAGGCGACCGGAGCGAATGAAAGATCATTCGCCCCGGTTCATTCCGTCGTCCGCGATCAACGGCCGTCGCCCGGCGTCGTGCGGGGTGCAGTCGGAGGAGGTGGCGGTGCCGGCGGCGGCTGAATTTCGACCTTGGTGAAGGTGGTGTTCTGCTGGGTCTGCACGATTTCCACCGTGGCCGTTTGCAGCGCGGTCGCAGCTTCGTTGGAAAGGCCACCACCGGGAGGAGCCGTCGGCGGGCCCACGACAATCGTGTTGGTCGCCGTATCAACTTGGGCCAACACGACGATCTCCTGACCCGCGGGAACGTTGACCGAGGCGGGCCCGATTTGGGCGACGCCCTCGTAGAGCACGACGCCCTCGGCCGTGCTGAGCTGAAAATTGAAAGCCTGACCGTTGCCGGTCGGGCGATAGACAATACGGAAGGTCGTGCCGCGAATGCCGGCCGCGCCCGCCGGTGTGCCCACGGAGAAGCTGGAGCCGGCGGCGCGATTGAGCGTTTTTACATTGCCCACCACCTCACCGAATTCGAGGCGAAGCTGAGTGCGCGAAGTCGTGGGCTCATTCGTCAACGCGGCCACACTCGCGACATCCGCCTGCAGCGGATCCATCATAAATTCTTTGATCTCCAAACGCGAATCGCCGCCAACGCGCACGGTGGCACCGTTGGCAAAAACCAGCACCACGCTCGACGCCGGACCCTTGGTCACGACCGCATGATCCTGCCGCAGTGTGTCGCCGTTCTGCAGCGCGGACTCGCTCTGATCGGAGAGGCTGATCTTGCGCACATCACCACGGACGTTGGCCGCCTTGATCACCCCCGCTACCATGGACGACGGTCCACTCCCGCCGATCTGCGCGACGCCGTGGGACAATCCAAATACGGTGAGTGCACACAACAACCCCCAGCGAATCAGCGAAGTCATGGGCAAACATGAGCAACTTACTGGCGTTGATTCAACCTCCGAAACAAAGCCTCGGCCGCGCCGTTTCCCGGATCGAGCGACAGGCAGGTCGCCAATGCCTGACGCGCCTCCGCCAGCCGCGCCGGGTCCAGCGACAGATGATAGCCATAGTAATACCAAACTTGCGCCCGATTGGGCCCCAGCCGCCGCGCCCGATCGAACGCGGCCTGGGCCTCGGGAAAGCGGGCCTGCATGTCGAGCGCGACGCCCAGTCGCAGCCAAAACTCCGGCACCACGGCCGAGTTTGCCACCGCCCGGCGGGCCGCCACCTCGGCAGGTTTCGCGAATTCCAACGAGCGCGCGGGCGAGGCCCAGCCTTGCAGTTGCAAGGCGAAACTCAAATCCGACCACGCTCCGGAGTGACGCGGAACCAACTCCGTCGCACGCTGCAAATCCGCGACGGCCCGTGCCAAAATAATTTCCCGGCCGCCTTCCTCCGTAATCGTCAAACGATCGAGCCTTTGCCTCGCGCGGTAGCGAAGCGCCTCGCCCCGAAGCAAAGTCACGCCGGGGACCGCCACCGCAATCACGGCGAGCGTCGCCAGAAAATACCCCGACCGTTTACCGCGCGTGGGCGACGCCAACTGCCGCGGGTCGCCCCGCTCGCGCCGCGGCAATGCCAGTGCGGCACAAACCCCAAACGCCATCGCGAGCGCGGGGATCTTGAAGTGAAAATCCACGAACAGTTGCAGCGCGAACGCCAATAGCCCAACCGCGAATGCACCCCGGATTGCCGGTGCGTCGAAGGCGAATCCACTATCTCGAACCAGTTCATGTTTTCGCTTGAGCGCCCGCCACGCGATCCACGCGGCGGCACCGAAAAACAACGCGAACCCAAGCACGCCGTAGTCACTCAGCGTGTTCAGATATTCGTTGTGCGTCCACTGCGGTTCATCAAGGAAGCGCGGCGGCCGGTGGCGTTCGAAGGCGATATTGAAAGAGCCCGCGCCAGTCCCAGTCATTGGCTTTTCCAGCCAGAGTTTTACCGCCGCACGCCACAGCACCGGTCGGCTCAACTCGCCTTCCTCGCGCACGAGTTGGGTGAAGCGCTCGCGCACCGCCGGCGACACGACCACGGTAAGCGTGGCAACGCTTCCGCAGGTGAGCAGGACTGCGAAGCATATTTTCATACGTCGCCGCCAGCTCCACCCGACCTTGAACAACGGCCACGCGGCCAGCGCCAAGGCGAGGCCAATCCAAGCACCGCGACTGATCGTCAGACCAAGGCCGAAGACCAGCACGGTGGAAACCCATCCCCACCACACGCGGGCGACTGCGGTCGCATTTGGGCGAATCGCCAGCCCACTACACACGGGCAGCAGAAGCAAAAGAAACGCCGCGAGGCTGTTCGGAATGCCAAAGGAGCCGCTGGCTCGGCCGATAAATTGCTCCGCTTGGGTTCGCCCCAGCATCAGCCAATCGGGCCGCACGAAGCGTTGGTAGGAGCCCAACGCCACTGCGCTGAGCGCCAGCATCACGAGTGCGAAAAACAAAATGCGTCGCGTCGCATCTGATCGCAGTCCAGCCGCGATGAAAAATGTGGCCACAAGGTTGGCCCAACCCAGCCAATCGAGCCAGCCGAGCCAGGGCGCCGGCGCGACAAACCAAACGTTGAGCGCGGCGTAGCCAAGAAAGGGCAGCAGCCACCAAGCCGCGTTCCCCGAAGAGCTTTGGCGTGACGCCGATAAAAATCCCCGCACGCCTCCGACTACGAGCGTCAGCACTGTGAGCACGCACGTCACCAACATCGTCTCCGGCCGATACCCGCCGAGACAAAGCGTCGTCCAAGCGAGGTTGGTAATCAGCAGTGAGGTTTGAGCCCACTCCCAGCGCGACGTCGGCGAATTAACTGAGACCGGAACTTCCACAGGTTCCGACGACGATGGGCGCGCGCCGCACCGGCTCCCAGAAAAAACGGCGCCATCCGCGAAGGGATGGCGCCGTGAAAAATGCGAACGCTAAACGAGCTCAGCCTTTACCCTTCGGGAGCGGCACGGACTGAATCGTCTTTAGAATGCGCCCAGCGACGAGATACGGGTCGGCGGCGGAGTTCGGACGGCGATCCTCGAGGTAGCCTTTATAGCCGTTGTTGACGAAACTGTGCGGCATGCGGACCGACGCGCCGCGGTCCGCGAGACCGTAGCTAAACTTGTCGATCGACTGCGTCTCGTGCAGGCCGGTGAGGCGAAGATGGTTCTCCGGACCGTAAACGGCGATGTGCTCGTTGGTGTGCTTGCTGAACGCTTCCATGAGCTTCTCGAAGTAGGCTTTGCCCCCGGTATCGCGCATGAACTTCGTGGAGAAGTTCGAATGCATGCCGGAGCCATTCCAATCTAGCGGGCTGTTGAAAGGCCCCAGGATGGGCTTGCAGCGCCACTCGACGTCGATCTCATATTTCTCGCAGAGACGGGCCAAGATGTAGCGCGCCACCCACATCTGATCGGCCGCGCTCTTGGTGCCCTTGCCAAAGATCTGGAATTCCCACTGGCCCTTGGCGACCTCAGCGTTGATGCCCTCGATGTTGATGCCGGCATCAAGGCAGATGTCGATGTGTTGCTCGACGATATCGCGGGCAACGGAGCCGACGTTCTTGTAGCCAACGCCAGTGTAATAGGGGCCCTGCGGCGCCGGATAACCACCCTCAGGAAAGCCGAGCGGGCGGCCATCCTGGTAGAAGAAATATTCCTGCTCGAAGCCGAACCATGTGTCCGCATCATCCGGAATGGTGGCGCGGGAGTTCGACGGGCTGGCCACGCCGGTGTGCTGATAGCATTCGCACATCACGAGCACGCCATTTTTGCGGGTCGAGTCGGGATAGACCGCGACTGGCTTGAGCACGATGTCCGAGCTCTTGCCTTCGGCTTGCTGCGTCGAGCTGCCGTCGAAGCCCCAGTTCGGAAGCTCGGCGAGCTTGGGAAACTTGGCGAATTCCTTGATTTGCGTCTTGCTGCGCAAGTTGGCCAGCGGCGTGTAGCCGTCGAGCCAGATGTATTCCAGTTTGTATTTGGCCATAGGGAGGAGGATTCAGCAGGGTTTTTGAGAGGTGATCCGGAGGAACGAGTGCGAATTTCCCGCCGGTTCACGAGCGGAAAATCAAGTTTCGAAGTCAGCAGCTCATATGCCAGAGGCAACCAGAAGTTTCGTTCATGACACTTTTCTGGGAGCGCGATCCGGTCGCACGCGCGCTTGCCAGCCTGCGCGGGCCCCCAAACTGTCGCAATCGCACCATGCATGAGATGAAAGACACGGCCCGCGCCAGCGTGCGCATCGGTTTCGACGGGCGGGTGCACAAGACGTTTCGCGGTCACCTGGCCCGCGAGCGTTTCCAGCACGAAGTGCGTGTGTTGCGTTATCTGGCCGAACGTGGCTGCACCTTCGTGCCCCAGCTGCTGGAGGCGGACGCGGAGCAGCTGAAGATGGTCACGACCAATTGCGGTGGCCGCGTCGACCACCTGCAACCCGAGCGCCAGCGCGAACTATTCGCCGAACTCGAGGCCTTCGGCGTGCGGCACGAGGATCGCGAGTTGCGCAACGTCACTTACCGGATCGCGGACGGACGATTTTGCATCATCGACTTTGAGTTCTCCACCATCCTCGACGACGGCACGGGCCACGCCGCCACGCTGAAACCCTCTGCCGCCCAATGAGCGCGCCCGCCCCAGCTCTCACTCCCACCTCGCCCGCGTCCGAAGTGCGTTGGTCCGGCCTCACTCACGTTGGCCGGGTGCGAACGAACAACGAGGATGTCTTCCTCGCCCTCGCCGTCGATGGCCGCGAGGTCCGCTATCTCGGGAAAACCGGCAAGGCGTCGCTCGCCGACAGCGAATTCATCTTCGCGGTCAGTGACGGTATGGGCGGAGCCAAATCGGGGGAATTCGCCAGCCGGATTACCGTCGATCGGATTACCCGCGTGCTCCCCGACGCGATCCGAAAGTCCACCGGCGGTGCCCCCACCGATTTCAACCAATTGCTCGGCGAACTTATCGCGTCGATTCACCGCGATCTCCTGAAGCTCGGCTATGCTTACGAGGAATGCGCGGGTATGGGAGCCACCCTCAGCCTCGGTTGGCTCCGTCCGGGGTGGCTACATTTCGCCCATGTCGGTGACAGCCGCATCTACCGCCTGCCGCGCGCCGGCACGCTTCACCAACTCACCGACGATCACAGCTATGTCGGATGGTTGCGCCGCAAAGGTGAGGTCACCGAACGCGAGGCGCGCACGCACCCGCGCCGCAATGCGCTCCAACAGGCGCTCGGCGCGGGCAACCAGTTTGTCGAACCGCACATCGCCGCCATCGCGTATCAACCCGGCGATCGGTTTCTGATTTGCTCGGATGGGCTCGTCGACGGCTTGTGGGACTCGCAGCTCGGCGATTATTTGAGCGCGAGGGATCAATCGGTCGACCAGCCGAACCTCGCGCAGCGCATGGTCGAGGAAGCGGTGCAAAACTCCGGTCGCGACAACACGACCGCCGTTGTGTTCGAGATCGGCGCGCCACCCGCCCCTGCCCCGCGGTGAGCACGCTGCTATTCGTCTACGGCACGCTCAAACGTGGCTGCTGCAACCACGGTCAGCTCGCCGGCCAAAAATTAATTGGCCCCGCGCGCACTGTCCCCGGCTACCAGCTCCACGATCTCGGGAGCTACCCGGGGATGATTGTGAACTCGGCTGACTGCGACGGCGTCGCCGGTGAAGTGTGGTCAGTCGACGCGCCCTGCCTACTCGAACTGGATCTTTTTGAGGGTGTGCCCGAAGGGCTCTACCGCCGGGAAGCCATCTTGCTGCGTGCCCCGTTCGCGCACGAAAAAATCGAGACGTTTATCTACAACCAGAGCGTTGTCGGGCGCCGCGCCATCGGCTCCGAGTGGATCGAGAGCTGAACGCTGGGCCGGAACGATTCAGAAGGAGTCACCGCGAAACACTCGAAACACTCGAAAATCAGAGAGAGATTTTGCCCGAAGGTTCATCCGAAATTCGATCACTTTCGTGAGAGCGTGACTTGGAGGTTTGCGGGCTCTGCAACTCCTTCCTTTCGTCGCTTTGGTGTGTTTCGTGGTTAATTCCGACTGCACGACTCCGGCGGGGCGTGCCCTACCCTTTCAGGCTCTTCTTCGGCACACGTTTCACGGCGACAAACTTCGCGCGAAACAACTCCTCCAGCACGTCGCGCACTTCCGCCGGGACGCGCGCCACAAGCTCGCCGAGCGCGGGCAACGGGGTGGCTTCCGTAGCTTCGACGGCTTCTTCCTTTGGCGCCGCGACCACGACGGACTCACCGCGTTCGCGCGCCTCGGCGCGAAACGACGACTCAATCGTTTCATCCGGCCACAGCGGCGCCATGCCCTCGACCAGCGGCACGGAGTCGGGCTCTGGCAACGGCGGCTTCTCCCCACCGGTTTCTGGAGGAGCTGGATTTTCGCGGAGATTGGAAAACGCCGCCCGCTCGTCCTCTTCCAACCTGGCACCCAGCCGCGCCTCCAGCCGATCAATCAATCCTTTTTTTTTTCGCCGCCTTCACCCGAAGCCGGTGATTCCCCCGCCAAAGCTGCCAGCTCCTTAATCAAGCTGTCGATGGCTCGGGCGCGGCTGGCCTCGACGGCCTTGAGCAACGTGACCTCAAAATTGATTTTTTCGGCGAGCCCGAGCTTCACACTACCCTCGCCCTCGCGCAGGCCGTCGAGCAGACGAGTGATTTGCTCTGTCGTCATCGGGAGACCGCCGAGTTGATCGCTTTTCCCGCCCTGCGCGATGGCATCGAGCAGCGCACCCCGCACGAGCGCCTGTAAATCGATCAGCAGCCGCACCAGATCGCGGCCGGCGGCATCGCACTCATCGACAATCGCGACAATCTTCTGGTGATCGCCAGCGGCGAGCGCCGCGGCAAGCGCGGCAATCTTCTCACCAGCGACGAGCCCGTAAACATCCAGGACGTCGGGCTCGGTAATCTCCGCGCCGCAGAAGGAAATCATCTGATCGAAGATCGACTGCGCATCGCGCATGCCGCCATCCGCCAGCCGCGCGATGCAAGCAAGTGCCTCAGCGCTGACTTTAATCTTCTCCTCGACCGCGATTTTTTTCAGGCGCTCGACAATCAGGTCGTTGGGAATCGGCTTGAGATCGAAGCGTTGGCAACGTGACACGATCGTGGGCAAAACCTTCTGCGGATCAGTCGTCGCGAAGACGAACTTCACGTGGGCCGGCGGTTCCTCGAGCGTCTTGAGCAGCGCGTTGAACGCCGCGGCCGAGAGCATGTGCACCTCGTCGATGATGTAGACCTTGAATTTCCCCTGGGCCGGCGCGTAACGCACGGTCTCGCGGAGATCGCGCACCTGGTCGACGCCGTTGTTCGAAGCACCGTCGATCTCGATCACGTCGAGGTGCGAGCCCTCGGCAATGGAAACGCACGCGGGATCATTGACGTCGAAGTTGGCCTTGGGACCGTCGGTGCAGTTGAGGGCCTTCGCAAAAATTCGCGCGGTCGAGGTCTTGCCCGTTCCCCGCGGCCCGACGAAGAGATACGCGTGCGCGATCCGGCCCCGCGTAATCGCATTCGTGAGCGTGCGCACCACATGATCCTGTCCGACGAGGTCGGCAAATGTCTGCGGACGCCACTTGCGAGCGATGACTTGGTAGGTGGAGGACAAGAAGGAGGTGAGAGCTGAGAGCTGAGAGCTGAGAGCTGAGAGTTCAAATACTTTCCGTGTCTCAACACCGAGCTGCCAACTCACGGTTCCTGCCACGCGGCACGAGGGCAAAAAAAAGTGGCCAGGCACTCCACGGCACTAGGAGAACGTCGTTGCCGTTGCTACCTTCCGGTCCTGGCGGAATTCACGCGTCTGCCCATGCATGGCATCTGGCCGGCGCGAACCATGCGGGCGACGTCTCGCAGCGCAATCCCTATTTCTGGGCCACAAAACGGCCCGTGATTACTTCAAGACCCCGAGCTATTCTTACTCTTGTCTTTCATCGGGCGCGTGGGATCGACCGCCTTGTTCGCCGCCTTGTTGGCGGGTTTGTTCGCCTCAAGGCGCTTATGGCGTTCGCGCTCGACCCGCTCTTCATCTTCGCGACGCATTTTCTCCAATTCGTCACGGTGGTCTGGCCCTAGAAGAGCGGCAATGTCGCCATACATCCGCTGATTCAGGCGCACGCTCTCCGCTAAATATAGCTGCTGTTGCCGCTCATTCTCCTGGCGAAGGTGTTGAAAATCCTCACCCCAACGCCCGAGAATCGGCCGGATCTTTTCGCGCTGTTCGCTGGTCAGATTGAGGCGTTGCGCGAAACGTCGCATAAGCGCCACCGAGATCATGCCCCGCGGCGGACCGGCATTCGGAACGGGCGGCACTGGGGTTTGAGCCAGTTTACCCGGATCGACGGGCTGGCTTGCACTGGGCGGCACCACCGGCGGCATCGACAGCGCCAGACGCGCGGCTTCAGCTTCGAGGTTTCCGCGCTTCACGGAGCTGCGCAGCGTGAAGAATCCCCCGAATACCGCGCCGGCGATAAACACGCCGACGAACGCGAAGATGACTTTCCAAGGCTTGTCCATTCGTCAGTCCGCCAGATCGAGCACCACGGTCACGGCATCGCTCACCGGTGTCGCTTCAAATTCTTCCAGACCGCCTGAGCCACCCGTCAGGAGCGCCTGATAGTTCACCGCCACACTGGCGACGGCGAGCAGGCATGCGATACCGAGCGCGCGCAGGGACAGCCGCTCCAGCAGCGACACCATGCGGCGCTCCGACCCGACGGCGAGAGCCGCCAGGCGCGTGGCAAATCCATACGGGGCGGCGGTGTCACGCGTGTCGCGCGCGGTGCGGGCCGCAGAGTTGAGGCGCATCCAAGGATGCCGCGGATCGTCGGTATTTGGGTTCATGATGATTTCTCCTTGCGTTGTAGTTCTTGAAAAAGCTTCTGCAACTTCCGTCTCGCGCGGAAGGCCCGGACCTTGATGAGCGATTGATTCCAACCCGTGATCGTCGCGATCTCCGCAATGGTCTTTTGCTCCAGATCGAGGAGGCGGATGACGAGCTGGTCGTCGGGTTTGAGCTGACCGAGAAGTTTGTGGACCAGCTCGTGCGCAGCCATCGCATCGTTGGCCGGGACATCGTTTTCGTTGGTCATTACCGCATCGAGCACGTCAGCTTCGTTTTCGGAAAGATCCGCCCACCGAAATTCCGGTCGCCGCTTCTGCGCGCGCAAGTGATCGATGCACGTGGTCACTGCAATCCGCGAGACCCAGTGCGGAAACGGGACCGCGCCCTGAAATTGGGAGAGCCGGGTAAACATCTTCATGAATACCTCTTGGGCGAGATCCTCCTCGGGAACCCGCCGGGGCAGGTGCGAACGCACAATGCGGATGACCATCGGGTAGAGGTGATCGACCAACTCGCGCGCAGCCATCTGATCGCGCTGGCGCACCCGGTCGAGGCAGCCAGCCAGATCGAATGGCGGCTCGGCGTCGTCAGGCATAGGCGAATGGAGGCGAGGACATGCACGACAGGCAAGACGTGCCTTGCACCGGCGGGTTACGATCCACGCAAAGGGCGGAAATCAGATTTTGCGCGACCGCAGGTTTCCAGACCGGGGCGGAACGCCCCTGCCACGTGGCGCGGGCGTCCCGCCCCTGAGTTTGAGCGAATGCTCAAAACCTGCTTCGCGCCCCACGCATAGGACGCCCGAAGCCCTGGGGACGCCCGAACCCACCCTTGACTTGTCGCGGGGCTCGCGGCAACCAGCTCTCCTTCGGATGCACGTTTTGACTCAGGCCCTTCGACTTACTTTCGCGCACGACCTTTGAGGACGCCGCCTAGCGGCCGGTCGTGCGTTGGGCTGTTTTCCTTTTCGCCGCGATCCGCGGTGTGTTGAATAATCCGTCCGGTTTTCCACCCGGCGGCCCTCCGCTCAGACTCCATTTCATTCCGTTTAATTTTTCGGTCATGCAATCCGCTCCTGTCACCAAATACCGGCCTTTCCCGCCCGTCGCCTTGCCCAACCGCCAGTGGCCCACCCGCACGCTCACGCACGCCCCAATCTGGTGCAGCGTCGATCTCCGCGATGGCAACCAGGCCCTCGCCCAGCCCATGAGCGTTGAGGAGAAGCTCGAATACTTCGAAATGCTCGTGAAGATCGGCTTTAAGGAGATCGAGGTCGGCTTCCCGTCCGCCTCGCAGATCGAGTTCGATTTCTGCCGCCGGCTTATCGAGGAGAAACGCATCCCCGACGACGTCGCGATCCAGATTCTCTGCCAGTGCCGCGAGGAGCTGATCACCCGGAGCATCGAGGCGCTGCGCGGCGCGAAGAACGCCATTTTCCATCTCTACAACTCCACCTCGCCATCGCAGCGGAAACACGTGTTCAAGGCCACGCGAGACGACATCAAGGGCATCGCCGTGCAGGGCACGAAGTGGGTGAAGCAGTATTCCGCGCCGCTCGTCGCCGCCGGCACGCGGATGCGTTTCGAATATTCGCCGGAGAGTTTTTGCAGCACGGAATTGGATTTCGCGTTGGAGATTTGCGAGGCCGTCACCGACGCCTGGCAGCCCACCGTCGCGGACAAGATCATCCTCAACCTCCCCGCGACCGTCGAATACGCCACGCCCAACGTGCACGCCGACCAGATCGAGTGGATGGGCAATCACCTCACGCGCCGCGACCGCACGCTCATCTCCCTGCACACGCACAACGACCGCGGCACCGGCATCGCCGCGACGGAACTCGCCCTGCTGGCCGGCGCGGACCGCGTCGAGGGCACGCTCTTCGGCAACGGCGAGCGCACCGGCAATCTCGATATCGTGACCGTCGCGCTGAATCTCTACACGCAGGGCGTCCACCCCGGCCTCGATTTTTCGAACATCAACGAAATCCGCGAAATCTACGAACGCACCACGCGCCTCGAAGTCCCCGCGCGCGCCCCCTACGCGGGCGAGCTGACGTTCACCGCCTTCAGCGGCTCACACCAAGACGCGATCAAGAAATCGTGGGCCGTGCAAAAGCCCACCGAGCCGTGGGACGTGCTCTACATTCCCATCGACCCCGCCGATATCGGCCGCAGCTACAAGGCGATCATCCGCATCAACGCGCAGTCCGGCAAGGGCGGCGTCGCCTACGTGCTCGAAAACGAGTTCGGCTACGCGCTGCCGAAACTCATGCACAAGGAAATCGGCGCACGGGTAAATCACTTAGCCGACGCAACGGGTGAAGAACTTATCCCGAGAGACATCAAAAACATATTTTACTGCGAATATATTCAACGCAGCGATCACGACAATGACGTCACAGACCTTGGCATCACGGAACCGGTCGTCACGTTAGAACATTTCAAAACTACCGAGCGCGACAGCGCCGTCGTATGCGAGGTCATAGTCACAGTGAAAGGCGAACGCCACACCCTCGCTGCGACCGGCAACGGCCCCATTGATGCCTTCGTGCGCGCACTAACGCGCACACCTCTTCCAAAATTCGACGTCGTAAGCTACGCCGAGCACTCGCTCGGCAAAGGCTCCGAGGCCCGCGCGGTGAGCTACATCCAGATCAAGACGGAACGCGGCCTCATGCTCTACGGCGCCGGCATCGACACCAACATCGAACTCGCCTCGATCAAGGCCATCGTGAGCGCGCTCAACCGGGCGCTCGCGAAGAAGTAGCCCCCGCACGGAGAAACGCAGGTGGTAGGGCGAACCGTCCCGGTGAGCCGTGGTGCGCCCGCGGC
>JANOAF010000164.1:0-9319 GCA_031411015.1 Opitutaceae bacterium | reverse complement strand
GCCGCGGCGGAAAGTGCCGCCGCAACACGGCCGCCAGCCCCGCCTTGTCCATCCGCCGATCCGCAATGGCGATCATGGCGTCGTAGAGTTCGGACTGATTCGGAGTCGCATAGACCCCGTTCAGTTCGAGAAACGTGAGCGCCGTCGCGATGGCCGTGCGCTTGTTGCCGTCGAGAAACGCCTGCGATTCCGCGAGGTGAAAAGCGTAGGTCGCCGCGATGTCGAACAAGTCACCCCCGCGATAAAATCCACGTGTTGTGAGCCGCCGCCAACGCAGATTCGACCGCGCCAGAGTCACGCACACCGTCGATTCCGCCATGAGCCTCAAGCGAGGCGCGGTGCGCCCGCATGACCTGCGCCAGCGAGACAAACGTCGGCGCTTCTTCGCTCATTGAGCCAGACGACGCAGCAGCTCGTGATTTTCCGCGAACACCCGTTTCGCCGCGCGATCAAATTCCTCGTCGGAAGCATACTTGATCGCGGTCGTTTCGGAATCTCCGTTCTTCGCAAACGCTAGCACCTCCGCCTTCTCTTCCGGCGGCAGTTTTTTGATCAGCTCAATGATTTCGGCGGCGCTCATAGTGCCGGCAGGCTAGCGATTCACTCCCGCCGAGCAAGCACGGCCTCCGGTTGTCACCGGCACAGTTGGCCGAAATTGTGGGCGGGCGTTCTGCCTTCGCCGGAGTTTCGCCGAATCAGCAAGCTCTCCACCATGTCGGCAACCTATCCTTCGCTCGCGCAGCGCAGAATTTCCTCAACCGCTGCGATCGCTGCCCGCTCGCGCTCGACCCACTCGCCGCCGATTTCCACGACGGGCAGCCCGCGCGATACGAGCGCTTCGCGCCATCGCTGGCGCGCCCGCTCGCGTGACTCCACGTCGGCGAAACACCGCTGCGGGTCCGGCGCGAAGGGCACATCGGCATCGCACAACAGATAGAGCGCGAAGCCGCGCGACCGCTCCTCCGCTTCCTCGCGCACCCACGCCGGACACTCACCCGGAAACAAGGCGTCGTTCCACAGCGTGCAGGTGATCAGCTCGGTGTCGCAAAACACCACGCGCTTCGCCCGCGACACCGCGTGCTCCTCGTTTGCCATCTGCCCGAGCGCGATCGTGCCGAGATCGCGAGCCTCGATTTTCCCCTCGTGCGCATCCCAGAATTCGCGGACGAACTCCGCTGCCCACGGCTCGCCAAAATGCGCCGCGAGCCGCTGCGCCAGCGCCGTCTTGCCGGTCGATTCGGTGCCGAAGATCGCGATTCGTTTTACCTCAGGCATTCGCGGCGCCCTCCCGCAGCGTCTTCCGCCACGTCATGTAACCCGCCACAGCCAGCGCGAAGAACACCCCATACAATCCGGCATAGAGCCGCAGATCCTTCACCCAATAAACGCCGACCGCGACGACGTTCACGATCATCCAGCCCGCCCAGTTCTCGATCCGCTTCCGAGCCTGCAGCCATTGCGCGATCACGCTGAACACAAAAATAAACGCGTCCCAATGGGGCAGCGCCGCATCCGTCGTGCGTCGCATCAACTCGCCCCACGCCGCGGTCCCCAGCGCACCGCCGCCCGCCCAGATCGCAACATCCCGCCCCGGCAGTCGGGTCACCGGCAACGCGCCGCGCTTGCTCCCCCCGCCCCGCGCCCAATGCCACCAGCCGTAGCCCTGAATCGAGAAAAAGAAAATCTGCAGCAGCGCGTCGGAATAGAGTTTCGCGCCGAAGAACACCCAGGCCGACACCGCCACCTGCGCGAGCCCCACGGGCCAGCCCCAGATGTTCTGCCGGATCATCAGCCCCACGCCGATGACACCGAGAACCGTGCCGATGATTTCAAGGAGACTCATGCCGAATAGAACCACTGATAGGTTTCATCCCTGGATGAAACCTTATTGGTGCGCAGTGACGCATCGTCGTTACGCCAAAATTTGGGTCGGCTCATTGCAGACGAAAAAAAGCGCCGGCGAAAAGCAGGCCTCAAGCCGGGACTGCGGCGACGACGAGTCGCAGCTCATTTCCAAAATTTCGCCCATGGGCGAAACGCACCGGTGGTCACTCCGGCCCGATCTCTCACTTGGCCGCTACAAACGCCTCCATCGCCTCGCGCGTAATGGCGTGTCGCGCACTACAACGCGGACAACGGATCTCGATCTTCGGATCGTCGCCAAAGAGCGCGGCGGGATCCTGTCGCATCGCCGGCCCGAGCACTTCCATGAGACGCGCCTGGTTGCAGCCGCAGTGCCAGCGCTGGATGCGGCGCTCCAGCAGCGAGAGCGTCTCGGTGGCATCGAGCGTGCGCACCGTATCGGGCGTGAGGGCGTGAAACCAAGCAAGGTCGCAGTCGGGATGCTCGCTCACGAGGGCAAATTCCTCCTCGCCCAGCTGGAAATACCGCGCGCCGCGCTGCTCGCTTTGCGTGTAGAATTTCTCCGCCGCGGCCATCGGGTCCGCACCCTCGAACGTGACCGCGCTCCGTCGCTTCTCGCCCCGCCCACGGACGACATCGGCGTAGAAAATATTTTCCGGCAGCTCCTTCACGTTTTCGTCGAACACCCGACCGGTGACCGCGCCGGTTTCATTGTCCCCGGTCAGGAAAAAATTCACGAGCGGCTGCTGAAAATTGATCGTCCAGGCCGTGAGTTCGTTCCACGGGCGCGAGGCGCAGTGCAGCGTAAACGCCGCGAGCGCGCGCTTGAACATCGCGTCATGCTCCGGCGCCACCTTGATGCCGTGGGCGCTGAGGTGGAGATAATAGTCCACGAACATCTCGCCAAAATCCGCGCGCGCGACGAGCGCATTGCGGTCGCGCACGTAGTGGGTGCGCACCTCGAGACCGATTTCGGCGGGATTGGGCGGCGTCGTTTCAGGCATGGCCAACAACCTCGCGCGAAACCGCCCGAAGTAAAGCCACGCGCCACTTCGCTAGCTCAAAGCCCATCGGCCGTTACCCGCAATGCGCGCGCCTGCTCCGCGCGCTTCCGCGCCTTCTCCACCCCGAGCGCGTCGAGTCCCAGCGCATTCGCCACCGCGAGCACGGTCCCCACGCCGCAGAACGGATCGAAAATTATTTTCGCGCCAGCGTGATCCCGGGCGAAGCGCACCGCGTGGCCCGCCGCGCGCACGCCCATCGCGCGCACCCATTTTTGCTCCCCCGCATCCACGATCACATCGGGGATCGGCAGCACCTCGGGACACCGAAACGCGCGCGACACCGCGATGAGATGCGTGAAGCCCGGCCGCCCATACGTGAGCATCCCCGGCGGGCGTCGACACACGATCTTGTGAAAGAGCACCCGCGCACCCGCGTCTTCCGCTGCGCGCATGACTAATGCTCCTTTGTCCACCCACTCGCCGTCACGTTTGATGTCGCTCTGGAAAAAGAGCGCCGCGCTTTCCGCCGGCACCGCGTCGATCACCAGCCGGGCCGCCTGCGAAAACCATAGGCGCCAAGCCGGCAGGGTCAGGTTGACCTCTGAAACATCCGGCAGCGATGTCACTGCACACGCGCCCTCAATCCGCCCGCGCCCCTGCATCCACGGGATCGCGTCTGCGCACTCCACCACCCGCTGCGGCTCAGTTGGCATCATCGTGGGTGACTCCTTCCGGATGGTTCGGCAACTCCGCCGCTTTTTCTGCCCCCGGAGCTGGCGGCAGCGCGACGCCCATCGCACCGTTCACGACCCGAGTGCCCGCGAGGGCGATCGCTTCGAGCATCCGCCCGCGCTGCTCGGCAGTCGCCTCCAGCGCCACGGGCGGACGCACCAGCCGCAGGTCGTCACCCGTGCCTGCCACACGTCGCACGAGCAGGCCCCAGCCGGCCGGGATCTCCGCCTCGGCGAAGATATTCTCCTCGACCACGAGATACAAAAAATCAGCGCAACGATACCGAAACATCTTCGAGAATTTTGTGCCACCCCGCACCCGGCGGTGAAGGGTATCGATCTCGTCCAACACCCCACGATAGGTCGCGTGTTCCAGCCCGGAAAAATCCCACGCATCAAACTCCGGCCATAACGCCTCCCCGCGCCGCAGATCCGGCCGGTGCACCGCGAGCATGGCTTCCAAGTTCTTCCGCCGCTCCGTCAACTTCCTCAGCCGCGCCCGCGTCTCCGCTTCCGCATGCGCATCCTTGAGCAAATCCGCCCGCGCCTGCTTGCACTCGAAAACCGCCGTGCGGCTCACCGCCGCACTGTGGCTCGGCGCACGCGGGCAGGGAGCGTAGGCGGCCACATCCGCCCGGTAGCCGCTCTGGGGCACGCGCACTTCGACCCCCGCAATCGCGAACCCATGCGTCTGCGCCCACGCCAACGCCAGCGCCTTCAGCCGCCGATGACTTTGTGTTTCACCCGTGCTCATCGGCATCCGTTCATCCACACAGCAAAAAATCACGTCCCTCCGCGTAACCGCGCGCCATAAGTTTCGCGCGATTGTAGTCCCGCGCCCCCCGCGTCGTCACGTAGCTCAGCACAAAAATATCCCCGGGTTCCGGCAGCGCGCCTTCGCTGATCACCGGCACGCCTGTTCCGCCGAGGCCGCGGCCGGTTTTCTTCACGTCGACATCGATGTAACCGGCGATGCGCACGCCCTGTGTTGCCAGATGCGCCGCGCGCTTCCGCGTGTGCCGCCCCGCGCCCCAAACAAAAATGCTTCGCCCACTCGCGACCCGCGCCAGCTCCCGCGCAATCCATTCCGCCTTCACGCGGAAAAATGCCTCAGGGCCGTAACGCGCGTCCGTGCGCGTGAGCCGCGTCGGCGGATCGTTCCAGCGCAGGAGCACGCGCGGGACTTTCGCCATGCGCACCCCGGCGTCGAGCCAGCGCAGCCACAGCTCGTAGTCCTCGGGAAAATCGCCGTCGCGATACCCGCCGTGTCGGGCCACAAGTTCGCGCCGAAACATCGTGCTCGGGTTGGCCAACGGGGACTCCACAAAGCGATTCACTGCGATCGCCTCGGGTGTGACGAGCGTGTTGAGCCAGTCCACGTGCAGGGCATAACCCAGCCGCGCGACGCGATCGCCGCCAAATTCCACCAAGCTGCCCACCACGCCGATCGCGCGATTTTCCGGCGCATGCAAAAATCCCACCTGCTCCGCCAATCGATCCGGGCGCGCTTCGTCATCCGCATCCATCCGCGCGATCAGCTCACCGCGCGCCGCAGCAATGGCGATATTCGCCATCACGGCGACACCCGCGTGCGCGTGCTCGATCACCCTCAACCGTGGCTCCGCTTCCGCCAACTTGCGCAAAATAGCCCGCGTGCCATCCGTCGATCCGTCGTCGACCGCAATCAGCTCCCAGTCGGTGAAAGTCTGCGCCCGCACACTCGCAATCGCGCATGCCACCGTGGCCGCGGCGTTGCGCACCGGCAGTATTACCGAAACTCGGGGAGAGGGAGAGGACGCCACGGAACAACTCGCGTAGGTGCAGGGGATGCCGGTGTCGATTCGCGTTCAAAAATCCACGCAATATTTCTCAAATCGGCATTTGCCTCCGCCCCGGCTTCAGCGGACCGTCAGCCATGTCTGCGGCTCAATCCCCTTCCCACGTAGAGGAGCACTTCTCCCTTCCGCTGTTTCTATTCACGCTCGCCGCCACCTTGGCGGGCTTGGCCGTCCTGCTTCGATTTATTGCTCCCGATTGGCTATGGAGCGCGCAGCTCAGCGCCGGAGTGTTGCCGTTCATGGTGGCGTTCTTGGTGATTCACCTCGGCACCTGTTTCTTCGAGTTCTTTTTTCACCGCTACGTTTTGCACAAGCCGGTCGTGCCGTTTCTGAGCCGCTTCTACCGGCAGCACACGCTGCACCACTCGCTCACGCGCATCGGCAAACGCTACACGCCGGGCGGCCGCGAGGTGCCGTTTGTGGAGAACGTTTATCCCGTCACGCAAACCGAGCAGGGTGAGGCATCGTTCTTCCCTTGGTATACGCTGGCGATCTTCGCGATCCTCGCGACGCCGCTGCTCGCGCTGCTCCAATGGCTCGCACCGTCGTTTCCCTGGTTTTTCGGCGGTTTCACGGCCTTGGCTTTCGCCCTCGCGCTCTACGAGATTTTCCACGCGATCGAGCACTGGTCGTTTGAGCGCTGGGGTCCGCTCATCGAGAGTCGGCCCTTGGGTTGGTTCTGGCGCAAGGTCTACAGCTTCCACCTCCGCCACCACGCCGTCATCGATTGTAACGAGGCGATCTCCGGGTTCTTCACGCTGCCGGTCTTCGACTGGGTTTTCGGCACCTTTGTGCTGCCGAAAACGCTCTTCACCGACGGCTCCGAGTGGAAAGCCACGGAGTTCACCAGCCCCCGCCCCGTCGCGTTGATCCGTTGGGCCGACGAGAAATTCGACGTGATGATCAAGCGTCGCCGCACCCGCGCGCCGGCTCCCGTCGGCGGTGCCTACACCCGCGGCGAGCAACTCGCGCACTACCTCACGCACGGCACCGGCCTCGCCGCGAGCATTGCCGCGCTCGTGCTCCTGATCGTCTTCGCCGCCACGCGGGGCGAATCGACCCACGTCATCAGCGCGGTGATCTTCGGCGTCGCGCTCATCGCCCTCTACGCCACGTTCATGAATTTCCGCCGCGACCGTGCGACCCATTGGCGGCAGGTGCTGCAACGCCACCACCACGCGGCCATCTTTCTTCTCATTGCGGGCACGGCCACGCCATTTCTCCTCGGGAGCGTCAAGGGCCCGTGGGGCTGGAGCCTCTTCGGCGTGGTCTGGGGACTCTGCGCGATCGGCGCGAGTTGCCGGCTCTTTGGCACGGACAACCTCCGCCTTGTCTCCCGCGGTGCCTACCTCGGGCTTGGGCTCGTCGCGCTCATCGCTTTGAAACCACTCGTCGCCACGGTGCCGCAGGGCGCGTTGTGGCTGCTGCTCGCCGGCGCTCTTTGTTACGCTTGCGGCTCGGTCTTTCACGTCTGGCAACGCCTTCGCTACCACCAAGTCGTCCGCCACGCCTTTGTCCTTGGTGGCAGCGCGTGCCATCTGCTGGCCTTGGTGATTTTCGTTTTTCCGCACGGACCGTGACGAGGGGCGCTGTCTCGCAGCGCCCCTCGTTTTTCGCTGTCGTGGATGTGATTTCGACCCCAGGTCAAAACGGGATTGATTCGCAGGAAGGGGCTGTCCACGTTCTCGCCCTCTAGTTGGACGCTTAGCTCAGTTGGTTAGAGCACCTGCTTCACACGCAGGGGGTCGGCGGTTCGAGTCCGCCAGCGTCCACCAGCCTTCGCTCGCCCTGCACCTTGCAGCGCACAACCGCGACTCAAACGCATGAAGCAAATGCTACCCACGTTGATTTTGGCCGCGACGGTCGTCGGCCTCATCGGGCTACTGTCGGTTCGGGAGAGGAAAATCTCCCAAGCCGACGATGAAATCAAATCGCTGGAAGCGCAGCTTGGGGCAAAAAACCGCGAGATCACAAATGCCGTGACGGCGCGCGACAATATTGCCACGGAGCTCGATGCCTACCTGCGCACTGCGCGAAGTTCGCCGGAGACAGTCCAAAATCCCACGAGACGAAATCCAACCGACGAGACTTCAAAAATCGAAATCCTCAAGGACATCGTAAACCGACTGCCCGAACAGGGCATTCCGGAACTACAGCTCGCGAAAGACGCCGACTGGCATGCGGCAGTTGATGGCGATCTCGAAACAACGGAGGACTATCGCCGAGCGTTGGCACGGCTGCGGGGCGCCGCCGAACGCCGGTTCGCTGCCATCGCGCAGCCCGCCCTGAAGGCTTATCTCAGCGATAACAAAGGTATTTTCCCCAGTCAGACGGCGCAGCTCCAACCGTATTTCGCCGACGCCGGTAGCGCGGCAATTCTGCAACGCTACAAGATCGTTCAGGCGGAGGAGGTGAAAAACGTTAGGGTTGGCGGTGACTGGGCGATTACTCAGACTAGCCGTGTCGACAGTGAATTTGATTCCTACATGGTGATCGGGCCAAACGGCCATGGCAGTTTCACCAAGCCGAAGCGCGGTGGTGGACCGTAGCGTTCAAGGGGCGACGGGGAGCCACCCTACTTCTTGGTTTTTACCGCGCGCTTCCGCCCCGGCGCCACCGTCCGACAAATCTCGCACATCGTCCCATCGCACGCGTAGGCCGTGCAGTGCTCGCGACCGTAGAAAATTATCCGGAGGTGGAGTGCGTTCCAATGCTCGCGTGGGAAGAGTTTCTTCAAGTCGGCTTCCGTCTGTTCGACATTTTTTCCGTTCGTAAGCTTCCACCGCTGCGCGAGCCGGTGGATGTGAGTGTCGACGGGGAACGCCGGCACGCCGAACGCCTGCGCCATCACCACGCTCGCGGTCTTGTGGCCCACGCCGGGCAACTCCTCCAGTTCCGCAAAGGTCCGCGGCACGGCGCCGCCATGTTGCTCGACCAAGAGGCGGGACAGGCCCGCGATGGCTTTAGCCTTCTGGGGCGAGAGTCCGCAGGGCCGGATGACGCGCTGAATCTCGGCGACCGGCACGCGCAGCATTTTTTCCGGGGTGTCGCCGAGCGCAAAGAGTGCGGGAGTGACTTCGTTCACCCGCTTGTCGGTGCACTGCGCGGAGAGCAACACGGCCACCAGCAGAGTAAACGCGTCGTGATGCAAGAGCGGCACCGGCGTCTCCGGGTAGAGTTTCGCCAGCCGTCGATCGATCCACGCGGCGCGCTCGGTCTTGGTTGTCATGCGTCGCAAACAGAGCGGCTTCGTCGGCGGAAACAATGCCATTTCGGGGCGGGCAAGGCGGGTTTTTCACCCGCCCTTTCACGCTTTGAATGTTCGCGCCAAGGGCGGGTCAAAGACCCGCCCCTAGTCCCAACCATCGCCGGGCCCACACCTCAGAACCCCTTCGTCAGCTCGAAAGACCAAGCGCGGCCGGTAAGCAGGTTCTGGCTCACACCCGGGCTGTAGCCGAAGCCGCCGGAGGCGATGGGCGGGGCTTTGTCCGTCAGGTTCGTAACGCCGAGCCGCACCCGGGACCCCCGGAACCACGGCCTCGCGTTCGCACTAAAACGGTAGCCCAGCGAAGCGCTGTAGGTGATCGTCGAGGGGACAACGTAGCGGTAAACAAAAGCGCCGGCCGTAAAATGCTTCGCGATGTAGCTGGGCTGGCCGAGCGAATCGTAGAGCGCGGCGTTGGTGGCGGCCCCGCCATCCTGCCATGGGCCGACGTAGTAGGCCCCGAGATTCGCGGTCCACGCGGCGCGGCGCCACGTGACGTTGGTCGTGCCGCGCCAGCGCGAGGCGCCACCGACATTGAGGTCGTTGCTTTCGATCGCCGCCTGATTGGCGGGGCGCTGCACCGTTTTCGATTTCACGAGGTAGGCCCACTCGGAATTA
>JANOAF010000163.1:0-4964 GCA_031411015.1 Opitutaceae bacterium | reverse complement strand
GGCGCTGGCGTCGGCAAGACCGTCGTCATCATGGAACTCATCAACAACATCGCCAAAACGCACGGCGGTTACTCGGTGTTTGCCGGGGTGGGTGAGCGCTCCCGTGAGGGCAACGACCTTTACCACGAAATGTCCGAGGCCGGCGTCATCGATCAAAAGGATCTTTCAAAGTCGAAGGTCGCGCTGGTTTACGGTCAGATGAACGAGCCACCAGGCGCGCGTATGCGCGTGGCGCTCTCCGCGCTCGCCATGACGGAATATTTCCGCGACGAAAAAAATCAGGACGTGCTTCTCTTCGTCGATAATATTTTCCGTTTCTCGCAGGCCGGTTCGGAAGTGTCCGCACTCCTCGGCCGCTCACCTTCGGCCGTCGGTTATCAACCCACGCTTGCCAACGAAATGGGCCAACTACAGGAGCGCATCACTTCAACGAAGAAGGGTTCGATCACCTCTTTCCAAGCCGTCTACGTGCCCGCGGACGATCTCACCGACCCGGCGCCGGCGAACACGTTTGCGCACTTGGACTCCACGATCGTCTTGGAGCGCTCCATCGCCGAACTCGGTATTTATCCCGCCGTCGATCCCCTCTCTTCCGTCTCGAAGGCCCTTCAGGCCGACATTGTCGGCGAAGAACACTATAAGGTCGCCCGCGAAGTGCAGCGCGTGCTCCAGCGCTACAAGGATCTTCAGGACATCATCGCGATTCTCGGCCTCGACGAACTTTCCCCCGAGGACAAGCAGACCGTCTATCGCGCGCGCAAGATCCAGCGCTTTCTCTCGCAGCCGTTCAATGTCGCCGAAGTGTTCACCGGTTCGCCCGGCAAGATTGTTCCCGTCAAGGAAACGATCCGCGGCTTCAAGATGATCCTCGACGGTCAGCTCGACGATGTCGCTGAGGGCGACTTCTACATGAAGGGCGGCATCGACGAGGTTCTCGCTGCTTCGAAGAAGGCTTAATCAAACGCCAAAGAACCTAAGAACCGTTATCTTCTTCGCTTCGTCGCCGTTCATCCCATGCCTTTGACTCTCGAAATCGTCACTCCAGATGCACGGGTCTACTCTGACACGATCGACACCGTCGTCATCCCGACGGTTGAGGGTGAAGTTGGTATTCTGCCCGGCCACATTCCGTTGCTCGCGCAGGTCGAGCATGGAGAATTGCGTGTGACCAAGGGTGCCATCTCCCAACTCTTGGCCGTCAGCGGTGGCTTCGTCGAAGTCGAGGGCGACCGCGTCCATATTTTGGCCGAGCACGCCATCACCGAAGAGAAGATTGATGAAAAGATGGTCGAGGAAGCTCTCAAGCGGGCCGAGAAGGAACTCGAGGACGCCAAACATCTTGATCCCCAGCAATACGAGCACCTGCAAAGCCTCGTGCGCTATTCCGGCGTGCAACTCGCCGTCAAACGACGTCGCCGCTAAATTCTCCCTCTCATCCAAGGCTCGGCTGGCTTTGCTGCCATCGGGCCTTTTTCTTGCACCTCTACTGAAACCGAGTCTCAATTCGGCCGTCTCCTCTCCCTCGGATGCCCACCTCGCCGTTCAATCCCCCTATTCCTCTCTGCCAGCTCCCCGCTGGTGAAATTGGGCGGGTGCGGGAACTCACGGGCGATACCAGCTTCTGCCAGCGCTTGCGCGAAATGGGCTTCGGGGAATCCTCCTTTGTGACCAAAGTTGGTGGTCGTGGCCCGTTCATCTGCCAGATCAATGGCACCCGCATCGCTCTGAGCCACGCCGCGGCGATGGGCATTATGGTCGAACAAATCGGCGGCCGGTAAACGGCCACCGTTCGTCGCGATGAAGCTCTCCGAACTCGCCGTCGGCGCCTCGGCTGTCGTCCGCGAATTTCCCAAAACCGGCGCCTCCTTCTTACGCCTCCGCGAAATGGGCCTCGTCGTCGGCACCCGCGTCACGCTCGTCCGCACCGCACCACTCGGTGACCCCCTCGAATTAAAAGTGCGCGGCTATCACCTCACTCTGCGCAAGGCGGAGGCGGCCGAAATCCTCGTCGAACCAGCCGCGTAGCGATGAGCCTTCCGTCCCACATCACCGCCAGCACCGGCGCCGCACCGGCGCGCACCCCCGTCTACGCACTCGTGGGCAATCCGAACTGCGGTAAGAGCACGCTCTTCAACGCCCTCACTGGTCTGAAACAAAAAGTCGGAAATTATCCCGGAGTCACCGTAGAAAAAAAAATCGGCACCGCTTACTCGCAGCACGGCCAGCCGATCACGGTGATCGATTTGCCGGGAGCTTATTCGCTCGCCGCACGCTCGCCCGACGAAGCCGTGACACGCGATGTGCTCCTCGGTCGCCGCGCCGACACGCCGCAGCCCGACCGGATTCTTTGCATCGTCGATGCGACAAACCTCGAGCGAAACCTCTACCTCGTTCACCAGATTCTCGATCTCGGGCGACCGGTCATTCTTGTCCTCAACATGATGGACGTCGCCGTGCGCGCCGGACTCCGCGTGCGCGCCACGCAACTGGAGCAGGAACTCGGCATTCCCGTGATTCCCTGCGAAGCAATCAACGGCAAGGGCCTGATTGAGTTGAAGCTCGCGATGAGCCGCGCCGAATTGCCGCTCTCCCGTCACGCTTGGGCCATCCCCGCGCCCATCGCGCCCGCTATCGCCGAGCTGCAGGCCTCACTGATCGCCAACGATCGCAAGGCCCCGCTCATCGCCCGCGCCGAGGCGCTCCTGCTCCTCACCGATCAAGATTCTGTTCGTGTCGCCGGCTCCGCGCCGCTCGGCGCACGCACGACAGAGATTCTCCGCACCTGGCAACGCCGCTGGGAAGGAGAGGGGACCGACTGGGCTGGAAGCCTCGTCAACTCCCGTTACGAAGTGATCGGCAACATCTGCGCGAGCGCCGTCACGCCCGCGGATCACACCGGACCGACCGCCTCGGATAAAATCGACGCCATCGCCACGCATCCGCTCTGGGGCTGGCTCACGCTCGGTGCCGTAATGACAGCGCTGTTCTTGAGCATCTTTACGCTCGCGGAATTTCCGATGAACTTCATCGACGGCCGCATCGCCGCCTTGGCCGACGCCGTAAAGTCCGCGGTGCCCGCCGGCGATCTCCGCGACTTGATCACCGATGGTGCGATTGCCGGCGTGGGCGGCGTGGTGGTTTTTCTCCCGCAGATTCTGATTTTGTTTTTCTTCATCGGTCTGCTTGAGAGCACGGGCTACATGGCGCGCGCCGCGTTCATCATGGATCGGTTGATGAGTCGCGTCGGCCTCAACGGGAAAAGTTTTATTCCACTCCTGAGTTCCTACGCGTGTGCGATTCCCGGCATCATGGCCACGCGCACGATCGAGGATCCGAAGGATCGGCTCGTCACGATTCTCGTCGCTCCGCTCATGAGCTGTTCGGCGCGCCTGCCGGTCTATCTGCTGATGATCGCCGCGCTCGTTCCCGGCGATCGGGTGCCCGTGCTGACCAAAGTGGGGATCATGGTTTTCATGTATGCGCTCGGCACGTTTGGCGCATTTGGGTTCGCGTGGCTCTTCAAGCGCACCCTGCTCAAAGGCGCGCCGCCCATGATGATCATGGAGCTGCCGCCCTACCGCATGCCGGCGCTAAAGGATGTCGCGCTGCACATGCTCGAGCGCGCGTGGCTCTTCCTCCGCCGCGCCGGCACCGTGATTCTCGGTATCAGCGTGGTGCTGTGGTTTCTCTCAGCTTATCCCAAAGCACCGGAAGGGGCCACGCCAACGCAGCAGCTCGCACAGAGTTTCGCCGGTCGCGCCGGCCACACTCTCGAACCCGTGATCGCGCCGCTCGGCTTCGACTGGCAGATTGGCATCGGGCTTATCACTTCGTTCGCCGCGCGCGAGGTCTTCGTCTCCACCATGAGCGTCGTGTTCAACGCCGAGTCGAAAGACGATGACACTGCTCCACTGCGCCAAGCCATGCTCGCCGCAAAATGGCCGGACGGCCGGCCGCTCTTCACGCCGCTCGTGTGTTTCACGCTGATGATTTTTTACGTCTTCGCGATGCAGTGCATGAGCACCATCGCTGTCGTCCGGCGCGAGACCAACGGGTGGAAATGGCCGATCTTTCAAACCCTCTACATGACTGGCACCGCTTGGATTCTCTCGTTCATTGTCTTTCAAGGCGGCCGTGCCCTCGGATTCTGAAGGGTGCTAAACCAATCCATGTCTTCCAATTTTCAAACCATCGCCGCTCTCGTCCTTGTCGCGCTCGCAGCGACGTGGCTTGTCGCGCGCGTTGTTCGCAAACGCACCCAGCCGGGCTGCGGTGGCGGCTGTGGTTGCCCGGCGTCCGAGCTCAAGCCCAAGCCCCGTTCCTGAGTTCGCGACAACGAAAGGATTTTCTTTCGTGTCATTCGTGTATTTCGTGGGCAAAAAAATCCCATGGAAGTTCTCATCCGCGATTCTGCCGAGATCGGTTGCATGCTCGGTGCCAAAATCATCGCCAGCGTCGTTCGCGAAAAACCGCACGCCGTGCTTGGCCTCGCCACCGGTCGCACGCCACTGCGACTCTACCAGGAGCTCATCCGCCTGCACCGGACCGAGGGTCTCGATTTCAGCCGCGTCACCACGTTCAACCTCGACGAATACGTCGGGCTGCCCGCCGATCATCCGCAGTCGTATCGGTTTTTCATGCAGGAAAATCTTTTCCGGCACATCAACATCGACGTCGCTCGCACCCACGTGCCCAACGGCACCGCGGCCAACCTCCACGCCGAATGCCGTTCCTACGAGGATCGGATCGTCGCCGCCGGTGGCATCGACATCCAGCTCCTCGGCCTCGGCCGCAACGGCCATATCGGTTTCAACGAGCCCACCGGCTCGCTCCGCTCGCGCACGTGGATCAAAATTCTTTCCGAGCAGACGCTGAAGGATAACAGCGAGGTCTTCGGCTCGCTCGAAGCGATGCCCAAGCACGCGATCACGATGGGCGTCGGCACGATTTTAGATTCACGCCGT
>JANOAF010000162.1:0-5700 GCA_031411015.1 Opitutaceae bacterium | reverse complement strand
CGCAGGCTGCGCGGCGGATGCTGGGTGAGATCGGGAGCGGAGTAATTAATCATGTTTTGTCTGGCGGGATGGAACGAAAAGCCCACGTCGCTTCGTGCGACTGGGGCGCTGAACGGATGCACGAACGGCGATTCAGCAACTGCGATTCCGCTGTATGCCACGCTTCAGCGACCGCGCATCTCAGTTTCTTGCAAACTGGGATTCTTGTAGGGGCGCGGCTCGTCCGCGCCCGGTCCGCGGAGGGAGCGCACGAGGCACGCTCGAAAGAAGACAGGAGAGTGAGATGCGCCCTTCAGTGAGGCGCGGTGCAGCCTTCACGCTTTCGGGCGAAATGCCTTCATCACCGCCTCGTTCGTCTCAAGCCGCGGTCCACCGATGAGATCGATGCAGTAGGGAATCGCGGGGAAAACGGCCTCGAGGTTTTCGCGGATCGCCTTCGGCCGGCCGGGGAGATTCACGATTAAGGTGTGACCGCGAATACCGGCGGTCTGGCGCGAGAGAATCGCGGTGGGCACAAACTTCAGCGAGGTCGCGCGCATGAGTTCACCGAAGCCGGGCAGCTCCTTCTTGATCACGTCGCGGGTGGCTTCGGGCGTGACGTCACGCGGCGCGGGGCCCGTGCCGCCGGTCGTGACGACGAGGCAGCACTGCTCATCGTCCGCCATCCGGCGCAACTCGGCCGAGATGCGATCGCGTTCGTCGGGGATGATTTTGTAGTCCACCTCGAAGGGCGTCGCGAGCCACTCGCGGAGTAGCGCGACGCATGCCTTGCCGGGCGTGTCCTCGTAGATGCCGGCGCTCGCGCGGTCAGAAATATTGAGGACACCAATTTTGGGCGGCATGGAAAGTAATTCAGAAGCCAGAAAGCCATAAACGAAAGTCAGGAATTCCCGGCTTCTTGGTTTCTGAATTGATCGAGGATCCGTGCTGGCGACATGCCTTGGGCTCGGAGGGCGCGGAGCGAGAGGGAGTCGTGCCGTTTCGCGAGCCGTTCGCCACGATCATCAAGCATCAGCGGAGCGTGGTAGTAGGCGGGCGCGGCGTGGCCGAGCGCGCGGATGAGCAGCAGCTGCCGAAACGTGCTCTTGATCAGATCGGCGCCGCGCACGACTTCGGTGATGCCCAGCTCCGCGTCGTCCACGGCGCAGGCGAGCTGGTAGCTCGGCATGTCGTCTTTGCGCCAGACGAGGAAGTCGCCAAAGTCGGGGCCGACGGTGGCGCGCTGAGGGCCGCAGCGACCGTCGTGAAACTCCAGCTCCTCGCCGTCGGGCACGCGGAAGCGCCAGTTGACGGAAATCTTGTCGCCGAGCGGTGGCAGTGGCGCGTCGGCCGGCGGACGGAACTGCGGCGGGTAAACTGGCTCGTCGTCCGCGCCGCCCTCGTGCGGCGCGCCGATCGCGTCGAGCACATCGCGTCGCGTGCGGGTGCAGGGAAAAATGAGTCGCGCTGCGTGTAGTTTTTCGAGCGCCGCGCGATAGCGCGCGAGCCGCGAACTCTGCGTGATGACCGGCTCGCGCCACGCGAACCCGAGCCAGAGCAAGTCCTCCAGCATCGCGGCCACAAAATCCAACCGAAAGCGAATCGCGTCGAGGTCGTCGCTGCGCAGCAGCAATGCGCCGCCGGTCTGCCGCGCTCGCTCCGCCGCAATCCAAAACGTGCGCGCGTGCCCGAGGTGCAGGTAGCCCGTGGGCGAGGGCGCGAGGCGGCCGAGGTAGGGGACGGGGGCAGGCAAGTTGAGAGTTGAAGGGTGAGAGTTGAGCGACCGGAGCACCGGCGGCTGAGCTTTGCGTTTGAACTCTCAACCCTCAACTCTCAGCTCTCAACTTATTCCCATGCCCAAGCTCCTCTGCGTTTATTGCGCCTCCAGTGACCGGCTCGACCCGAAGTATTACGCCGCCGCCGCTGAGCTGGGCCGCGAACTCGTCGCGCGCGGCTGGGGCCTCGTTTACGGTGGCGGCAAGACCGGCATGATGGGCGCCATTGCACGCGCCGTGACGCAGAGCGGCGGCCGCGTCGTCGGGGTCATCCCCGAATTCATGAAGGCCCGCGAACTCGCCTACGACGCAGCCGACGAACTCGTCACCGTCATCACCATGCGCGAGCGCAAGCTCCTCATGGAAACGCGCGCCGACGCCTTCGTCTCGCTCCCCGGCGGCTGGGGCACGCTTGAGGAAATCCTGGAAATCCTCACCCTCCGCCAGCTCGACGTCGTGAAAAAACCCTGCGTCTTTCTGAACCAGGACGGCTTCTACGACCCGCTGCTCCAGCTCTTCGACCGCATGCTCGGCGACAATTTCTTCAAACCCTCGAACATGGATCTCTTCCGCGTCGCGAACACCGTCCCCGAAATCTTTTCCCAAATCGAAGCCGCCGCGACCGCGAAGGCGGAGGCGAAGTGGTTTGAGACGCGGTGAGGGCGATGCGTGCATCGGTAGGGTGTCTGTCTTGCCGACGCCGTTCCGTCCGCCCACGAATAGCGGCGTCTGCAAGACAGACGCCCTACAATACAATGCAGCGCGCCGCCGTTCTTCAACTCCTCCGCGTCCACGCCGCGCGCTCGCTCGATGCCCACGAGGCCGCGATGACGGCTGAAACGATGTTGTTCGTCGAAGCGCACGCCGACTGCCTGCTGCGCACCTGCGTGCCCGGCCACCTCACTGGCTCGGCGTGGATCGTGAATCGCGACCGCACGCGCACGCTGCTCACGCATCATCTCAAACTCGACAAGTGGCTTCAACTCGGCGGGCACGCTGATGGCGACGGCGATTTGCTTGCGGTGGCGTTGCGCGAGGCGCGCGAGGAGAGCGGGCTCACGCGCCTCCGTGTCCTCTCTACCGAAATCTTCGATCTCGACCGCCACTGGATTCCCCCGCGCAAGGCCGACCCCGGGCACTATCACTACGACCTGCGTTTCATGATCGAGGCGGACGAGAGCGAGCCGCTGATCATTTCCAACGAGTCCAAGGACCTCGCGTGGGTCGAAGTCGCGCGCGTGTCCGCGCTCAACCCCGAGGAGTCGATGGCCCGGATGGTGCGGAAGACGATGGCCCCGCGCGTGGGTTGAGCGTGCCGAGGAGGAACGTGGCCGTGCGAGACGACGCGGACTACTTCCAGAGCCCGACCAGTTCTTCTTTTCGCACCCAGCCGGTCTGGCCGTTGTCGAAGGCGACGCGGGTCCAGCCGAGGAAAATTTTATCTGTGGTAACAAGGGAGCCGGCGGCGAGCGGGGAAGTTTTTTGCTGCGTGTCGGCTTCGGTGGGGAGCGAGCGGAGGGTTGTCGCGCGCGCGACGATGGCGGCGTCGGGGTGTGCCGCCGTGCCGTAGGTCCGCCAGCCGACGAATGAAATCGCGCTCAAGCCCAAGCCGACGATGAGTCCCGCCGTGGCGAGAATCCAAACGAACGGTCCTAGGGGCTGGTAGGCATGAGTGAGAAACAGACCCAGACACAACGCTACTAACACCGCCGAGGCGACCAGCAGGCGTTGCCACACTGCGGGTGAGGCCCGCTGCGCGAGAGAGGGGAGCGAGGAGGGATTCAAAAACGGCGCGAGCGAGCCAGGCGCGCTGCCAGATTTTTCCGTGGCGAAAGCGAAGTGCCAGCGCACCGACGGATCAGCGGGGTTTTGCACGAAGGCGACGGTGGCATGGGCGGCGGCCTCGCCGGCCCGCTCCTGTTGCACGAGCGCCAGCGAGAGATTGTGCCGCGCGATCCAGTTGGTCGGCGCCCCTGCGAGGGCGGCGCGCCAGCCTTTCTCCGCGGCAGCGAAGTCGGCTTTGCGATACGCGGCGGCGGCATCGAGTTCAGCGGCGCGCAGCAGCGCGACCGGCACAAGCAGCAGGGCGACAAGCGCGGCGAACGGCAGGAGATTGCGCGGAAGGAACAGGCGCAGCGGATTGAAGCCGGGGACAGGTTTGGCAACGAGGGCCGCTTGCGCGCGGGCCACCCAGTCTGCAGGCAGTTCCGGCTTCGCGCCGTAAAGCGCGCGATCCGCTTCGAGCCACAACGTGGCCCAGGCCGAGGAGACTGTCGGCGGGGTGCCCTCACCCCGTGGTTCGGAAGAGCGGGGTGGGGGCACCCCGCCTCCATCGAATGCAGTGGCCGAAGGTGCGGCGTGCGCGATCTGCCAGAGCACGGCACTGTCGCGCTGCCAATTTAAGAGCTGAGAGCTGAGAGCCGGGGGCGGAGAGCTTCCGATCTTTCCAATCGTCGCGGCGAGGCGTTCGCGGGCCTCGCGGCGCAGTCGAAGCGGATCGGTTTCGCGGGCGCGGCGGACGGCGAGCCAGCCCCAGAAAAGAATCAACGCGGCGAACGGCGCCAGACTCAGGCTTGCGAGCGTGCTCGTCGGGAGTGGCGTGCTGGCCGCAGCCGATCCGGGCAGCGGATCGCGCGGGATGGCGGTGGGTGCGGCGGGCGCGGTGGGTGGCGTAGATTTTTTCTCGACCGGCGGCGGCATGGCTTCGTTGGCCTGCGGCGACGGCGGGGTCAGGTTGATCTGGGGCACGGCGGGCGCGGTGATGGTGACGGTCGTGCGCGGGGCGGAGATCGTTTTGTAGCTGCCGCTCTTCGGATCGAAGTAGGTGAACGCGATGGGGCCGAGCGCGTAGCTGCCGGCCTTGGCGGGCACGAGCACGACATCTTCGGCGAGCGCGACATCGAAGAGCTTGCCCTCGCTCGGCGTGCGCTTGGCCTTGGGCTGCACGACTTGAAAATCGTTGGAGACCTCGCGGGTCGGCAGGCCGGCGATCTCGGGCCAGTTGCCGGTGCCGCTGAGCTCGAGCGTCCACGTGACGGGTTCGCCCACGCCGGCTTTTTCGGGGACGACTTTGGAGACAAGTTTGAATTGGCCGACCGCGCCGCTGAAACCCGGCGGTGCCGCGGGCAGCGGTCGCACCTCGATGACGGGTTGATCGGAGGTGACGGACACCTGCTCCATGCGCGGCTGGGAAAACAGGCCGCCGAAGGATGTCGTGCCCGTCTGGATGCTGAGGAGGTGGCCGGCAGCCTCGACCTTGAGGGTGGTCGGGGTCTTCGCGACGGCACGGGTGCGGAAGAGGACGTTCACGCGGCGGTCGTTGGCCGCGCCGGCCTCGGTCACCTCGGGCTTCGACCAATCCTCCGCCACGAGCGGAGCGGCATTCCAGTCGAAGGTCGGCGAAATCTGCGGGTTCGTGCGGCGTAAGGCGGAGAGCTCGTAGTTGAGGCCGAATACTTCACCTGCCCAAACACTCGTGCGTTCCGGGATAAGCCGCGAACTCGCGACCGACTCCAGCGGAGCCGCGGGCGCGGCGGCGTTGAACGCGGCGACCCGCTGGGGCCCGCGGGTTGTCTTGGCGGTGAAGGCAGGGATTTGCACTGGCGCGCCCTGCCGCCCGCGCACGAGGTAGCTGAGCCTCACCGAGCGCGTCGTCTGAAAATTGTCCATGTTCATGCTCTCGGTCCGGCCGATGAATGTGAACGTGACGCCGGCGATCGCCGGCAGCTCGGGCTGGCCGTCGGGTTCGCAGTTTTCGTAGACGAGCACCACGGCGCTCGCCGTGCCGTTCTCGGCGGGCTCCCACCGAACGGACTGGGCGCGCGCGGTCAGGCTGGCGACGAGCGAGAGGAAAACCAACGGGAGGAGTCGGGCGAGGCGCATGGCGTTACCAATTCTTGCCGGTCTTTTTCACGGCCTTCTTTTCACCCTCCATCAACTGAAAGAG
>JANOAF010000161.1:0-13615 GCA_031411015.1 Opitutaceae bacterium | reverse complement strand
GCCGAAACCCGCCCGAAGGAGATCGACGTAGTTGACGACTTTCGTGAACTCCGCGCGAAAATTAATCTGCGGATCGCCTGGCTCACGTTCGCGCCAAGGCTCCGTGATGAGCGGATTCTTCGCCGACTTGCGCCGCCGCGGGGCCAAGCGCGCGAGGCCGCGGCGCAGCCACAACCGGGGAAACCAGAGGAGCAGCAGCGACCCGAGAAGAAACGAAGGGGAAACAGAAATCATCGGCGAAACCGGCGCCACTCAGGCGGCCAGGAGGCACGGGCGATCAAGCCTTTCGCGTTCGCGCGCGCAATCTTCATCGCGCCGGTTGGTAGGCCCGCTCGGGCGCGACCCGCAACTCGCGCTCCAGATCCCGAATGCGCTGGAGCACGACATCCTCCTGCCCGCCCTCGGGATCGGGCGGTTGCAACGGGTGGATTTGCACCAGCCAAGCGAGCGCCTCGGTTTTTTTTCCCTGCCGGCGCAAAAGCTCCGCGTGCACCCGCGCCGCATAGAACGGCGCGCGCGGCTGTTCCCACGCCCGCCGAAAACTCTCCGCCGCCGCCGCGAGATCGCGGAGCTTGTTCAGCTCGATGCTACCCCGCTCCGTCCACAGGTCCGCACTCGCGGGATGAAACGCCATCGCCGCGTCGAGGTGGTTGAGCGCGAGCTGCGCCTGTTCGCGCTTGATTCGCTCCTGCGCCGGACCCGCGACCGCCTCGAAACCGCCCGTCGCTTCGATCCGCCACACCGGAAAATCGTAGGCGAGAATACGCGCCCCGTTGATCCAAAAATACACCGGTCGCGGATCGATCGCGGAGACGACGCGAATCAGCGTCTCCACCGCGGGTAAATCGCGCGCTTCCCACCGCGCATACATCCGCAGCCACGCGGCATCGGCCACGAGCGCGCGAAAGCCGCCCAGCAGCGCGAGCGTCACACCTTGTCCGGCCGCCGTCACCGACGAATCCAGTTTGAGCGCCGGCTGCTTTGCGCGGGCCGCCGACCAGGCCGGCGCGGCCACGCGATTGAGCAGCGTTCCCGCCAGCGCGAGGACCGTGATCACAATCGCCGTGGTGAGCGCGCCGGCCCTCATATTTCACGTTTGCGAAAACAATAAACCGCCAGCGCACCCGCCACCGCGATGTAGCCCGTCGCGTAAAGCGCCACGCGTGCGACGTGCGCCGCGGACGGCGCATCGGCGGCATTGAGCGAATCGGCGACCGCGAAGAGTTGGAAATTGGGAAACACCGCCGCCAGCCCGCCCCCGATGTTCTGCGCAAACCAAGAGCCGGCGCGCGCGTAGGCATCCTGCGCGAGATATTGCAAATGACAGATCACGAGGATGAAAAATCCCGTCACCACGGTGAAGAGCTGCGTCTGCGCGAAACTCGCGACCAGTAGCGCGAGCGCGACGAGCACCGCGAGTTTGAGCCACTGCATCAGTCCGCCGAGGGCGACCATCGCATAACTCACGGCGCCGCCTGACGCGAAGGTCTCGGGAAACTCCCGCATCAACTCACCCTCGCGCCAACGTAGCACCGCCATCAGCAGCAGCGTAAGCATCGCGCAAAAAATCGCCGTCACGGCCGCGACGCCAAGAAACTTGCCGAGGATAAATTCCGCGCGCCACACCGGCTTGGCGAGGAGCGTCAGCGCCGTGCGATTTTCAATTTCGCTGAAGAACAATTGCGCCGTCGCCGTGATCGCGAGCGCCGCGCCAAAAAAAGCCATCGCGCCAAATCCGCAGTCGGCGAGAAATTTTAGCTCCGGGGCGCCAAAGCTGAAATCGCGCAACCAGCGCGCTCCGACCACCAGCGCGAGCGCGAGCAGCAGAAAAAACAAAAACAACTTCTGCCGCGCGGCCTCGCGCAGCGTGTTCTGCGCGATCAAGAGCGCGCGCCAAAACGAAAACGGCACCGCGCTCACGCGTCGTTCCTCCCCACCCGATCCAGAAAGATTCGGTCGAGCCGGTTGCGCGGCGTCTCGACCGCCTCCAGTTTTCGGCCGCGGGCCGCGAGCCAGGCGCGCAGCTCCGCCAGCTCACCCTCCGGCAGCGCCTCGACCACGAGCGCCTGCCGATCGCTGCGGCCGACGAGTTCGGCCACGGCGCCCTCCAAAATCAATTTCCCCCGGTCGAGAATCGCCACGCGATCGCAGATGTCCTCGATCTGGCCGAGGAGGTGCGACGTGATGAGCACGGTTTTTCCCCGCGCTTTGAGCTGCAAAATCAGCTCCGTGATCGCCGCCGTGCCCACGGGATCGACGCCCGCCGTCGGCTCGTCGAGAATCAGCAGCCTCGGATCGTGCACGAGCGCCTGCGCGAGTCCGATGCGCTGGAGCATGCCCTTCGAATACGTGCCGACTCGGCGCTCAGCTGCAGCGCTGAGCCCGACGAGTGCCAGCACTTCGCCAAGCCGCGCCTCCAGCGACGCACCGCCCATGCCGCACATCCGCGCGTAGAACCGCACCAACTCGCGCCCGGAGAGATGCCGGTAGAAATATGGTGACTCCGGCAGGTAGCCCACCTCGCGCCTCGCCTCCACGCGACCACTCGGCACGCCAAAGATCGCGCACGAGCCCGCCGTGGGTTCGAGCAGGCCCAGCAGTAACTTGATCGTTGTGCTCTTCCCCGAGCCGTTCGGGCCGAGGAGGCCGTAGACTTGGCCGGGGGCAACAGTCAGCTGAAGGTGATCGACGGCACGCAGCTTAAGCCCGCGCATCCCCGGCGAGAAATCCTTTACCAACCCGCGGATTTCAAGCGCGGGCACGGGAGGCGACGGTTCCGAAGAGGAGTTCGCGGGCATCGGCTTACTTGATGACGAAGCCGGCAAACTGCGCGCCGCGCCGTCCGCTGCTGCGCTCCACCTTCCGCACGTAGCCGTGCATCTTCTCCTCCACCGCGGCGACAAACGCCGCGCTCTCGGCGGCCCCACCCTCCACCTCCAGCAGCACGCGGCCGTCGGCGAGGTTGCTCACAAAACCCGCGACCTCGAACTCTCTCGCCACTTGCAGCACGGAATAGCGAAAGCCCACGCCCTGCACATGGCCGGTGAAGAAAACAGTTTCGTGATGCACGTCTGCCATGAGGAGGCGGGACGGTAGGAGTCGCCCGATCGACGTTCAACCCGCAAAACGCCGACGCGTTATGCCCAGAAAATAATTTGCCATCTCCAACTTACCACCGTCACTTTGCGCCCAACCGATGAGCAACTCAAACTCGGACGGCGGCGCGGAAAACCAGTGGGAAGATCGCGGCGATGTCGCTTGGAACGAATTCGATTGGGAGCGCTACATGCGCGAGCAGGACGAGGTGATTCACCGCTACCTGCGTTTTTACGAGGCCTGCTCCGCCGATCCCGAGCGGATCGACACAGTGGCGGAGAAAATGGAATGGGGCTCCGACGTCTGGGAAGATGACGACAGCGAGGACGATTCCGACGACGACGAGGCCGACGATCCGGATGACGTCTACACGCTGCATAAAAATCCCGTCTACATCTCGACCAAGGCGATCTACCTCAGCCTGTCCCGCTCGTGGTGTGCGCTGGCCGCGGATTCCAATCGCGTGCCACAACCGCTCGCGCTCGCTCTGCTCGGCTCCATGCACCGCGGCGAAGAACAGGCCGCGCAAGCGATTCATGCTCTCGATTTCGGTGACTACGCGATGGCCGTGAGTTTGTTCAAGCGCGCGATGAGCGTGCTCAACAGCTCACTGGCGCTGCTGAATGCCGATACCACCGCCCGCCTCCCGCACGTGCAGGCTTGGCGCGAGCAGTCGTTGCCCCGCTTCTTCGACCTCCGCGAAGTCTGGCTGCGCGTCATCGCGGAATGCCGCGATGAACTCAAGCGACCGACCGACGAGGAGAACTGAGCGGAGCGGTTAGGAATTCACGCCGCGGTTCGCGATTCGCCGCGGAATCCCGGGTTAAAATGGGTGCGACGAAATCCGCCTTGCACTTTGTCCCGACGGCGTTTCGCTCGCGGTCCAATTTTGGAGAGGTGGCTGAGTGGTCTAAAGCACATCTTTGCTAAAGATGCGAACCGCAAGGTTCCGAGAGTTCGAATCTCTCCCTCTCCGCCAATTTTGGTTTTCCCTACTCGGGAAATCCGTGGCAAAGTCAGTGTGGTCGCCCGTGACTTGGACGGGTTATCCAACCCAAGGAAGGTCCATTTGGACAACCATTCCCAGTTTCGGCCTCGGTTTCCCAGAATTCTGGCGAATCGCTTAATACCAACGTCCACGAATATTCAGAGTTTGGTATTAGGAGAACAAAGCCATTCCGGCGCCGCGACAGGCGATAGAACACACCGCTCCGACCTTTGATGGTTACAAAACATTCCCGCTGCGATTCGTGCCCCGTCCCCTAATTCCTCAAGGCACTGCCACTGCGCGCGGGAACAATCCTCAGCCCGTCACCTGGAAAATCTCCTGCTCACCCTTGCCCTTGATCGCGACCGTGCCGAGCGAATGACCGACGCAAAACGCGTTTACGATGCGCCAAGCTTCGGCGTTGACGCAGACCGCGCCCGCCGGCGCCGCCTGCTCCATGCGCGCGGCGATGTTCACGGTGTCGCCCCATACATCATATTGGTATTTCTTCCGGCCGACGACGCCCGCGACCACCGGCCCGACGTGGACACCGACGCGCACCTGCCAGTGCGGCGGGCAGGCCTTCGCCACCGCGATCAACTCCAGGCCGCAGCGCACGCAATTTAGGGCCGAGGATTCCGAAGGCTCCAGCAAACCCGCCGTGGCCATGAAAGCATCCCCGATCGTCTTGATTTTCTCCAGACCATGGCGCGCGGCGACATCCTCGAACCGCTCCACGAGCTGCTGCAAGTAGCCGATGATTTCCTCCGGCGGATGCCGGTCGGAAAACGCGGTGAACCCGACGAGGTCACAAAAAAGCACGCCGACATTTTCGATGCGACGCGGCACCACGGCCTGCGTGGCCTTCAATTCCGCCGCCACATTACGCGGCAGAATGATGTGCAGCAGCTCATCGCTGCGCCGCCGCTCCTCCTCGATCTGGCGGAGGTGGGACGCCTCGCGATCGCGGAGCCTTTTTTTCTCCAGGCTCGCGTTGATCCGCGCCTGCAGCAACACGGGGTCGAACGGCTTGCGGAGATGATCCTCCGCGCCCATCTGGATACAGCGGACGACGCTCTCCGACTCGTCCGACGCGGAAAGCACAATCACCGGCAGGAATCGCAAAATCGGGTCGGCCTTTAACTGCGCGAGCACCTCGTGGCCGTTCATCACCGGCATCTGAATGTCGAGCAGGACGAGATCAAAAGCCTGGGCCCGAATCTTCTCCAGCGCCTCGCTGCCGTCCTCCGCCGCGCTCACGCGGTGGCCCAGCCGCTCCAAACGGCGTGTGAGCATTTCCCGGTTGGTCGAGTTGTCGTCGACGACCAACACCGCTCCGGGCTCAACCGGCAGGAGTATCTCCACTGCGGAAATCCCCACCCCCCGCTCGGCCGTTGCATCGCGGCGCAGGAAAATCGTCGCTCCCTCGGCTGGCGGAGTCGCCGCCACGGTCGCGGCGAGGAATTTTGTGAACACCAGGTCCAGCAGCTGCCGCGCCGCGTGGTGAATCTTTTGAAAGTCCGGAATCGCCGCATGATGGCCCAAATCGCTCGCCACTTCCTGCAACATTTCCGAGTAGCCGATGATTTGGTTGAGCGGCGTGCGCACCTCGTGATGAAGGACCGCCACCTCCACCCCACCCTTGGCCTGCCGGGTCGCATCGAAGAGATCGTCGATCACGGTGACGAGGCGGCGGCCGGCGGCGTGAATTCGTTGCAAGTCGGCGACAAATTCCGCGCGTCCCAAATCCTGCGCCTCCTCCAACGCCATTTCGCAGTAGCCGATGATGTGGTTCAGCGGTGTGCGGAGGTCGTGCTTTAGGTTCGCCGGCAAAGCCGAGCTCATGGCGGAGGACCGGGCTTCAGGAAGACCGCGATTTTTTCCAACAGGCGCGTGAGTTCGATCGGCTTCGTGTCGTAGTCGTCGCAGCCAGCCTCGATCGTTTTCTCCCGATCGCCCGACATCGCGTGAGCCGTGAGCGCAATGATCGGGATCGAACGCGTCGCGGGGTTCGCCTTGATCTTTCGCGTGGCCTCCCAGCCGTCGAGCACGGGCAGGCTCATGTCCATCAGGATGAGCGCAGGCGACTCCGACTCCGCCATCGCCACCGCCTGCGCCCCGTCGAGCGCCATCACGACGCGGTAGCCCTTTCGCTCAAGGCGGCGCGAGAGCATGTCACGGTTCATCTCGTTGTCCTCGACTAAAAGAATTTTTGTCATGGAAATTTTCCTTCGGTCCGGTGCGACCCCTAGATCACCCAGCCGTTTTTGCCCATATCCTGCCGGATGCAGCGCTGAACCAACTCCCGCACTTCCAGCAACAGTTCGTCGCGGGTAAAAGCCTCCTTCTGGAGAATTTTTTCCACATAGCCGCTCAGTTGCAAGCGATCCTCCGGGGTGAGCGTTTTTGCCGTGACGACCACGACCGGGATCAACCGCCACTCAGCGCGCTTGTGCAGTTCGGCAACAAACGCGAAGCCATCCATCCGCGGCATCATTAGGTCGAGCAGGATCAAAGCCGGCTTGTGGTGTTCCAGTTGCTCCAGCCCCGCCACTCCGTCCGCCGCCTGCATCGTCGTCCAGCCCTCCTTTTCCAGCATGCGGGCCATCAGGAGGCGCGTGGGGCCATCGTCCTCTACGATTAACACGGTGCGCGGTGCCGGGAGATTGCGGAATTTCTGCAGCGCCCCCGCGAGCCGTTCGCGATCGAGGGGTTTGCTCACGTAGTCGGCTGCCCCGAGCGCGTAACCGAGATTCTTGTCGTCCACGATCGTCAGCATAATCACCGGAATAGCCATGGTGACGGGATCGGCCTTCAGCGCCGTGAGCACGGCCCAGCCATCCATGCCGGGCATCATGACGTCGAGGGTTATGACCGAAGGGAGGATGGTTTTCGCCAGTTGTATGCCGTCGGCACCGTTGGCCGCACACTCCACGTGATAACCCTCCTTGTTTAGAAAACGCTGCAGCAAGTCGCGCGCGGACGCCTCATCGTCGATCACGAGCACCGTGTTGCCCTCCGTCGGCACGGATCCCAAATTCACGAGCGCACGCCGTTCGGGCGGCTCGACCGGCGCCACCTGGGCCGGAATCCGAATCGTGAACGTGGAGCCTTTTCCAGCCTGACTTTCGACCGTAACATCCCCTCCCATCAGCCGGCAAAACCGCCGCGTGATCGTCAGGCCGAGGCCGGTGCCGCCGAACTTCCGCACGGTCGAAGCATCGGCCTGCGTGAAGGCTTCGAACAGCCGGTTCATCTGCTCCGGCGAAAGGCCGATGCCCGAATCACTCACGCGAAAAACAATCCAGTCGCCGCCAGCTGCGGGCTCGCGCCGCACGTCGAGCGTGACCGTGCCGTTGTCGGTAAACTTCGTGGCGTTGCTCAAAAGGTTGAAGAGCGACTGCCGGACCTTCGTGAGATCGGCCCGAATCGACCCGAGGTTCACGCCCGCCGTGAAGATCAGGCGGTTCTGGTTTTTCTTCACGAGCAGTTCGACGGTTGTGACAACGTCGCCGAGCAGCGTGCCCAGATCGAACGTCTCAAGATAAAGCTCCATCTTACCCGCCTCGATTTTGGAAAGGTCGAGGATATCGTTGATCAGATTGAGCAGGTGCTTGCCGGCCGTGTGGATCTTTTTGAGATCGGCGACGCCCGTCGTGTCGCCCGCATCCTCCGCATCCTCCTGCAACATTTCGCTGTAGCCGATGATCGCGTTCAGCGGCGTGCGCAGCTCGTGGCTCATGTTCGCGAGAAACTGGCTCTTCGCCTGGGTGGCGGCCATCGCGTGCTGCTGCGACTCCACCAGCTGCCCGTTCACCGCCTTGAGTTCGCGCTCGTGCTGCTCGATGCGGCCCAGCATCTCGTTGAAGCGATCGATGAGAAAACCGAGTTCATCGTCGGTGCGCTTCACCGCCCTCGCCGAGTAGTTTTTGTTCTCCGAAACCTCCCGCGCGGTGTTCGCGAGATCCAGAATCGGCCGCGAAATCGACTGCTGGAGCTTGGAGGCCACCAGCAGCGTGACGAGCAGCGCTCCCACCAAGATCGCCGCCCCGATCATCACGTAGCGCGTCATGAGCGAGCGGAGCTCCTCCAAATCAAGACGCAGGTAAATGGTGCCGATTTTTTCCCCTGCCCGCTCAATCGCCTGAAACAGAACGAGCTCTCCGTCGGCGAATTCGTGGCCGTCCAACCGCGGGCTCGGCCAAGCGGCGGCCTTTTCAGCGCTCCCGCGTTCGAAGCCCGCCAGCACTTTCCCTTCCTTGTTGTAGATTGCGGCACGCACGATGTGACCCCGATGCGCGAGCGTCGCCAGGGTCTTGGTCGCGGCAGCCTCGTCGTCGAAATCGAGCGCCGAGCTGCCAATCGCGCCGATGATTGCGGCGAGCGTGCGGAGATCCTGCACCATCGCGCGGCGAAAAAGCACCGTATCGTTGATCCCGATCAACGTGACGGAAATCAGGAGCGCCAGTCCGCTTGTAAGCATGACCAGCGTCGTAAGCTTGGCCTTGATCGTGCGGCGGCTCAGGACGGGAATCATCGCGTGGGCGATACTGGGAAACGACCTGCGGTTCGCAGCATCTCCGGGCTACAGCTTCACGAGCCGCGCCAGTTTGAGCAGTTCCGAACTGATCGTGAGACCCTGGCTGCGCGCGGCGTCGGGATTGATTTCGAAGCGGACCTTGTTGCGTTCCGAAATGAAATTGATGATGCCCCCGTGCTCCGCAAAGCCTTCAATTTCACTGACGGTGAGAACCTTCGCGTCGCGGAGACTGACGAGGATCGCCTCGTAGCGCAGTTTCTCGGAAGGACCGATGAAAACGATTTGGCAGGACTTCAGATCCGCCGCCGAGGCCACTTCCTTCACCGCCAGCGTCCGCCCCCTGACCTGTTTGCCGTTGAGCGGGGCCAGCGCCGGCCCAAATGGATTTTCCCCGAAAACTCCAATGGTGATCGTCCCTCCAGCCGGCACGAGCGATTGGTCGACCCAGTCGATGTAGTTGATGAAATTGTAGAGGTAAGCCGCCTTGATTTCATACTCCCGCGTGTTGGCGCGGGCGGGCGTCAGGACGACCGCCGCCATGAGCAACAGTGCCAGGCGCGGCAGACACCACGACCCATTGCGGTGGAGGTTAGAAGCCATAGGTCCACCCAAACTTTAACGAATAATCGAGGCTGAGCTGCGGCCCATTCAGCCGCTCGTAAATGGCGGAGCCCGCCTCGAGGGTGAGGCGGTTTCCCTTGAGCGAACCTTTCGGGGCGTAGAGGTTGACGCCGAGCAAAAGATTCACGCGTTCCCCAGCCTGCTTGTTGGGACTGGCCTCCCCGCTCTTCGGCACAAGCCCATAGGCGGGATCGCGACCCGAGATATTGTTGGAAATTTGGTTTTCGATCCGAACATACGGGGCCAGCCAGTCCGACCAACCATAGGCGACCCAACCGGACACCCGATATTGGTTACCCAAGCGGTAGTCGCGGGAGTTGCGACCGACGCGCAACGTCGCCATCGCCTGCACGCCCCAGGCCCACTTAGCGGAATCGCCGAGATACGTCAGGCCCGGGAGCAAATCGTAGGTGCCCGAGCCCAGCTGCATAGGATATTCGAGTTTCACGAGCGGCTTGGTCGGGTCGCCGCGATCGTGATCCTCCACATTAGTCGAGCCGGTGGGCAGGCTGATACCCGCATCGATCATCAAGCGGTGGCCGCTCTGCTTGATATCACCGGCGACGGTGAACATCCCCATAATTTCCAAATCCCCGACGCCGCGCGCGCGTTGCGTGAACATCACGCCGGTTGGCGTCGTATGCAGCATGGTCATCCGCTTGTAAGGCAGCATCGCCATGAGCGTGATGCGATCCGTCGGCGCATACATTGCGTCGAACATGTGCTCGTGCATCTCCATCCTTACGTGCGCCACGGTGTAACTCGGATGCCGCGCAAAAACCTGCGCCGGGCTCACGCTGGTCCGGCCGTCGCGAATGCCCTCCATGTTCATGAACATGTAGTGGTAGCCAAACATTCGCTCGCCCGCCGGGTGCATGTGCGCCCCGAGAGCATTCATCTGCACGATCTCAAGATTATAGAGCTCCTGCAGTGAAAGGTTCAGAAGATTGCCGCACTCCTTGCAGGCCTGCACCAGGGTCGGCCCGAGGACAAACAAGCCGATAAACACCCCTCGCCGGAGCATCGATTGCCATCGCCGCAGATTTTTTGGGATGAGTTCGATCATCGCTTCGAAACCGCAACCAAAACACCCCCGCATAAGGATGCAACTGGAGTTTTAACGGACGCGCGCTGCGTGGCAAAACCTTCAACTATTGCGGAGCCCTGCGAGAATACCCTGTCGGGAGCGTGGTTCGCGAACGGGGACGGCCCCAGCAGCACGATGGAAAGGGGGGCGGAGTCGTCGAAACCGGCGATTTGCCCAAGATGCGATCCGCAAGGTTCCGAGAGTTCGAAGCGCTCCTTCTCCGCCATCCATTTCCACGGCAAACTGCCGCGACGGTTTGCGCAACTCGCCTGATTTCTTCCCTTGTCGTGCGAAGTCGGCATGCAATGTTTAGCCGCCTGACCCAGACCCCACCCACCCTATGAACCTCAATTGCTTTGTCGCGTTAGCTACCATCGCAGCCACCGCCTGCCGTTCGCCCGGTGCTCAGCCGGCAACTCAGCCCCCGGCCGAAGATGTTGTCGCGCTTTCCCCTTTCACCGTCTCCGAGACTGATGACAAGTCGTGGCTGGCCACCACCACGCTCATAGGCAGCCGCACCAATCAAGAACTCGCCAAGCTTCCCGTCACGGTCGACGTCATCACCGCCGAATTCATGCGTGACCTCGGGGCCTTCAACATGGAGGACGCCGCGCAATACGTCGCGGGCGTCAACGTCACGCCGCGGCTTGAGTCGCGCAACGACGACCGCATCACCTACCGCGGCCTTGGCGGCAGCGGCAGCTCGCGGAATTTCTTCACGTGGTTCGTCCCGTCCGACGCCTACAATGTCGAGCGCTTCGATTTCAACAAAGGATCGAACTCGCTCATGTTCGGTGACTCGAATCCCGGCGGCCAGGCGACGATCTACACGAAGCGCGCGCGGTCGCGGAACATGGAGGAGCTCTTCGTGAGCGTCGGCTCCTACGACGCCTACCGCGTGCAGCTCGATGTGAACCGCAAGATCCGCGACAATTTTTTCGTGCGCATGAATCTCGTGAACCGCCGCAACAAGACCTACGTCAAGGGCACCAACGACGTCTTCCGCGCCGGTGATCTCGCCTTCACCTACGAGCCGTTCAAGACCACCACCGTCCGCGTCGAGCTGGAGCGCGGCGAGACCCACCGCATCCGCGCCGACAGCGCGCTCGCGATCAACGATGTCGCCGCCGCCGGTCGCGGCTTTAGCAGCAACAACCAGTGGTATTACACCTCCGATGGAGAAATTTTTCAGCGCACCGCAACGTTTCCAGTGCTGGCGACGGACCGCAGCGGTCCCTCGGGCAACCAGGTTTCACTCCTGCAAGGGCAGACGCAGGGCGTGCGCCTGCCCAATGGCACATTCAAGACCTTCAGCGGCTTCGACCAATACACGAACATGCTCGGCACGGTCGATTACAACAACCGCATCTTCAATGTCGCCAACGTCACGCTCGAGCAGCGCATCGGCAAACTCGCGATCGAGGTCGCGTTCAACCAGCAGTTCCAGCACGAGGACCGGAACGACAACTCCTTCGGGACATCGCAAACTCCGCCCGTGCTGAGCGTGGATAGTGCGGGCCGGCCCTACATCGAGGAAGCCATCGGCGGTGCGGCCTTCAAGATTTTCGGCAACGTCGTGAAGGCGGGGCGCATCGCCGCCGTGTATCCCTTCGACTTCGGCCGCTGGGGCAAACAGCTCCTCGTCGTCACCGCGCTCAAGCAGCGCGATATGAAGCTTTCCCGCCGCACCGGCCTTGCCAACGAGCTCGGCACCGGCACCTACGTGAACAACGGCGTCCGCCTTCGCGCCTACCTCGACGATCCGGGTTTCGGCACCACGGCGTTTTGGGACCAGTTTCTCCTGCCCAATCTGAAAACCACGCCGACGTTCAAGCCCGTGATCTACGAAAGCACGACCATCACCGGTCCCTACGTCGACATCCGCTATGCCCAGACGCAGACCGCTTCGATGTCCGGCGAATATTTTGGCGGCCGCGTCCACTCACTCATCGGCATGAGCTGGAACCGCCTCTCGCGCAAAATCCCGACCGAGGCCACCTATGCCACCGATGCGCGGGGTAACTTCCGTCATCCCGGCATGCCGTGGGACAATCCCGGCGCCTACGAATACGATCCGCGCTTCGATCTCGCCGCCACAAGCCAGATGGCCGGACTCACCGTCTCCGTGCTCCGCGGCGATGCGATCAGCATGAACGTCTATGGCGTAAATTCCGAGTCGTTCAACTGGCAGTCGCGCCAGGTTTTCTTCGGCCCCGACATCGGGCCGGTCCGCGGCAAGACGAAGGAAGTCGGCCTGAAGGGCGATATCTTCCAGCGGAAGCTCACCTACACGCTCGGCTTCTACGACATCAAGCGCGTCAACGCCGCCTATGCCTGGCTGCCCGACTCGCTCAACCTCACCCAGCTTGAGGACCTGATCAATCCGAACAATATTTTGCCGGCCGACCCGCGCTACGTCACCGTCGTCAACGGGCTCAACAACGAGCGCCGCACGGTGAATTCCAACGAGCAGTCGCGCGGCCTCGAGCTCACGCTGCAGGGCCAGCGCTGGAAAGGACTCCAGACCCGCGTCACGTTTTCCGCCACGAAGGTGCGTGCGCAGGCGGACTTCTCCCAGTTCCGCGCCTACCTCACCGCCGCCGAGGAGCGCACCACTGCGGCCAACGCGACCGGCGGCGACCGCACGATGGCGGAACTTCCCGCCGTCCTTAACAACGCCCGCACCGTGCTCGGCGCCAACACGCTGACCGACGCCGTCGCGGGCCGTCGCAGTTCGCCCTATACCGGGAGCATCGTCATGGATTACCAGGCCCCGTGGGTGCGCGGCCTGCGCGCCGGCCTCAGCGGCGTCTACGGTCCAGACTACAACGTCGCGATTTTCGATGGCGTGAGCTACAAGGCCGGCGCGTCGTTTCCGCTCAGTGGCTACCTCCTCTACGACCGCCGCGTGCTCAATAAATATTTCACCACCTTCCGGCTCGGCGTGCAGAATATCTACGATCCCGTGATCGGCAATAGCCGCTACCGCATCACGGGCGCGACGTCCTACAACACCACGGCGAAGCGCCCGAATTACATCTACCGCTACGCGGAGCCGACCACGTGGAGCTTTAGCGTCACCACGCGCCACTGAGTCCAAAGCCCGCTTAAATTTGGGCTATCGTTCAGTTGTAGAACCGGGCCGTTGAGTGAGCGGCCTCGGATTCTGTAAGTCGGCTCGCGTGCGAGCCCAACGCCCCGATTAGTCCCCAGCGCACGCAACCGCTCGGGCCAAACTAAAACCACGCATCCGACCAAGATAACATGCCAAGCCTCTCGCCCA
>JANOAF010000160.1:0-1904 GCA_031411015.1 Opitutaceae bacterium | reverse complement strand
TGTAGGGCGGGGTCGCCGAACCCCGCCGCCCTCCGACGATCAAAGCGCAAGGGCGGGGTTCGGCGACCCCGCCCTACAACAATCCAAGCGCGTCTTCCCGCTCTGGTCCGCCGTGCTCGGCGCCGTCGTGCTCGCACTCGTCGCCTATTTTGCGCTGCGGCCGGCGGCGAAAGAAAGCTCCGCTGGCTCCACGCAAGCCGCCTCTGAAACGAAGCTCGTTTCGCCCGCCGTCGCTGCCGCCGCCGTGCCTGCTGCGCCTGCTGCGACCGACAAATCCATCGCGGTCCTCCCCGTTCGACAATCTCAGCACCGACAAGGAAAACGGTTTCTTCGCCGACGGCGTCCACGAAGACGTGCTCACGGCGCTGCAAAGCATCCGCGAGCTGCGCGTGCTTTCGCGCACCACGATGATGCAGTATCGCGATCGCGGCCAGAAGTCGCTCCCGCAAATCGCGCGCGAGCTCGGCGTCACCTACATCCTCGAAGGCAGCGTGCGCCGCGCCGGCAACAAGGTGCGCGTGAGCGCCCAGCTCATCGACGCGCGCACCGATACCCACCTCTGGGCTTTGCCCGCCGGCGAACGCGAGCTCACGGACATCTTCGCCGTCCAGTCCCAGCTCGCCTCCGCCATCGCCGCCGAACTCAAGGCCGCCATCTCACCCCAGGAGAAAAAATTGGTGGAGCGCCGTCCGACGCAAAACCCCGCCGCCTACGATCTCTACCTAAAGGCGCGCGAAGTGATCATGTCAGGCAGGGTGGAATTTCAAAAGGCCCAAGCCCGCGAGGAATTTTTGCAGGCCGCCGTGCAGCTCGATCCTCAATTCGCCGAGGCGTGGGCCGACCTCTCACGCGTTCATGCGGCCATCTATTTCTTTAACTATGACCACACGCCGGCCCGGCTCGGCCGCGCTCAGGCCGCCCTCGACACGGCGACCCGCCTGGCACCCGACCTGCCGGAGGTTCTCCACGCTTCCGGCAATCTTTACTTCGCCGGTTTTCGCGATTTCCCCCGGGCGCGCGAACAATGGGAGCGGGCGCTCCGCTTGCGCCCGAATTTTCCAGAGTTGTTGGTAAACCTGGGCGGGCTCATCCGCCGGCAGGGCCGCTGGGACGAAGCCTTGGTTTACTACCGCAAGGCGGCCTCGCTTGATCCCGGAAATCCCGGCAGCGCGTTCAGCATCGCCCGCACCTCCGAGGATGTTCGCCGCTACGACGAGGCGATCGCCGAATTCCGCCGGAGGAGCACCCTGCTCCCGGCCGATTTGAGCGCCACATTTGAGCCGGCGCTGACCGTGTTTCGAGCCAGCGGATCCACGACTGAAGGCACGACGTTTTTTTCCGGAATGACGGTGGCGCAGTCTCAAACCGTCGACGCCCTCCGCCTGCGGATGCGGTGGTCGTTTCTGACCGGAAATCTGCCGGAGCACCGGCGCCTTCAACAGATCAGATCGCACGATGGAGCCGCCCCCCGCGATTTCCGCGATGAATGGTTGCAAGCGGCCCTGGTGGTGGCCGCATCGGGCGATTTGGCCGCCGCCCGGAAGGGACTTTCCAACTTGAAGGAACTCTGGCAACGCGTGGTGGACGAGCCCGGCAACTATCGCGCATGGACGGACGTCGCCCGCGCCGAAGCCTTGCTCGGCCACCGCGACGAGGCCCTCCGCTGCGCCCGCCGAGCCGTGGAACTTGTCCCCGAATCGCTCGACGCCGGCGATGGGCTGAACAACAGCCGCAGTCTGGCCTTCGTCTACGCATGGACGGGGGACAAGGACCGCGCGCTCGCCGAATACGCCCGGCTGTTGCGCCTCCCGAGCGGGCTCAACGTCCACGAGATGCGGCACTCGCCGGAGTATTTCCCGCTGCAAGGCGACCCGCGCTTCAAGGCTCTGCTCAACGACCCGAAG
>JANOAF010000159.1:0-5183 GCA_031411015.1 Opitutaceae bacterium | reverse complement strand
GGCCGATCGTCCAATAGCCCGGCGCCCGCAGCGTCGGCTATCGTGACGCACGCCGTGACGCCCTCCGCTCCCATTCGCCTGATTCTTGTGGACGACCATGCCGTGTTGCGCGCGGGTCTCGCCAACGTGCTCAACTTCGATCCCGGCCTGCGGGTCGTGGCCGAGGCGGACGATGGCGAAACGGCGATCAACGCGTGGCGCCAGCATCCCTCGGACGTGATGCTGCTCGATCTCAGCATGCCGGGGATCGACGGGATCGAGACGCTGCAGCGGTTGCGGGCGGAGTTTCCCGCGGCACGCGTGCTGATGCTCACGTCGTCCGAAGCCCCCGAAGATGTTCGTCACGCACTGGCGGCCGGCGCGTGCGGCTATGTCACCAAGACCGTGCGGCGCGCCGAGTTGGTCGCTGCGATTCGCGCCGTGCATACGGGCGAGCAAGTGATCGGCCAGTCGGTCGCCGGGCAGATGGCGGCAGAAAACGAAACGGGAACCGTCTCGCGGCGAGAACTGGAAGTGCTGGGCCTCGTGCGCCAGGGTTTCACCAACGCCGAAATTGGCCGGCTCCTCGGTATCTCCGAGCGCACGGCCAAGGCCCACGTCGGCGCGCTGCTCGCAAAGTTGCAGGCCGCCGACCGCGCCGAGGCGGTCGCGCGCGGCTTCGAACGCGGGTTGCTCAAGGTCTGAACGCGCGCGGCCCGATTGGCCGATCGGACAATAGCGGGCTTCCGGGAAGTGGCGCAGAATCGGGAGAAATTTCGATTCGGCCGTCCAGACTATCCCCACCCAAACCCCATGCGTCTTCCCATTCCCAAGGTAATCGCGTCTGCGCTCATCGCCATGTTTCACGCGGCCGTTTCCACGGTTGCCGCACAGACCGCGTCCGTCCCGGCCGCCGGGAAGTCGGATGAGGCGGCGGTGATCCTCTCCCCGTTTACCGTCACCTCGGAAAAGGACAACGGGTATGCCGCCACCGAGACGCTCGCGGGCACCCGGCTCCGCACCAACTTGCGCGACGTGGCTTCCTCGATGTCGGTGCTCACGCCGGAGATGCTCCGCGATCTCGGGGCCAACTCGCTCGACGAAGCGGTCGATTTCGTCCCCAGCAGCGACAAGCTGACGACGTCCCAGGGCAACGTGAGCGGCAATGGAAATTTCGACGGCTACAATTTCCGCTTCGGCAACGGCCAGCAGTTTTCGATTCGCGGGGTCCAGGTGAACGGTTTCTCCAGCGACTTTTTCGACATCCAGGCGCCCAACGATTTCTTCAACACCGAGAGCCTCACGATTACGCGCGGTCCGAACTCAATCCTCTTCGGCACGGGCGGTCCGGCTGGGGTGGCGCTCGTCACGAGCAAGCGCGCGTTGGTCAACCGCTCGAAAACTCAGGTAAGTTTGCAGACGGATCGCTGGGGCACGGCTCGCTCCGGCTTCGACCACAATCAGGTTCTCGCCAAAGGGAAGGCCGCCCTCCGCATCAATGCGCTGACCGAGGATCGGAAGGAGTTTCGCACCAACGAGGGCCAGATCCAGCAGCGCCTGGCGCTCGCCCTCACCGTCAAACCGCGCGACGGCACCACGGTCTCCGTGCTGCACGAAAACTGGAAGTTCGCGCGCAACCAGGTCGCGATGAGCCCGTGGTTTTCAAGCGGCTTGGTCACGTGGAACGCCTACGGCCGTCCTACGGTGGATTTTGTCTCGGCCGATCGGGCGTGGAACGTGGCCGGCCGCACCTTCGTCGATGCCAGCGGCCGCCCCGTGCCGGTGGCGGCGGGCGTCGCCGATGCCGACGGCCTGGTCGACGCGCAGTCGGATTTCGATCCGCGCAATTTTTTGATCCAAAACAACAACCCGGGAAATTTCTATCTCTCCGGGCTCGGCCTGGCGAAGCCGGTGTGGAATCTCCGGTTTCAGCCGACGATCCGAGACGATACCTTCGATGGCATCACGGGGCGCAATGCCGCCCCCAATGCGCTGGCCCTCGCGAACGAATTCCAGATTCCGCTCGACGCGAACTTCGTCGCCGGTAGCCGGGAGCGCCCCGGTTATGAAGCCTGGGGCGGTTGGACGCAGGCCTTTTTCGAGCAAAAAATCGCCACCGGACTCTACCTGGAGATCGCCGCGAACTTCGCGGAAAAACGGGTCGCCGTCAGCCCGCTCCAAGACAACTACGTCAAAGTCGATATCGCCAAGTATCTCCCGGACAACTCGCTCAACCCGGGATATCTCAAACCCTACACCGAGATCACGCCCCAGCTTAACACCGAAAGGAATCGCAGCCAGGATCTGCGCGGGACCCTGTCCTATGAACTGGCCGCGACGCGGTGGAATCCCTGGCTCGGCCGGCACAGTTTTGCCGGCCTCGTGCAGCGGAGCGTGTTCAACAGCCAGGTGGATCGGAAGAAACTCTTCAATCAGGCGAGCGTGGGCCTGACCGCCGGCGGGTGGTCGGTCGACCCCGAGGCCGCGCAACATTTCCTGCAGATCCGGCGCTACGTGATCAACGGCGCGGTCGAGAACCTCATGGACCCGAAAACCCTGATCGAAACCATGGGCACCACCGCGCAACAAGGGACGCTCGCCGGGGCTCCGACCACGGTGCAACCGGGAATCAACCAGACGGTGCGGCTCTTCACGGCCGGGCAGAAATCCCGTCAGGAAACGCAGAGCCAATCCTTCGCGTGGCAGAGCTACTGGCTGAAGGAGCGTTTCGTGACGACCGTGGGCGTGCGCCAGGACGAAATTTCGACCCGCGCCCTGCAAGGCGCCCGCGGTGACTACAGCCCCTCCATCCCGTTGCCCAATCCGCTTCCCGCCGGCCAGAGCCTGGCGAACTACAGCTACTTCACGCCCGCCGCCGACTTGGTTCTCCCCGCGGCACCGATCAAGAACTCCGGCGTCACCAAGACTTTTGCCGGCGTGCTCCACGCCACCCGGTGGCTCTCGTTGACCTACAATGCGTCCGCCAATTTCACCCCCGCCGGATCGACGAGCACCGACATGATGGGCCGGCCGAAACAAAACGCCGAGGGCACGACGAAGGATCTGGGGCTGCGTTTTTTCCTCCTGAACAACCGGGTGATTGTCAGCGCGAACTATTTCGAAAACAAAGTCCTCAACAACGGCGCCAGCGCGAGCGCCTTCAATGCAGGCTACGGCACGATCATCTCCACGCTCCGCGCGAACTACAAAAACCGGGGCGACTCCCACTTCGTCAAGATGCTGGATTCCTATCCTTCCGAGTCGCCGAATGTCGGCTCTTACAGCGACATCACGACCACCGGCAACGAGGTCAGCATCACGATCAATCCCAACCGCAACTGGCGCCTGCTCGTGACCGGCAGCAAGAACAACATCCGCTCCACCGGCCTGTTTCCCGACGCCTACGAATTCCTTTTCACCCAAAACCAGTTCAGCGACTACACGGGCATCGCGACATGGAAAACCATGCTCGCCGAACTCCAGAAAGTTTCCAACGGCCAGGCCTCGTCGCAGTTTGACCTCGACCCCACCAATGCCGTCGACCGGCAACAGGCCACCGCCGACGCCACCACGTTCGCCACCAACATCACCGCCGCCGAGCGAAAATGGAGCGATGCCAAGGCCCTGGAAGGCGCGCGCCTCGCGCCGAACGGCGAATATGCCGCCAACGCCCTCGTCAATTATTCCGTCACCGAAGGAAGGCTCAAGGGCCTCGGGCTGGGCCTGAATGGCCGCTGGCGCAGCGGCGGCGTCGCCGGCTACTATCGGCTGCCGAACGCGGCCACAGGCACGCCGGAGGGCGTTCTCGACATCAAGCGCCCGATCAGGGGCGATGCGTTCCTCGAATTTGGCGCCGTGACTTCCTACCAGTGGAAAATCTCCCCGCGCTTCACCGCCCGCCTCCAGCTCAACGTGGAAAATCTCCTCGACTCCGACCAGCTGCTGCTCCGCGCCGTCGGCACGGATTCCGCCGGCGTCTTCGGCGCACAATACGCCTACGTTCCCTTGCGCTGGGAACTGCGCCGCCCCCGCAACTACCGGCTCTCCGCCACCCTTGACTTCTAACGCGCCCGCCGGGGCGATCTCCCTCGCCCCAACCCGATGAAATCCCTGTGTAGCTTCGTCACATTGCTCCTCGCTGGCGGGTTACTCCCCCTCGTCGCCGCCGAAAACAAATCCTCGCGCCCCAACATCGTCGTCATCCTCGCCGACGACATGGGCTTCTCCGACCTCGGCTGCTACGGTTCTGAAATCCCCACACCCCACCTCGATGCGCTCGCCGCCGGCGGCCTGCGCTTCACCCAGTTCTATAACACCGCCCGCTGCTCCCCCCACGCGCGCCGCGCTGCTCACCGGCCTGCATCCGCACCAAGCTGGCATGGGCCGACTCGCGGAAGAGGTCACTGACCTGACGACCCAACATCCTGCCGGCTACCTCAGCTACCTCGCGCCGAACAGCGTCACGATCGCGGAGGCGCTCCGTCCGTCGGGCTACCCCACTTACATGGCCGGCAAATTGCACCTCGGCCAGCGTGATCAATCGAAGTGGCCCCGCCAACGCGGCTTCGACCGCTTCTACGGTCTGCTCACCGGCGTCTCGAGCTACTTCAAGCCCGTCGATGATCGCGGTCTCACCCTCGACAACCGGCAACTGCCGCCGCCCAACGATCCCGACTACTACACGAGCGACGCGTTCACCGACTTCGCCATCCAGACTGTGCGCGAACACGCGTCGCCCGCACCCTTCTTTCTCTATCTCGCCTTCACCGCCCCGCACTGGCCGCTGCACGCCCGCGCCGAAGACATCGCGAAGTTCACGGGCCGCTACCGAGCCGGTTGGGATGCGCTCCGCGCCGAGCGGCACGCGCGCCAAAAATCCCTCGGCCTTTTCGCTGCCGATGCGCCGCTCTCGCCGCGCGACGAAGGTGCCCGGGCCTGGGACGCGCTGACGCCCGCCGAACAATCGGACCTCGACTATCGCATGGCCGTTTATGCCGCGCAGGTGCACCGCATGGATTGGAACGTCGGTCGCCTCGTCACCACCCTCCGCGAGCAGGGGCAGTTGGAAAACACCCTGTTGATTTTCCTCTCCGACAATGGCGGCTGCGCCGAGCCCTACACCGACTTTGGCGGCCAACCCGCCGCACGCATCAACGACCCGGCATTCTCCGGCCCCGTCTCCTATGGCACCGGCTGGGCCAACG
>JANOAF010000158.1:0-1883 GCA_031411015.1 Opitutaceae bacterium | reverse complement strand
CGCCGGACACGTGCCCGCCGGCAAAAATCATCACCATGAGCGAGGCCCCGATGGCGAGCGGCGTGAGCGAGGAGCCACTGCGCACGGCCATGCCGACCGTGAAGACGAGGAAGAACGTGCCGATGAATTCAACGAGGTATTTTTTCATGAGTTGAGGGAGGAGGAGCCACGAGAGCTACGCGGGCCGCGGCGGAAGACAATGCGTTTTCCGGACGCGATTTGCACCGGGCGTGAAAAACCTGCAGCCATGCGAAGGCTGCTACGGCGCGCGGCGACTTGGTGTTGGAATTGGCAGGCGCGAGCCGTAGTCATGAGCATCGGTAGCGGCACAAGGCCTCTTGGGCCGCGTGACGATGGGGTGACAGGCGCAGATACGGCTTGATCTATATTCCCGCGTAAGAATATTGAACGCCGATGGAACTCGTGGAAATCTACGAATGCCTGTGCGACCTGACCCGGCTGCGCCTATTGAATGTGTTGGCGCGGGGACCGCTGTGTGTGTGTCACTTTCAGGAGGTGCTGGGTGAGCCGCAGGTGAAAATTTCCAAGCATCTTGGCTACCTGCGCACACGCGGGCTCGTGACGGCGCGACGCGAAGGGAATTGGGTCATCTACGCGTTACCGGACGTGGCGGATCGCTCGCCGGAATTGGACGCGAACCTTGCGTGCTTGCAGGACTGTGCGCGCGAAAATGCGGTGCTAAAACGCGACATGGCGAAACTGGGGAAGCTCGACCGCGGCTGTGCGCCTAACGCCGTCGCGGTCGGCGGTGGAAAACGCGGGACCGACTGCGGGTGCCGCCCCGTCGGCTCGCGAAAAAATTTATGAACCAAGAATCGAATGAGTCGTGCTCAACCAATGGTGGCGGTGGATGCGCCGCGCCCGTGCCACCGGCCCAAGCCATGACTGTCTCGGAATTGCGAGCCGCACTGGCGGCGACCCCGGCGCTGCCCCTCACGGTGCTCTGGCCGGACGGCGATCCGATCGAGGCGCACTTTCACGTCACGGAGGTGGGCCGGGTGCAGAAAGATTTCGTCGATTGCGGTGGCACGGTGCGGCGCACGGTGACGTGTCTGCTCCAGACGTGGGTGGGGGATGATGTGGACCACCGCATCACGGCGGGAAAATTGCTGAAGGCCTTCGAGCACGCCGGGCCGGTGTTGGGGAGCGACGATCTGCCCGTCGAGCTGGAGTATGAGGCGTGTAATGTGATCCAGTTTACGGTGGTGGCAGTCGTGCGCGAGGCAGAGCGCCTCGTTGTGCAGCTCGGCGGAAAACACACCGACTGCCTCGCAAAGGAACTTTGTGTGCCGTCGTCGCGAGCGGCGAACGCGGGCACCGGATGTTGCTAAATTTCATCGACCAATCGTGACCACACTTCCCTCCACCAAGCCTACGATCCTTGTGCTGTGCACCGGTAACTCGTGTCGCAGTCATCTCGCCGAAGGGCTGCTGCGCGCCGCCGCGGGCGATCTCTTTGAAGTCGCCAGCGCGGGCTCGAAGCCGGCGGGCTATGTGCATCCGATGGCGATCGAGGTGATGAAGGAAATCGGGATCGACCTCTCCGGTCATCATTCGAAGCACATGAATGAGTTTTTGGACCGGGCCGTGGAGACTGTGATTACGGTCTGCGGTAACGCCGACCAAGCGTGTCCGATCTTTCCGGGGCAGGTGAACCGTCATCACTGGCCGTTCGAAGATCCGGCGCATGCGACGGGCAGTGACGAGGAGAAGCGGGAGATGTTTCGCCGCGTGCGGAACGAGATCCGGCGGGTTTTCACGGCCTACGCGGACGGACGACGCGATGCGTCGAAGAAGTAGGGCGGGTCTGTGACCCGCCCTTTTGCACGCTGAGTATTCGCCCCGAGGGCGGGTCACAGACC
>JANOAF010000157.1:0-33386 GCA_031411015.1 Opitutaceae bacterium | reverse complement strand
GCGAATCGGAGCGCGCGCCAGCGCGCTGACCTACGCCAGACAACCGCGGCGAAGGTGGAGCGACTTGACCTCAAGGCGCTTCGGGATTCCCGCGCGCAAACCAGCGCGTTGAGGTCAACACGCTCCACCTCCCTCTGCACGTTTCCGGCTCAGGGCGACGGCGGCTTGGCCAATGCTTCCTCGATCTGGCGGCGGAGCGGGGCATCGGCGGGTTCGTCGAGGTGGCGCAGCGTCTCCTCCAGCGTGGCGCGGAAATGTTTCCGCATCTCAAACAGCTTCGGCAGGTTCTCCGCGAGCGCGGCGCGATTGCCGGCCTCGGCGTCGAGCCGGATGAGTTCGGCGAGCGCCGGCTCGTTCAGCGGATCGACTTCGCAGGCGCGGGCGAGGACGCGGTGCGCCTGCTCCGCGAAGCCGATGGCCTTCAGCTGGCGCGCGAGCAGGAGCGCGTCGTTGGCCCGCACGCGGGTGTTGTTGAGAAATGCACTCAGGGTGATTTGACCGCGCGCATTGTCGCCCAGTCCGAAGTGCGCGATTGCGCGCATGGCATAGAGCGGGGAGGCGGCCGTCTCGGTGGCGGAGCGCTCCTCGTGCAGCACCGCGTCGGCGAGCATGACCGTGCGCGCGTAATCCTTGGCGGCGAGATGCGCCTGGACGCGGCCGAGGTCGAAGGTGCCGGCGGGTAATTTCTGCTCGCTGGCCAACGCATGGATGCGTTCGGCGAGCGCCGGTTGGGCCGTGTCGACCGCATACCAGAGCAACAACACGAGGGCATTCGCGTCCCGACCAAAGTCTCGAAAATAATCTGCGAGTTCTCGTGCCTCGGCCTTGCTGTCGCCGGAACTGCGATAGCCGTGCAGGAGGTCAATGTGCGCGCCCGAGCTGCCGGGTTCGCGGAGGCTGCGCAGCAGGGCATAGCGGCGGGCTTCGGCGAGGCGGCCGAGCTCGCGGTTTACGCGCACGAGCTCGATGATGGGTTCCTGGCGGCGCGGAAACAGCGTCACGGCGCGTTCGAGCCGGGCGATGGCCACGGGGTGCAGCCCTTGCTGGCGGTCGCATTGCGCGAGGAGCGTCTGGCCCTCGACCGTGCGGTCCAGGCGCCACGCGGCGACGATTCTTGCGGTCTCGCTCGTGCGGCCGCGGTGGTAGTGCGCGGTGGCCGATTGCAAAGCGATGAACTGGTGCGTGGGCACGGCGTCTGGAATCGCCGGCAGCAATTGCTGCGTCAGTGCGATGAGCCGCTCGTCCTGCTGATCCTCAAGCAACAAGCCGAAGAGCAGCTTGAGGTATTCGAGATCGTCGCGCGCGTAGTCGATGCCGGCGATCAAAGTTTTCAGGGCGCGATCCAGCCGGCCCACCTGCGCCTCCGCGGTCGCGAGGAAGCGTCGCCCCGCCACCTCTTGCGGCACGCGGGCGAGCCCACCGAGAAGCAGCGCGTAGCCTTCGCGATAATTTTGTTTTTCCCACGCGGCGCGGCCGGTCGCGAGATAGTGGCGGCCGAGTCCGGTTTGGTATTCGGTGCGCCGCCACGGATAGAAAACGAGATCGAAATACCGGGCCTCCTCGTAGCCGCGGCGATACTTCACAAAGCCCCACACCGCGCCGGTTAGGCCGAGCCAGCCCACTACGCCCACGAGCAACAGCGCCGCGGCGATGCGGTGCCAGTAAACGTGGTAGTAGAAGTGATCCGGCCCGGCGACACGCACCCAAAGCTTGCGCCGATACTCTCGGGCGCCGGGATCGAAGTGGGAGTCGTCTTTGCTGAGGTCCAATGCGCTGCTTTTATGACGTCCCGCCCGATGGCGTCCAGCGGTATGCCGTGACGCCCGTCGGGCTTACATAAAAACTAAAACGTCATCCGCACGCCCGCGAGCAGGCCGCGGCCGGGGAGCGGGGCGAAGTCCTTGAGGAACGACGTGTGCTCGCGCGCCTCGGCGTCGGTGAGATTGCGCCCGCGCGCGAACAGCTCGTAGCTCGCGCGTTTGCCGGGGATCAGAAAACTCACGCTGACGTTCAGCAGGGTGTAGCCGGGGGTGTAGCTCTCCGTCGCCGCGATGCGATCTTGCGGGGACACGCGCCGGGCCTCGATGAGGGCGTGCCAGCGACCGTCTTCGTAACTGAGCCGCGCGCCGTGGCGGAAGGGTGGGGTGCGCGGGAGCGGCGTGTTGTTTCCCGTGTCGGTGGCGCGGACGTAGTCGGCGTTAAGTTCGAGGTGGAGGCGGAGCTCGTCCGTTTCGATGAGATGGAACAAGAGCTCGGCCTCGCCGCCACGGAACCGCGCGTCGGTGGCGGCGAACTGGTAGGGCGTGAGTGCGTCCACGTTCTGCGCGGCGGGAATTGCCGTCGCCGGCAGCTCCTGCTCGAAGATATAGTCGCGAAATTGATTCACGAAGGCCCCGACCGATCCCGTGACGAAGCCGGCGCGCCGCCTCACACTCACGTCGAAGCCGACGGAGCGCTCGTGACCAAGCCCGCTCGTGCCAACCTCGTAGGCACCGGTGCCACCGTGCGGCCCGTTGGAGAAAAGTTCCTGCGCCGTCGGCAGGCGCTCGCTATACGCCAGTGCCGCGGCGATCGCCCAGTCCTTTGCGGGCCGAACGACGAGACCGAGCGAGCCGCTCACGCCGTCGAATTTTTTCTTCTGGCCGGATCGGGCCGCGTAACCCGGCAGCCGCGGCAGCGCGGGATCGACGGCGCCGAGTGTGACCGACTGGCCTTCGTAGCGGGCGCCGAGTTGCAGGGTCGCGCGGTTGCCGAGCTTGAGTTCTTCGAGCGCGAACAGCGCGCCGCTTTGCGTGAGCGCCGGCGGCGTGACGACTTCTTCGCCCTTCGCGGCGAAGTCGCTGCGCGCGGCTTGGAAACCGACTGTGCCCGTCACGCTCCCGATGGCGGCGTGCGGCAACTCGAGCCGACCTTCCCAGGCGTCGTTGGTGAACTTCGTGTTCACCGTCGTGGCTCCGCTCAGCTCGGAGTGCGTGTAGTCGCTGACGCCGAAGCGCGCCTTGGCCCCACGAAACACGCCGAACGCCGCCGTCGTCTCCGCCGCCAGATCGAGTCGCGTGCGCCGCATGCTGATGCTGGTCGGCGGCGTGTCGCCGGTCGGCACGCCGTAGTCGGTTTCATAGCGGCTGAGCGCCGCGCCGGCGTGGCCGGTTTTCCAAAACACGCTCCCACCGAGCGAGCCACTGAACGTGTCGCTCGCGCTACTCGGGAGCGTGCCGCGCGGTTGCTGGGCCGGCGCCTCGTCATCGATCCGCGCGAAACCCGGGATGCGCAGATCGCGGGAGCGTTGCTTGAGGAGATTCAGTTGCCCGGATAAATTCCCGGCGCCGCCGCCGAAGGAGACGACCCCCGCGCGCTCGCGGGCCGCCCCGCCCGCACGCAGTTCGGCTGCGCCGTGCGCGCTGCCGTCCGAGGCGGTGTGGGGGATGGCGTTGTCGATGACGTTGACGGCACCGCCGACAGCCGAGCTCCCGTAAAGCAGCGTGCTTGGGCCGCGCAACACCTCGATGCGCGAGGCGAAGAGCGGTTCGACCGCGACGTTGTGATCGGGGCTGACGCTGGAGGCGTCCAATGCGCCGATGCCGTTGTCGAGCACGCGCACGCGATCGCCGCCGAGGCCGCGAATCACGGGCCGGCTCGCACCGGGCCCATAGTAGGTCGAGCTGACGCCGGGCGTGGTGGAGAGCGTTTCGCCGAGCGTGGCCTGCACGAGCCGGTGCAGCTCCTCGCCGGCGAGCACCGCGGTGCCCTGCGCGACATCGAACGCGGTTTTGGGATCATGGCCGGCGCTCACGACAAATTTGTCGAGATGCTGGATGTGGTCTTTGGTGGCGGACGTCGCACTCGGCGCCGCGGTCGGGGCGGTTTGCGCGCGCACCAGACTGGCGAGCAGTGCGGTGCAGAGAAATGAAACGGAAAGATGACGAAACGGGAACATGGTGAGTTGGGAAGCAAAGGACGGAACGAGATACGCGCCCACGCTCTCAGCGTGCGGCGCACAACCACGCGACGCACCGAGGCGCGCCGCGACGACTTAACCGATCCGACTCACCGGCGGCCCGCGTTCCGGCTGGCGGAGGTAGCGGGGCGAAACGAGAAAAACTTCGACCGCCGTGACGGGCGACACCCCCGCGATGACCGCACAGGGCGGGGTGATCGCGAGCGGGCCGACGGGCAGCGAGATGCCGCCGGCAAACATCACAACCGCACAGGCGTCGTCGGTGTGGGCGTGTCCATGGTCCGCGTCGTGCAGCAACTCGTGCGCAACGGGGCTCGCCGCAAAAATCGTGAGCGCGAACACCAGCGCCGCGCACCCGCCCGCGACGATCCGACGGAGTCGATCGGGAAGCGTTGGGGGGTTGCGGGTGGCGGACATGCGGCGGAGCGGAATCTCGCGATTATGGCAGATGCGTCAAGTGGGAGCGGGAGGGCGCGACCCGCGGGGCGTATTGCACGTTACCCGCCGTCCTTCGCCGGGGCGGGCTGGGTGCGCGCCCTTCGGGGACCGGGCGTCGACGACCCGCGCCTCGAAAGCGAATCGCAATTTGCAGGAATACCGAGCCGCGCCTTTGTCGCTACGTGCGTCGCCGCTGCAGCAGCGTCACCGCCAGCAGTAAAACGAACGACAGCACCAGCAGCGTGGCGGCGAAGGCATGCGCCTGTGGGTAGGCGAGTTTTTGCACGTCGTCGTAGAGCGCGATGCTCGCGACCTTGGTCACGCCGGGAATCGAACCGCCAATCATGAGGACGACGCCGAATTCACCGAGCGTGTGCGCGAAGCCGAGGGTAAGGCCGGCGGTGATGCCGCGCCACGCGAGCGGCGCATGCAGGCGGAGAAAGACCCGCGTGGGTGACGCGCCGAGCGTTTGGCCCGCATCGATGAGTTCGCGGGGCACGGCGCGGAGGGCGGCTTGGAACGGCTGCACGGCGAAGGGCAGCGAATAAAACACCGACGCGATCACGAGTCCCGTGAAAGTGAAAGCCAGCGGCGCACCCGTGGCTTCGCGCCACCAACTCCCGGGCGGATGATTCGGCGAGAAGGCGACGAGCAGGTAGAAACCGATGACGGTAGGCGGGAGGACGATGGGCAGCGCGACGAGCGTTTCGATGAGCGGGGCGACCCGCGCGCGAGTTGTGTTCAGCCAGTGGGCGAGCGGCAGACCGAGCAGGCCCAGGAAGAACGTCGTGATCGCGGCGAGGCGCACGGTGAGCCAGAGCGATTGCCAGAGTGGCGCAGGGAGACCGAGGAAATTAGAGGAGACGTCGAGCAAGGCCGGAGGACAGGACGTTCAACGCGGATCAGAGGGTGCTCAACGTCCAAGTGCGAGTGCGCCATTGAGAGTGCGTCCCCTTTTTGCGGCAGGTGCGTCTGGCGGGTCACCTTTCCCCTCCCCATGAAATCACCGCTTCGTTGGCTGTCCGTCTTTGTTCTTATCACCGCGCTCGGAGCATCGCTCCGCGCCGCCGAGACTGCGCCGGCGCGCAAGGCCGGCGAATACCAGCACGGCCCGGACTCGAAGCCGCAGGAAGGGGTGCCGCGTGGGCGGCTCGAGGGGCCGCTGGAATTTCGCAGCACGGCCCTCGCGGGGACGGTGCGGCAGTATTGGATTTGGGTGCCGGCGCAATATGACGCCGCCAAGCCGGCCTGCCTGCTGGTGTTTCAAGACGGGCAGCGGGCGACGAATCCCGCGCCGAACGCCTCGCTGCGCGTGCCGCAGGTGATGGAAAACTTGATCCATAAAAAGGAGATGCCGGTGACGATCGGGCTCTTCATCACGCCGGGCCATCGGGCCGAAAACTATCCGACGACGCTCGGGCAGGGAAACCCCAACAACCGCGCGCAGGAATACGATTCGTTGAGCGACGCCTACGCGCGCTTCCTCGTCGACGAGATGATCCCGGAGCTGAAGAAAAAATACGCGATCACCGACGATCCGGAGGGCCGCGTGATCGGCGGCACGAGCAGCGGGGCGATTTGCGCGTTTACGGTCGCGTGGCAACGGCCGGACCAGTTTCGGAAAGTGATCAGCATGATCGGCAGTTATACGTCGATCGGCTACCGGCCGGCGCGCGACGGGCAGCCGGCCGTGTCGGGCGGAGAAATCTATCCCACGTTGATCCGAAAAAATCCGATCAAACCGATGCGCATATTTTATCAGGACGGCTCGGGCGACCTCAGCAACGAACACGGCAACTGGTTTCTGGCCAACCAGCAGATGCTCTCGGCGATGGAATATGCGAATGCGACCGCCGCGCGACGCAGTCCGGACGGACCGCGTTACGATCTGAACCACGTGTGGGGCGACGGCGCGCACTCGGATTTGCACGGCGGCACCTTGCTGCCGGAGATCCTGCGCTGGATGTGGCGCGACTGGGCGAAGTAAGCTGCCCCGCCGCGTTCAATCGCTGGCCTTAGGGGCCGGCCCAAAGATCAGGCCGCGCGGTTTGAAAGTAGGGTGGGTCTGTGCCCCGCCCACCGAACACTCAAAGCGTGAAAGGGCAGGTCGAAGACCTGCCCTACCTCAGCAAAAAGCGAAAAAATTCATGACCGCCTCTATGGCGCGCGTCCCGGCAGGCGAAAGCCGTGGCGCTCGAATGTGACTCGCGCGACAGGCGAGCGAAGAAAGGCGAGATAGCGAACGGCGACCGGATTCGCCGCGCCCCGCTTCGTGAGGACCGCCGCCTGTTCGAGGGGTTCGTGCAGCGCCGCGGAAATTTCCACCCAGCGGCCCGTGGCCCGGAGGGCGGGGGCGAGGACGAGCGAGAGGGCCACAATGCCGGCGTCGGCGTTGCCCGTTTGAACGAACTGCGCCGTCTGCGCGATGTTTTCGCCGAGCACGAGTTTCGGCTGGGCATCAGCCCACACGCCGAGCTTTTCGAGCACCTGCTGCGCCGCGCGGCCGTAGGGCGCGTGCGCGGGATTTGCGATGGCGAATTTCTGCACGAGCGGACTGCGCACCAGGGCGGCGAAGTCGGCGAGATCGAGATCGGGGCGCTTGGTCCAGAGCACGAGCTGGCCGATGGCGTAAAGGGTGATTGTGCCAGGATCGGCTGCGCCGGCGGCGCCCAGCTCGCGCGGGTAGCGGAGATCGGCGGAGAGAAAGACGTCGAAGGGTGCGCCGTTTTTAATCTGGGCGAAAAAATTTCCGGAAGAGCCGGTAACGACCGTCAGCGCGACGGCGGGCTCGGTTTTGGCGAACTCGGCGTGAAGGTCTTCGAGGCAGAAAACGAGATCGCTGGCGGCGGCGATGGAGACGGCTGCCCGGCTTTCGGCTTTCGGTTTTCTGTTTTCGACTTGAGCGGGCGCGAGTGCGCAGAACATGGCGAACACCGAAACGATCAGCGCGAGCCGGGCAGTCATGGCTTGGCGGGAAGGCTGACAACCTCAATCGATACCACCATGCGCGCCCAGCGGGCACCGCGGGTGTCGCCGGGTGCGACTAGACGGCCCGGCGTGCGGGAAACGCAGCCGCGGCTGAAGCTCGGGCGCGGCGCGCGGCATCGGCGGAATTATTTCGCCGGCTGGGGCGCGGCGGGCTTCACCTCTTCAAGCACCCAATTGGAACCTTGGCGTGACATCAGGCCGGTGATGGCGTCGCCTTGCTTGAAGGCTTTGAGCGTGGTGTCGTCGACTTTGAACATCATCGTCATTGCGCGCATCACGCCGGGGATGTCCTCGTGTTTGATCATGAAGGCGGACTTTTCGTTAACGACCGAGGTGATGATGCCTCGGAGTGGGTGACGTTGAACCGTGACGGCTTTTTCCGGGGCCTTGGTGTCGGCGGCCAAGAGCGCGACGGGCGCGGCGACGAAAACGAGGACGGCGGCGAGCAGAGATGATTTCATTGGGCGGAAACTTGAGGCGAAGCCGTGACGGGGGCGATGCAGAATTCGAGGGCCACCTGTGCGCCCGAAACAACCGGTGCCGCCGTAATTTTGGTGGTCGTGGGTGTGAGTGAAGAAGGATCGATTTCCAGCGTGCGCACTTGGTTGGTTTCGGCGGTGTGCGTCCACGACATCACGACCCGGCTGTTGGGGCGCAATGTCGCGCGCGGGAAACCGCTGGCGCGCGCCTGTGAGGAATCGGCTACGAGCTGGGCGGCGGAGAGCGCACCGTCGGCGAAGAGCCGGCGGGCGTAGATGCCGGCAGCATTGGCCTCGGTTTTCATTTCCAGCCACAGAATGAGCGCGGAGTGATCGGCGAGCATCACGGTTTCAATCCGGCCCATCGGGCGGCCGAGATCGATCGCCACGGGTTTACCGAATGATCGGCCAGCGTCGGCGGAGTGGCGGGCGAAGACGCGGGCAACACCGTCCGCGGCGGTAAACCAAGCGACGGCGAGCGCATCGCCGCGGGCGTCGGCGGCGGGGCCGTTGACGGGGCAGGCGGCGATTTTCCAACCATCGTCGTGGAGCGTGGCGGGCGGGGAGAACCTGCGCGCGGCGAGATCGAACACGGAGAACTTGTTGTCGCGGATTTCGTCGGCGGTGTGGCCACGATAGCCGACGAACACCCGGTCACCGGGTAGGCTGGCGACGGTGTTCTGGCAGCACGTGCAGACATCGGGATCGACCGTCCATTCGCCGAGCGGCGCGCCGTCGGGCGCGAGCAGGCGGGCGAGAAGTTTCATCGACGGCGCGTAGGGCGCACTCGGATCACGAGCGGGGCGCGGGGTGCCGGGATCGTGTTTCACACGTGGCGCCGCGTGGTGATCGTGCGTGCGTGTGCTCGCCAGCCACACGGCGAGCGTGCGACCGCCGCTGAGCGGGGCGAGGGCGACGAATTCGTTGCCGAGTGAGGCGGGTTTGGTCCACGTGAGACCTTGATCGACGGACCGGTTGAACCAGCCGGCGTAGCCGTGCATTTCCGTCGAGCCGGCGATTTTTTCAAACCACTGCGCGGTGAGCGCGCCGTCGGTGCCGACGACGAGCGAGGCGAAGTCCGCCCAATTTTCCATCAGCAGGGGCGTGCGTGCGATGACACGGGGCGCGGACCATGCGATGGCGTCGGGTGCGAGCGTGGAGAGAAAGAGCGCGCGCTCGCCGGCGGCCGGCGCTGGGGCCGAGTAGGTAAGGTGGAGGGTGCCATCGGGCGCGGCGGCGAGATTGGAGCACTGCGAGTCTGCGGGCGCGGGTGACGCGAGATCGCGCACGAAAGACGCGGCTCCAGCGGCGGCGGAGAGCGCGAAGGCGAAGGCGAAGGCGAAGAAGAGCTTCATCGGAGAAGATAGATTGAACCACAGAGGCACAGAGACACGAAGAAAGTCATCTTGGTTTTTCTCGGTGCCTTCGTGCCTTTGTGGTGAACAGGTTTTAGGGATTTCAGAACGACACGCGCGTGGAGAATTCCGCGGTGCGCGGATCGGCGAGGCGGCGCATTGTGGTGCCGGCGACGGGCTCATAGTCTTCGTCGAGGAGGTTGCGGCCGCGTAGGCTGAAGTGCCATTTCTTCCACGTGCACGTGGCACCGGCGTCAAGCGTGACGTAGCCCTCGGCGATAACGGAGTTGTTGTTGTTGCCGAAGCGGTCGCTCACATAGCGCGGGCCGCCGCTGAAGGCGAAACCATTGGCGAAGCGCTTCGCGACGAAGAGATTCGCGACCCATTTGGGCACGTTGCTCGGGCGCTTGCCGGTGCGCGAGATGACGCCGGTGCCGAGGTTCTCGTTGAAGTCGGCGAAGGTGGAGTCGGTGAACGCACCGTTGACCTCGACGCGCCAGCCCTCGCCCGGTGAGACGGCGAGAGCGGCCTCGACGCCCTTGGATTTCTGCGCGCCGATCTGCTGGCTGATGCGCGCGCCGGTCACGGGATCGAGCGTGCTGGTGAGGATGTCGCGCTTCTGGAGATCGAAGACGGCGAGGGTGGCGTCGAGCTTGCCGCCGAGGATCGTGCCCTTCACCCCGGCCTCGTATTGGCGGCCTTTTTGGAGGGAGAAATCGTTGCTCGCCGTGGACAGCGAGACGAGCTGTGTGACCGGCTCAGAGGCGCGGCTCAATGACGCGTAGGCGTTGATGTCCTTCGTCACGCTCCAGACGAGCCCGGCGCGGCCGGTCGTGGTCCGGTAGCCTTTCTTGAACGTGCTGAATGGCGTCGCGGGCGTCGTCGTCGGGTTGGCGAGTGTGTCGCGCTGGAGCGAGATGTGGTCGAAGCGGACGCCGGCGACGGCGCGGACGTTCGACGTGACGTCGAAGACATCCTGCGCGTGGAAGGCGTGCGTCTCGATGCCGATGCGCGCGGTTTTTTGGAAACGCGAGGCGGGGCCGTAGCCGACGTTGGGATCGAGGAGGGAGACGGCGGGGATGGCAGTGACTTGATTGCCGGAGGCACCGCCGCGGATCTGGTCGTTGTGTTCGAAGACGCCGCCGATGAGGAGGCGGTTGGCGTGTCCGGCGAGCGGCTTTTTCACCGTGAGGTCGAGGCGGTTGCCGATGAGGACATCGTCGCGGTAGATGAGCGTGAGGCCGCCACGGGTAATGTTTTTCGCGCTGGGGTTCCACGTGTTGCTCTCGGTGTTCTTCCACTTGAGGAGCTGGGTGGCGACGTAGGTCTCGTGGCGCAGATCGAGGTCGGGCGCGATCCGGAGATCGGCGCGGACCCGGTTGAACACGTTCTCGGTCGCGGCGAAGTTATCGAGGAGGTTGTAGTTGGTGCGGCGCGCGGCAGGATCGACGCGCGGGTTGATCAGGCGGTCGGTCGTGGCGTTGAAGGTGCGCACCTCGACGGGGGAGTTGGCGACAGTGGTGTTGACGACGCCGTCGTAGATCGTGGGGTTGCCGTAGTAGCTCTCGTTCCAATCGTCGAGGAAGGTGCCGAACCAAGTGAAGGAGAGTTTGTCGGTGGCGCGCCACGAAAGGGAAAGGGCGATGGCGTCGTAGCGCTGGGAGTTTCGCTCCTGGTAGGCGGAGGTCTGGTTGTGCGAGTAGTCGGCGCGGTAGTTGAATCCGGTGTCGCCGAGCGGCCCGCCGGCCCCGACGCCGACGCGATAGCTGCCCCACGCGCCGTAACTGGCCATCGCGTCGCCGCGGAAAGAGGGGGTGGGCGACTTCGAGATGTAGTTCACTGCGCCACCGATCGCGCCCTCGCCGAACATCAGGCCGTCGGGGCCCTTGAGGACCTCGATGCGGTCGAGGAGGAAGGAATCGACGGTGCGCGAGCTTTGCGAGGCGGTGTTCTGGCGGATGCCGTCGCGCATGACCGTGACATTGTTGCCGCCAAAACCGCGCGTGGAGTAAGTCGGGATCGAGCCGAAGTTCGTGCCGCCCGTCATGCCGACGGCGGCCTCGACCGCCTCGACGGCAGTGCGGAGGCCACGCAGCTGCATCATTTCCTGCGTGATGACGGAGACGCTGGCGGGCAACTCGCGGTTGGTCAGGCCGAGGCGCGAGCCCGAAGTGGCGATGGCGTCGAGCGGGAGCGAGAAATTATTTTCCTTGTCGGCTTGGACAGAAAACTTGTTGAGCTGCACAGCTGCATCCCGCGGCGGCGGAGCAGACGCGCCGAGCGCGAGCGAAGCGGCCGTGAAGCCGGAGATGAGAATGGAAGGGCGAAATTGAAAAATCATGGAGCGGATCGCGTGGGGAAGAAACACGGCGGCGCGCACGCGGACGCGCGGTCGTGGTTCGCCGGGGGGCGAACGGATGGGGCCGAAACCGCGAGCGCAAAACTCAGCGTGGCGCGGACCCGGCGGTGCAGGGGCGCCTCAGGCCCGCGGCGGCGGCACCGGGACTGGATCCGTGCGACTTGGCGCCACGCTCGCGAGCGCAGCCGGCCAGTCGCCGGGAGAGTGGGGGACGACAAAAATTGCATTCGCGTGATACGCGAGGAGGAGCTTTTCCGCGGAGCTCTCGACCGTCGCCGGCCGTTGTTGCTTGGTGGCTTCCTTGGCCTCGGCGACGCCGAGACACATCGCGCAAGGCTTCGCGGGGTCGAACGTCTCGCGCAGCGCTGCGGCCACGCTCATCGTCTGCGTGTAGCCGGCGAACATCTTGCCCCACGCCAGCACCTGCACCACATCGAGCAGCGCGCCATTGGCGCACAGCCACGCGAAGAGCAGACTAAAAATGGCGATGTTTTTTCGCACGCGACCGGAGGGTGCCGGCGAAGCGCCGCCACGGGCAAGCGCGATTTCGGATCGGAGTCGTTACGGTTGCCGGAGCGGCAGGGAGTTATTCGCAAAGGAGCGAAAAAAATTGAAACACCGGCAGGTCTCGGTCGTCGAATGGCCGATGCATAACGGACTGCGGGCGGGAAAATTGCGATGGCTCGGGCTGGCGCTGCTGCTGGTTGTGGCGGCGGTGGTCGGGTTACGCGCGGCTGAGGTGGCGACTCAGGGCCGCGACAAGCTCGTCTACAAGGATGGCGATCAGGTGCGGGGCACGTTCGTCAGCGACGCGGGTGGCACAATTGTTTTCAAGTCGGAGCGTTTCGGTGAACTGCGTGTGCCGGTGGCCGATGCCGTCGTGATTAAATCGGAGAAGCCCGCCGCAGCCGCCGCGGTGGCGGGGACGGCGAAGCCATCGGCGGCGAAAACGACGACGACGACGGCGAGCGAGAAGGCCGAGGCGGAGCGCATGTCGCTGTGGGATTTGTTTTCGCCCGCGGTGCTCACGGCCAAGGTCCGGAACTATTTCGGGCCCTGGCACGGCCGGGTATCTTTTTCCAGCGAGGTCGTGTCGGATGTCGCCGACCGCAACAACAGCGCCTATGAGGCCCACCTCCAGCGGAAGTGGAAGGCCGACGAAGTGCAGCTCAATGGGCGCTTCGACTACAACCAGACCAACAGCGTGACCACCACCGACCTCATGAAAGTGTCGGGCCAGTGGCGGCACGATTTCGGCCCGCGTTTTTTCGCGCACTACCGGCCGAGTTCGGAGTGGAACCGCGCCACCACGCTCCGCGGCGCGCCCAACGACTATGTGCTGCTGCAACAGGAGCTCGGCGCCGGTTACCAGTTGCTGGCCAAACCCGGCCGCAAGGTGCGTGCGGGCGTCTCGCAAAATTTCTTCGACACGTGGAGCACGGTCGCCGCGACGACGCACACGATCTCGCGCGGGGTGATTTCAACGTTCGAGGAGGCGGAGGTCACGCTGCCGTGGCGCATCACGATTTCGCAGCGTGGGGTGTGGTATCCGATCAACAAGCAGCCCGACGGCTGGGAAAACCGGATTGATCTCAACAAGAAGCTGACGGAGACGCTCAGCGCGTCGCTCCGCCACGAAGTCCGCCGCAACAATCCCGATGGCAGCGCCCAGGACTATACGCGGCTGAAGCTGCTCTTCGGATTGGATTTTTGATCAAGCCGACGCAGCTGATCTTATGGTTGGGTGCTCGGCGTTTTTTACTGTCATCGCGAGGAACGCAGTGACGAAGCAATCCAGCTGTTGCTCCGCATGGATTGCCGCAGTCGGCGGAGCCTCCCTCGCAATGACAACGCGGCTTTTCAAAACCGTTTAGAGGGCGTCCCAAAAGGCTCCCGCTGCTTGTCATTTTGAGACAAAAAACGAAAGCGCCACGCTTTCGGCGGCTCGCGCCAATGACAGCTCTTCGAGCTGTCATTGGCAGCGGAGCGAAGAATCCAGAAACGGCTCCGACCTGCTGCCGCACATGAAACTCCAAGTGGATTCTTCGCTCCGCTCAGAACGACAGACATTTTCGACACCCGCCTAGTTTTTAACCGGCCCCGCAATTGAAGATTCCAAAGCGCGGCTCAATTCCAGCAGGCGGGCGGGCGAGGCGAGAAACATCTCTTCGGGAAATTTCCGCAGGTTGATGATTTCGCCATAGGCGGTCGCCCCGCTGCCCGACTCGAGTTGCAGGCCGGCGAGATACTGCAACCGGAGACTGCGGTCGCGGTTGATCTCCGCGCCGTGCAGCCACGTTTTCAAATCCGGGAGGCGGCCGGCGTAGGTGGAGAGCAGGTCGACCGCGCTGCCGAGGCCGAGATCGCGGAGGGTCTTGTGGATGACGGCGTGATCCGGCCGGTCGAAGCGGCGCTGGAGGGCGTCGACATCGATTGTCGGAGCTTCGGCTTGGCCGAGCATCACGGTGTCGTAGCCGAAGCCCTCGTCGTCGTTGCCCCAGATCGTGCCGTGGGGAAAGGCGGCGAAGAACGTCGCGATTTCGCTCTGCACCACGGCGCGGTCGGATTCGTAGAGCGGCACCCACTGCGTGACGAGCCCGCCGGGGTTCAGCCGCGCGCGGCAGAGTTCAAAATATTCCTGCGAGTAAAGCACCGCCGAGCCCTTCACCCACGGGTGAATCGGATCGGAGGTGATGATGTCGAATTTCTCCCGCGTTGTGGCGATGTAGTGCCGCGCGTCGTCGTAAATGATCTCCACCCGCCGGTCGTGCACGACGTGGTGGTTCTCGTTGCTGAAATACTCCGCGACGACGCGTGGGATGAGCGGCTCGATGTCGCAGATCACGATGCGCTCAATCGACGGGTGCAGCACAAACGAGCCCGAGGTCACGCCCGCGCCACAGCCCACGATCAGGACGGAGCGCGGGTTGGGATGCAGCAGCGCGGGGAGATGGCCGAGCATGCGCTGGAGCCGCATGTCTTTCTCCAGACTCGACGCCTCGGTCTTGCCGCTCACGTGGAAAAACCGCGCGCCGCCCGGCGTCTCAGAGACGGCGACGGTCGCGTTCATGCCTTCGCCGAGGTAGAGCGCCTTCGCGCCGTAGTCGGTGGTCGCAACCTGCCGACCATAGGCGACGAGCTGCCACGGAATTTGCGGCACGAAGAAAAACGCCCCGACTGCCGCCGCTGCGCCGATGCCGAGCAAACTGAATCCCGCGGGTGTCCGTGGGCGCAGGGCGATGCCCGCACCGAGCACCGTGATCGCAATCAACACGAGCTGCGTGCCGCGCGTGCCGAGCAGCGGAATCAGCGCAAGGCTGGCGAGCACCGCGCCGAGGATCGCACCGAGGGTGTTGGCCGCGTAGGCGCGACCGACGAGCCGCGCCGCGTCCTGGCCGGGCGCGGCGAGCGCCGCGAGTGCGAGCGGGAAACTCACGCCCCAGAGCACCGCGGCGGGCAGCATCGCGAACGCACAGCGATAGAGATCGAAACCGAATTTCTCTGCCCACGTCGCCGTGGCCGAGACGTTCACCGGCCAATGGGGCAGACTGATCGAGAGCGCATGCGCGGCCCACGCGATGCCGCCCACGAGGAGCAGTTGGCAAGTCGCGAGGGCGAAGCGCGGTGACACGCGCGTGCGGGTCAGAGCTGCGCCGACGCTGCTGCCGATTCCCAGTCCGGTGAGAAATACCGCGAGGATGATGGAAAACGTATAGACCGTTGCGCCGAGGAGCAGCGACAAGACGCGCGTCCACACGACTTCAGCGGCGAGGGCACAAAGCCCCGAGAGTCCAATCGTGATGAGGATCGCGCGGTTGAGTGGAGCTGGGGCGGATTGAACGGCTGCTCCCTCTGTGGCATTTGTCGGCGGTTCGGCGCGGGTGGCTTGGTCGGGCGCGATTGAATTCGAATCCGGGGCGCGGCTGAGAGCGAGGGCGCCGAGGGCGACGACGAGATTCAGCGCGACGGCACAGTAGGTTGCGGTGGCGCCGTCATAGACGCGCAGCAGATAAAATCCGGCGAGCAGGCAGCCGACGACGGCGCCCGCGGTATTTCCTCCGTAGAAAATGCCGAGCCACGACACGCCGCGCGGCGTCGTCTCCACCCAGCGCGCGACGGCGGGCAGGGTTGCGCCCATCAGAATCGTCGGCGGCAGCAGGCACAGCGCGCAGACCGCGCCGCGCAGAAGAATCCCCGCCATTCCGTGGCCGACGAGCGCCGTGTAAAGCCGGCCGATCGCCGGCATCGCGAAAAGAATGACGAGCCCGGTGACGGCGATGCCAATCTCGAGCACGGCGTAAACGCGCAACGGATGCCGCGCCGGAGAGACGAACCGCGGCAGCAGCAGACTGCCGAGACACATCCCGCCCATAAACGTCCCGAGCAGCACGGCCAGCGACACGGCCGACGATCCGATCACGAGCTGCAGGAGTTGCAGCCATACGATCTCGTAGATGAGCGCCGCGCAGCCGCTGCCGACGAAAAGCAGCAGGAGGAGGGGGAGATAACGCGGTGCAGTGGCGGGCATCGGAGGGTAGGAAGATTATCCCTGAACGCCGGCCGGAGGTGGCGCGACGAGATAATCCATGCCCGCGGCTGACGCACTTTAGGTCCGCCTAGTTGCGGAAACATCCCGCGCCGGGTGAAATACTACTCACCGGCCCTCGTCCCCCAGCGGCCGTTCGTTGGTGAAATTACCGCTGGAGGGGACGGAGAATTTTTCGGGGTCGTCAGGATGGGCGGGATCGAAGCCAGGGAAATCTTCGACGATCCATTGCGCGAGGGGGAGGCGTTGGGCGCGGATCGCTTGCACGACGGCGCGGGCGAGCTGGTAGCCGCCGTAGTTGTTGTGGTGAGTATTATCGGTCTGGCCGTTGGCGGCGGTGGCGAAGGCACGCGCGGATTTTTCCGGGCCGAGCGCCTCGTAGAACGGTTTGCTCAACGCGTTGAGATCGATGAAGGGCACGCCGAGTTCCTTGGCGATCTGGCGCGAGGCGTCGGCATACTCGATCAGCGAGGGTTTTATTTGGCCGGCGGCGTCGAAGCCGCGGCGCTCCATCGGTGAGACGATGATCGCGTGACTGCCCTGCGCGCGCACGGCCTCGACGTGTTTTTTGATTTCCGCCTGATAGGTCGTGAACGGTCCGCCGTTGCCCGCGGCGATTTGTTTCTGGTCGTTGTGGCCAAACTGCATGATCAGCCAGTCGCCTGGCCGCAGCACGCTGAGGATTTTGTCGAGCCGGCGGCGGCCAATCGAATCGCGGTAGGTCTCGCCCGATTCGCCGTGGTTGGCGATGGCGACCACGGGTTGGAACCAGCGCGGCAACATCTGGCCCCACGAGGCGTAGGGCTCCTTCGATTGATCGCAGACGGTGGAATCGCCGAGGAGAAAAATCACCGGCACGTCCACCGTCTCGATCTCGATGGCGCCGACGGCGGGGCGGGCGTTCGAAAACTCGAGCGTGATCGCGTCGTCCCATGCCCACGCTTCCGGCCCGGTTTCGCGCGGGGCCTTGAGTCGGACCTCGCCGGCGGCGATGGCGCCGCGTGGCGCGATACGTGGCGTGCGGGTGTTGACGATGAAGCTCGCGCGCTTGAATTCACCGTGGCGCGTCACGACTTTCTCCGCCATGAGCCGCCGCAACTCCGCCTTGATCGTGGTGGTAGACTCGCCCGCGGTGTCGCCGAGCGTGACGGTCACGCGGTAGTTGCCCTCGGCGGGCACGCGCGCGGTGAAACGAAACGGCGCGCTGCTCGTGATGAATTCGCCGGTCACCGGCGCGCCACCGGGGCGGCCCACGGTGTCGAGTTTCGCGCCGGGCTCGAAGCCGTGGCCGAGCTCGCGCGTGAAAAGCGTGTCGGGCGTGACCGAGGTGTAGCCGGGTGCCGCGCCGCCGAATCCGAAGTCGAACCGCAGCGGCCGCGCCTCCGCCGCGAAGAGCGGCGCGAGGCCAAGGGCTAAAACGGAGCTAACTTGGCGGGTAAAATTGAACATCGAGGAACACTGAGCCGGAACGATGCTGAAGGAGTCACCACGAAACATACGAAATACCCGAGAATCAGAGAGAGATAGGGCCGGAAGGTTCATCCGAAATACGATCACTGTCCTGCGAGCATAGCTTGGAGGTTTGCTGGCTCTGTAACTCCTTCCTTTCGTGTCTTTGGTGTGTTTCGTGGTTAATTCCGACTGCACGGGTCCGGCGCAGGAGAGCACGCTGACCGTCGCGAAGCACTCCTGCGGGACGGCGGACGGTCAGAAGTCAGACGATGGGGCGATGGGAGCCATGAGGTGAGAGAGCCCGAGGCGGCGGAGGATGGCGCCACAGCGCTCGGGTAACCGGCGTAGCCGTTTGGTTGGGTAGGTGGAAATTCGTTTGTTGAAGGTGGGAAACATGGTCTTCCCACGTCACGAAATGCAGCTATGGCTCTTGGTGGAGGAAACCCTCCGTGCGATGCCCGCCATCGTTCACCCCTACCCAGACCCCGTATGAAGATTCGCCTCTGCCGTTTGTTTTACTGCGCCCCTTTCTTCGGGGCTTGCGGTTGGTTTCTCCCGCTTCGCGCCCAACAGGCGACCGCGCCGACGTCCGGTTCTTCAACCGCGACCGCCGTCGGCCAGCCCGTCGTCGAACTCTCGCCTTTCGTTATCGCCGCCGAGTCCGAGAGCGGCTGGGTCGCCACGCAGACGCTCGGCGGCTCGCGCATGAAGACGGACTTCAAGGACCTCGCGCAGCCGATGGAGGTGCTGACGATGGATTTCATGCGCGACCTCGGCGTGAACAGCTTCGAGCAGGCGCTGATCTATTCCACCAACATCGAGGGCCCCGCCGAAATCGTCGACGGTGACGGCACGGGCTTCGGCGTCTTCCAGCCGCGCAACAACACGCGCGTCCGCGGGCTCACCGGCGCCACGCTCTCGCGCAACTTTTTCGAAGCCGGGATGCCGACCGACAACTACAACCTCGACCGCGTCACCATCGCGCGCGGGCCCAATGCCATCCTCTTCGGCCTCGGTTCTCCCTCCGGCATCGTCGATGTCTCGCTCCAGCGCGCGAATCTCCGCCGCCGCTCCGCGGCGACCGAGTTGCAATACAACTCCGAGGACTCGCGCCGCGCCTCGCTCAATTTCAACAAGCCGCTCCTGAAGGATAAACTGGGCGTGCGCGTCGCATGGATGTCCGAGGAGAGCGTCACGAGCATCAAGCCCAACCTCGATCGCCAGGATCGCTACTACGGCGCGCTCACGGCGCAGCCGTTCAAGCACACGACAATCTCCGTGCATGGCGAAAAGGTGGAGCGTTTCAGCAACCGCGCGCCGCGCATCACGCCGGTCGACGCGATTTCGCTCTGGGAAAACGCCTCGCGGGTCGCGGGCAGTCTCTATACGGCCGACAGACCGCTCTTCGACAACCGCGTCACGGGTTCCTCGAATCCTGGCAACCTCACCGTCGGCGGTCTCGCCAACCATCCGGTCTTCGCCCGCCAGGGCAACCCCGCCGTGTGGCTGTTTGGCGCCGGTGCGCTCAACGGTGATTTCCGCGGCTGGAACAACGCTGTCGAGGCCCGCGAGCCGCAGAATATCCCGGGCACGCTCAACCCCTACAATCCGCTCGACCGCCAATCTTTCACCGTTGGCGACGAGCACGTGACGCCCTTTCGCACCAATCTCTACGGTATGAGCCGCGGCCAGCAGCTCCGCTCCGATCTGTTCAACGTCTTCATCGAGCAGCGCCTCGCGCGCGATCTCCACCTCGAGCTCGCCTACAACAACGAGGACCTCGATGAGCGCACCGCCGATTCCGGCTTCGGCCCCAACACGCTCAAGGTCGACGCCAACCGTTTCTTGCCCGACGGCGTGACGACCAATCCCAATGCCGGCCGCTACTATATCCAAGGCCGCTCGACTGGCAGCGAGATTTGGGAAAACCGCCAAGACTGGCGCGCCACGCTCTCCTACGAATTCGACTTCGCCCGCCACTTCGCCTCCCACCGCGTTCTGAAATGGCTTGGACGAAACCGCGTCGCGGTTCTCGCCTCCGGCTCCGAATCGTCCAGCCGCCGCCAGCAGCTCCAGCGCGGCATCCTCGAGCAGACGCCCACCGTCACCGGTGTGACGTATCCCACGGGCTCCGTCGGCAGCCCGACCGGCACCGGCACACAGCTTTGGGCCACCAACGGCGCGCGCGATTTCCACACGCGCTTCTATCTCAACGGCCCCGAGGGCAACTCCGCCTACCAGCCCTTTGACGGGCTCTACAACACGTGGCGGCTCACCGACAGCGCTGGCCGCCCGATGGGCGCCTATCTTTTCGATTCACCCTACGTGAACAGTCAGGGTTGGAAACTCGTCCGCAGCGGCTCCGGTCCCGAGGGCACGGTGGCGAAAAACACCACGCAGATGTTCGCGTGGCAAAACTACCTGTTGAAAGACCGCCTCGTTTTCCTTTTCGGCTACCGCAAAGACACCGCCAAGAGCGCCACCATCGATCCCAGGTATCAGGTGCGCGACTGGAGCGGCCTCTACCCGAGCGTGGCGGTCGCGGAGTTCGGCGCGTATGGCGCGAGCCAGTCGGGCATCACGCGCACCTACGGCGGCGTGTTTCACGTCACGCGCTGGGCTTCCCTCACCTACAACAAGTCCGATACGTTTCAGCCCAACATCGGCCGGTTCGATCCCTTCGGCAACGAATACCCCGGCGCGGTCGGGGTGGGTGACGACATCGGTGTCTCGCTCGGTCTTTTCGACAGCAAGCTCGTCGTGCGGGCCAGCCGGTTCAGTAACACGGCCGGCCCTACGCGCGCCGGCAACCAGGGCTTCAACGATCCCTTCCGCGATCAAGTCTACAACATCGACAATAACATGAGGAACTTCGACCCCGCACTCCCGCAGATCAACGCGGGCCGCGGTGGGTATCGCGAGAAGGGCCGCGCCAACTACTGGGTCATGTTCGACGGCGAGGCCAAGGGCTACGAGCTCGATGTCAGCTGGCTGCCCAACCGCAATTGGAGCTTCAAGGCCAACGCGGCCAAGCAGGACTCGACCGAGTCCAACATCGGCACCGTGTGGTTCGCTTGGATGGCCCAGCGCCTCCCTGTGTGGAAGGCCTTCAGCGTCCCCGAGGGCGGCAAGACCAACCCGCGCGACGTGGATGGCAACGGCAGCATCGGCACCTGGACGTGGAGCACCGCGCCCTACGACGGGAACCCGGCGAGCAAAAGCTTCGAGCGCTACTTCAACGAGGACGTCGCCTCGTCCGTCGCCTTCATGAAAGCGGTCGACGGCCGCGGCCGTTCGCAGGGCCGCAACCTCCGCTGGAACTTTATCTCCGGATACAACGTGACCGAGGGAAAACTCCGCGGCCTGAGTGGCAACCTCGCCTTCCGTTTCCGCTCCGCGCCGAATCTCGGCTACGGCCTCAAGACGCTGCCCGACGGCACCGTGACCTTCGATCTGGCGAAAGCGCTCGAGGGCAAGACCGAGTTCTACACCGACCTCGGCCTCTCGTATCGCGGCAAGAGCAAGTTCCTCGGCAACGCGAGCTACCGCGTGCAGCTCAACGTCCGCAATCTCCTCGACGAACACGACCTCGTGCCGAACCGCGTGCTCTCCACCGGCCAATACGTCGCGTGGGCGCGCGTGGAGCCCCGGCTCTTCGTGTTCACCGTCGGCTTCGATCTCTGAGCGACCGACAGGGCGCGCAACGTTCTAAACAGATCGGCGGCACTCTTGCCGCCGTCGCCACTTGGATCGGAAAAACGGCGCATGGCTTTCCAGCCGGCGACAATTATTCGCCCCGCCCATTACAGGCCGGACCAGCACCCACCCGCCCGCTCGCGCCGCCGCGGCAACAATGAACTCGCCAGTCGAAGCCGGTGAATTACGAATGGGCCGCGGACTTCGCCGGTGCGCTCGGGCCATCGCGTTGAGCGTTTGGGCCGGCGACACCGGGGCGATCGAACGCGCCAAGCAGCCACTGGCGCAGCCGGCCCAAGCCGACTCTCGCAGCGCCCAAATTCGTGTGTCGCTGTATCTGGCGCTGAATCGCCTGGAGGACGCGCTCGCGACCTTCGAAACCGCTCGACCGGATGACACGAGGAACGCGGCGCTCCTCAACGCCCCGCAATTCGACCCGATCCGCACCGACCCGCGTTTCCTGCGGAAACTGGAAAAGGACGGCCTGCTCGCCGACTACCGCGAGGCCTGGAGCCACGTGCCCGAGGCGGAAAAGCAAAAAGCCGCGAAGCGCTAGACGCCCATTCCCGCCGCGAACCCATTCGATGGCGGACTGCCCTCGGCCGCGGAAATCCAGTTGAGAGCTGAGAGTCGAGACCGCCAAAAAGATAAACCCGAACCCGCGAACCACTCGGATCGACGGCTTTCCAGCCGCCGTTTTTCCATTCACCGTCTGCGCCCTCCCTTCTGCCTCGTGAAAAATTACCTCGCCGTTCTCCGCCTCCTCGCGCTCGCCGTTGTTTTGGTTTCGTCAGCTTCCGCTCTTTGCGCCGCCGAATCGCGTCCGCCCAACATCGTCTTCATCCTCGCCGATGACCTCGGCTGGAATGGCATCGGTCCCTACGGCAACAAGGATGTCGCCACGCCGCACCTCGACCGGCTCGCACGCGAGGGCATGACGTTTCACCGCGCCTACGCGGAGGCGCAGTGCTCGCCCACGCGCGGCGCATTCTTCAGCGGGCGCTGGCCCGCGCGCACCGGGATGTTTGCCGTCACGCATGAAATGGATCCGGTCGCCGCGCCGCTCATGCCACCCGCGCACGCGATGGTGCTGCCGCCCGAGACCGCGTCGCTCGCGCGTATGTTGCGCGCGGCGGGTTACGCGACCGGCCTTAGCGGCAAATGGCACATCGCCGACAACTACAACGCCGCCCCGCTCCGCGCCCGCGACGGCGGAAAATATTTCGACCGCTACGGCTTCGACTACGTCGGCGCCGGCGCGAACGGTGCGCCCGAAAAGGACAAGTCCGTCGCCGGCATCACCGACGACATGCTCGGCTTCATCGAGCGCAGTCAGGACCGCCCTTTCTTCGCCTATCTCGCCCACCACGCGCCGCACGCCGCGCTCGAGCCGCCCGCCGCACTCCTTGCGAAATACGTCGCGCGCGGCTTCCGCAAGAGTTCGCACCCGAACACCCTGTTCCGCGAGCGCCCCACCGCCGACTACTACGCCACCCTCGAGCACCTCGACACCCACATCGGCCGCGTGCTCGCGCTCCTCGACCGCCTCGACCTCGCGAAGAACACGCTTGTGATTTTCACTTCCGACAACGGCGGCCTCAACCGGATGGCCGACATGGCCCCGCTCCGCGGCGCGAAGGGCATGCCCTACGAAGGCGGCATCCGCGTGCCGCTCCTCGCGCGCTGGCCCGCGCGCATCGCCGCCGGTTCCTCGAACACCGCGCCCGTCCACTTCATCGACTATTTTCCCACCTTCGCCGCGCTCGCCGGCGCGACGCTTCCCGCCGCCCAAAAACTCGACGGCGAAAATCTCCTCCCCCTCCTCACCGGCACCGGCCGCCCCGCGCGCGACACGCTCTACTGGCACATGCCCACCTACACCACGCCCTTTGGCCGCACGCCGTGCTCGGTGATTCAGCGCGATGGCTGGAAGCTCGTGCACTACTTTGGCGATTTTCTCGCCATCGGTCCCGATTCGATCCCGGAAAACGAAGGTGTTTACGGCAACCTCGTCATTGGCGCCCGCACGGAACTTTACCACCTCGCCACGGACCAGAGTGAAGCCAATGATCTCGCCACCAAGAATCCCGCCAAAGTTGCCGAGCTCATGACTGCGTTGAAAAAATTCTGGGCTGACACCGGCGCCACATTCCCCAAACCCAATCCCGTCTACCGCCCCGGTAATCCCACTTGGTGGCAACGCGCCCCCGCCGGTTCGTCCGAGAAATAAGTCCCTTTCATTCTTTCGTCTCCTCTCTCCCATGCGCCTCCTCGCTCTCCTCCTCGCCTTCGCTGCCACCGGTTTCGCGGCGGCGTCAAAGCCCAACCTCATCTTCGTCCTCAGCGACGATCTCGCCCAGGGCGATGTCGGCGTCTACGGCCAGAAACTCATCCAGACTCCGCGCCTCGATCGCATGGCGCGCGAGGGCACCCGCTACACCCAGGCTTACTGCGGCACCACCGTGTGCGCGCCGTCACGCACCTCACTCATGACCGGACTGCACAGCGGCCACGCGCCCGTGCGCGGTAACTGGGAAGTCCCCGTCGAGGGCCAGCTCCCGCTCCCGGCGAGCACGGTTACGGTCGCGCAAATTTTGAAGACCGCCGGCTACGCCACCGCCGTCATGGGCAAGTGGGGCATGGGCATGTTCGACACCAGTGGCAGCCCGCTGAAAAAAGGTTTCGACCACCAGTTCGGCTACAACTGCCAGCGCCACGCCCACTCCTACTTCCCCGAGTTTCTCTACAACGACGGGAAGCGCTTCGATCTCCCCGGCAACACGGGCAAGGGCGTCGGCCCCGTCTACGCGCAAAGTCTCATCCAAAACGACGTGCTTAATTGGGTCCGCGCGAAAAAGGATCAGCCCTTCTTTCTCTTCTACGCCATCACGCTCCCGCACGGAAACCACGAGATCGACGACCTCGGCATCTACGCCGACAAGCCTTGGCCCGCACAGCAGAAGGCTTACGCCGCACAAGTCACTCGCCTCGATCGCGATGTCGGCCAGCTGCTCGATTTGCTCGCCGAGCTGAAACTCGACAGCAACACGCTCGTGATGGTTGCCGGTGACAACGGCTCCTCCTTCGCGCCCGATTCCGCGATGGGCAAACTCTTCGATCAAGCGAGCAACGGCCTGCGCGGCTACAAGCGCGAGCTCTACGAAGGCGGCCTCCGCCAAGCGGCGTTCGCGCGCTGGCCCGGGGTCGTGCCCGCGGGTCGGGTGAGTGACGAGGCGTGGGCGTTCTGGGATTTTCTGCCCACCGCCGTCGAGCTCGCCGGCGCGAAACTCCCCGCCGGTTTTAAGCCCGACGGCCGCTCGCTCGTTTCGTTTCTGCGCGGCGGCGCGGCGCCGAAGCGCGATTATTTTTATTGGGAACTGCACGAGACGAACAAGCCGCTCCAAGCCGTCCGCTTTGGCGACTGGAAGGCCGTGAAGAATGGCCCCGCCGCCGCCCTCGAGCTCTACGACCTCGCCACCGATCCGGCAGAAGCGAAAAACCTCGCCGCGCAAAAGCCCGACCTCGTCGCCCGCGCCGCCGCCCTCATGCAGTCCGCCCGCACCGAAGATCCCAACTGGCCGCTCACCGGCCGCGCCGCCGCGCGCGACGCCGACCGCGCCGTGAATGCCAAGAAGGGGAAGAAGGCAGAATGAGTTTTCGTTTCCCCATGACCTTCACCCTTCGCTTCGCCCGCCGGTCTTTTCTGCTGCCGACGTTCCTGCTGCTTTCTCTTTGCTCCCTGCTCGACGCCGCGGCGGCGACGCCGGCGCGCCCGAATATCGTCCTCCTCCTCATCGACGACATGGGCTGGGGCGATTTTTCCTGCTTCGGTAACAAGGACGCGCAGACGCCGAACATCGACCGGCTCGCCGCCGAGGGCCTGCGCTTCGAGCACTTCTACGTTGCCTCGCCGATCTGTTCGCCGTCGCGCACCGCGCTCTCGACCGGCCAATACCCGCAGCGCTGGCGCATCTCCTCGTATCTGAACAACCGCGCCGACAACGCCGCGCGCGGCATGGCGCAGTGGCTCGACCCGCGCGCGCCGATGCTGGCGCGGCTCCTGCACGACGCCGGTTACGCGACGGGCCATTTCGGCAAATGGCACATGGGCGGCCAGCGCGATGTCGGGGAGGCCCCGTTGCCCACGGAGTATGGGTTCGACGCCTCGCTCACGAATTTTGAGGGCCTCGGCCCGCGCATCCTCCCGCTCCTCGACGCGCGCGACGGCCAGCCGCCGCGCAAACACGCGCTCGGTTCCGACCTGCTCGGTCGGGGCGAAATCACCTGGCAGGATCGCGCCGAGGTCACGGCGAGTTACACCGCGGCGGCGCTCGCGTTTGCCAAAAAATCGGCCGCTGAGAAAAAACCTTTCTACCTCAATCTGTGGCCCGACGATGTGCACTCGCCGTTTTTCCCTCTCGCGGCGCGCCGCGGCGACGGCGCGAAACGCACGCTTTATCACGGCGTGCTTGCGACGATGGACGCGCAGCTCGGCATCTTCCTCGACGCCATCCGCGCCGATCCGGCGCTGCGCGACAACACGCTCATTGTCGTCTGCTCGGACAACGGCCCCGAACTCGGCGCCGGTTCCGCTGGCCCGTTTCGCGGCAGCAAGGCCATGCTCTACGAAGGCGGCATTCGCTCGCCGCTCATCGTGTGGGGGCCCGGGTTCACAAACCGCGAAAAGACCGGCACGGTGAACCGCACGTCCGTCGCCGCCGCAATCGATCTCGCACCCACTCTCCTCGAGATCGCTGACGTGCGGACGCCGGCGGGAGTGGCGTTCGACGGGGTGGCGATGCGCGATACGCTGCTCGGTCGTTCTGACGCCTCACGCGGACGCCCGCTGTTTTTCCGTCGCCCACCGGACCGCGACAATTTCTCCGGCGTCGCGAATCTTCCCGACCTCGCCGTGCGCGACGGTCGCTGGAAGCTCCTCTGCGAATACGACGGCTCCCGCGCCGAACTCTACGATCTCACCGCCGATCCGGCGGAGAAAAATAATCTCGCCGCCGCGCAACCCGCTGAGACCGCCCGCCTCAGTGCCACCGTCGTCGCCTGGCACCGCGCCATGCCGCCCGACAACGGCGCGACCTACGTCCCGCCCGCTGCCGCAGGAAAGGGGAAGAAGAAATCGGAGTAACCTCCGGCAGGCTTGCCCGTCTTTGCGCAGTCGCCATGAATTCCCCCGTGCTTCCCCTCGGCCGTAGCCTCCGCCGCTCCCTGCTCGTGTTCCTGCTTGGCAGCGGGGTCACGCTGCCGCTGGCGGCGCAGGGCAAACCGAACAAAGAGGAACGCAAGCTGATGAAGGCCGACGCGGTCGCGGACGATTCGCGCGAAAAACCCAAGAATCAAAATCGCGATCTGCCGGCCGACACCCGTGACCGCAAAGGCGGTGGCACCGATCCTCAGGCCCGCATGCTCACGAAGCTGCGCGAGCAGATGGAGATTACCGACGACAGCGAGTGGGCGATTGTCACCGCGCGCATCACGCGCGTGGAAGAACTGCGCCGGGCCGCGACCACGGGTCCGAGTGGCCGCGGTGGTCCGTCTTCCGGTAAGCGCTCCGGCGGCAACGCCGAGCGCGATGCGTTGCGTGCCGCCGTCACTGACAATTTGCCCGAGGCAGAGATCAAGAGCCGCCTCTCTCGCGCTCGCGATCTCTACCAGCATAACCAAGAGCAGCTCGCGGCCGCACAGGCGGACTTGCGCGCGGTGCTCGGGGTGCGGCAGGAAGCGATCGCCGTGCTGGCGGGCCTGCTGCCGCCCTGATTCCGAGCCGGCGTCGCAACGGCGCGGCGGCTTTCCAACCGTCGTTTTTGTTTGGCGGCGATGCCGCAATTGACCCGCCGCGCTCGCACCGTTGCGATGGCCTTCCCCTTTCCCCCATGCGCTTCCCACTCCGTTTCGCCGCCCCGCTCGTTTTTGCTTTCACGGCCACGTTCACTGCCGCACTCGCTGCCGCCGAACCAAAGCCCAACGTCATTCTCATCCTCGCCGACGACTTGGGTTACGAGACCATCGGGGCGAACGGCGGGCAGTCGTATCGCACGCCGGTGCTCGACCGGCTCGCGGCGACCGGCGTGCGCTTCGCGCAATGCTATGCGCAACCGCTCTGCACGCCGACGCGCCTGCAGTTGATGACCGGCCAGTCGAACGTCCGAAATTACATCAACTTTGGCACGATGGATCCGACGCTCACGACCTTCGGGCACCATTTCCAACGCGCCGGCTACCGCACCGGCATCGCGGGCAAGTGGCAGCTCGGGCAGGAGAAAAATCTTCCGCAGACGCTCGGCTTCCACGAATCCTACCTCTGGCAGCACACGCGCCGCCCGCCGCGCTACGCCAACCCCGGCCTCGAACACAACGGCGTCGCCCTCGATTTCAACAACGGCGAATATGGCCCCGACCTCGTGCACGGTTTCGTGCAAGACTTCGTCACGCGGCACAAGGACGAGCCCTTCATGCTCTACTATCCGATGATGCTCGTGCACTCGCCTTATCAAGCGACGCCCGGCAGCAAGGACTGGGATCCGAAAGCGATCGGCGAACAGGTCAACGTCACCGATGCGCACTTCAAGGACATGGTCGAGCACATGGACATGCTCGTGGGCAAACTCGTCGCTCATCTGGAGTCGCTGCGCCTGCGCGAACGCACGCTGATCGTCTTCGTCGGCGACAACGGCACGGGCAAAGGCACACGCTCGATGTTCCAGGGCCGCGAGTTCATCGGCGCCAAAGGCACGACGACCGATGCGGGGATGCACGTCCCGCTCATCGTCAACTGGCCCGGCCGCATCCAATCCGGCGCCGTCTGCACCGACCTGGTCGATACCACGGATTTTCTCCCGACGATTTGTGCGGCCGCCAATCTCACGGTCCCCGCCACACCCACGCTTGATGGCCGCAGTTTCTGGCCGCAGCTCCGCGGGGAGAAAGGCCAGCCGCGCGACTGGCTCTACTCGTGGTATTCCCCGCGCCAAAACAACGATCTCTCCGCCCGCGAATTCGCCTTCACCGCCCGGCACAAGCTCTACCGCACCGGCGAGTTTTTTGACCTGATCGGCGATCCCGGTGAAACCAAACCGCTCGCCGTCGCCTCGCTCACGGGCGACGCCGCGGCCGCGGCGAAAAATCTTGGGGCGGTGTTCGGGCAATTTGCCAACGTGCGCCCCGCACGGCTCGACGCGCTCGCCGGGGAAAACACGGCGGACAAACCGGCCAAGCAAGGCGCAAAGAAGAAAAAGAAGTGACGCCGGCGCCCGGGCGCTGACGCCGCCGGCCGGCGTTTCGCGCGCGCGTGCCGAGGTGGAAATTCGTCTGGCGAATGTGTGGCGCGCGTCCTTTCCCTCGCGGCCTCTCTCGGAAATACTTTCCCGAGATTGGCCCGCTTAAAATTTTTCCCCATGCCCACGTTCCCCCGCCGTTTCGCTGCCTTTGCGCTCCTCTTCCTTGCTCCCTGCTTTCTTCTCCGGGCGGCGGAGAGTCCTCCGCGGCCCAACCTCCTGCTCATCCTCGCCGACGATCTCGGTTGGAGCGATCTCGGCTGCTACGGTGGCGAGATCAAGACGCCCGCGCTCGACGCGCTCGCCGCCGGTGGCGTGAAATTCACGCAGTTCTACAACTCCGCCCGCTGCTGTCCGTCGCGCGCCTCGCTGCTCACGGGGCTCTACCCGCACCAGGCCGGCGTGGGCAATATGACGCAGGACCGCGGGCCGGAATTTCCCGGCTATCGCGGGACGTTGCAACCGGACGCCGTCACGATCGCCGAGGTGCTGCGCGATGCCGGCTACCGCACGTCGATGGTCGGCAAGTGGCACCTGCACCTGCCGCGCACTGACGTGAAGCCCACCGACCGCGGCTTCGAGGATTTCTACGGCATGCTCGGCGGCTACAATTCCTGCTGGGACGAAGCGCCCTTCTACACGCGCTGGCCGAAGGAACGCGTGCCGCGCTCCTACACTTCGGCGAAGGACGGTGTGCCCGGCACGTTCTACTCCACCGATGCCTTCGCGGACTACACGCTCGATTTTCTCGCCGAGGCGCGCCGGGCGAAAAAGCCATTTTTTCATTACCTCGCCTTCAACGCCCCGCACTTTCCCCTGCACGCCCACGAGGCCGACATCGCGAAATACGAGGCGATGTATTTCGCCAAAGGCTGGGACGCGATTCGCGCCGACCGTCTCGCGCAGTTGATAAAACAGCAGCTCGTCCCCGACGATTTGCCGCTGACCCCGCGCAGTGGCGTCCCGCCGAAAAGCCACGCCAAGCCCTCGCCCTACGCCGGTCAGGACAACCCCGCGTGGGACTCGCTCCCCGAGGAGCGCCGCCGCGATCTCGCGCGCCGCATGGCGGTCTTTGCCGCGATGGTGGATCGGATGGATCAGACAATCGGTCGCGTCGTGGCCGATCTGCGTGCGCACGGTGAACTGGACAACACCCTCATCGTTTTTCTCAGCGACAACGGCGCCTGCTGGGAATGGGACCCGCTCGGTTTCGACGGTTCGAGCGGTCCGAAAAATGTCCTCCATGTCGGAGCCGATCTGAAAAAGCTCGGCGCGCCCGGGAGCTACACGAGCTACGGCAGCGGCTGGGCCAACGCCGGCAACACGCCGTGGCGTCTCTACAAACACTTCAGCCACGAGGGCGGCATTCGCACGCCGTTCATCGCGCACTGGCCCGCGGGCATCAAGGCGCGCGGTGAACTCCGCACCTCGGCCGGGCACCTCATTGATCTCATGCCGACATTTGCGGAACTCGCCGGCGCGAGCTATCCCGCCGAGCGCAACGGTCACGCCATTCAGCGGATGGAGGGCCGCAGCCTCGTCGCGCACCTCACCGCCAACCAACCTGTCGCGCGCACCGCCCCGCTCTTTTTCGAGCATGACGGCAGCCGGGCCGTCCGCGACGGCGATTGGAAACTCGTCTCTCTCGTCGGCGAGAAATGGGAACTCTACAACCTCGCCCGCGACCCCACGGAAATGCGCGACCTCGCGGCCGCAAACTCGGACCGCGTGCGCACGCTTTCGACCGCATGGCACGCCTGGGCCAAGCGCACCCACGTCGATATCGCGCGCGACCCGTTTGCTGATGCCCCGGCTCCGGCGGGAAAGAAGAAGGGCAACAAGTAGGCGCCTGGTGTGACGCGCTGATGTTGTAGGGCGGGTTCGGCGAACCCCGCCGGTTTGGGACGAGTGCGCCTACTCCCAGAAGGCGGGGTTCGGCGATCCCGCCCTACAACTTTGCTTACGCGAGGATTTCGCGGATCACGTTTCCGTGCACATCGGTCAGGCGGAAATTTCGGCCACCGGAGAGGTAGGTGAGGTTCGTGTGATCGAGGCCGAGCAGGTGGAGCACGGTCGCCCAGAGGTCGTAAACGCTCACCGGTTTATCGACGACGTGGTAGCCGAGGTCATCGGTCGCGCCGTAAATCGTGCCGCCCTTCACGCCCCCGCCCGCGAGCCAGATGGAAAACCCGAACGGATTGTGATCGCGGCCGTTGGAGCCCTGCGAAAACGGCGTGCGCCCAAACTCGCCCGCCCAAATTACGAGTGTCTCCTCGAGCAGGCCACGCTGCTTCAGATCGGTCATCAGCGCCGCGATGGGTTGGTCGACTTGGTTGGCCATCGCCGAATGGCCTTTTTGCAATTCCCCGTGCTGGTCCCACGGATTGGGCGCGCCGCCCGCCCCGATACCCTCGGTGAGGCAGCTCAGCTCGACGAAGCGCACACCGCGCTCGACGAGTCGGCGCGCGAGCAGACATTGCCGCGCATAGGCGGCCTTCGTCGGATGCGGATCGTCGAGGCCGTAGAGCTTTTTCGTCGCTTCGGTTTCGCCGGCGAGACCGACGAGCTCCGGCACAGCAGACTGCATGCGGTAGGCGGTCTCGTAGTTTTTCACCGCGGCTTCGACCTGGGTGTCACCGGCGGATTTTTGGAGAAACGCCGTGTCGGCCTCGCGCACGAAATCCAGCCGGCCGCGTTGCAACGCGTCGCGCTCGTGCGGCGTGATGTTCGCGACCGCGTTCGCCCCATCGGCCTTGATGATGGAGGCTTGGTGCTGCGCGGGGAGATAGCCGTTGCTGAAGAGTCCGACGCCGCCGTGCGGCGCGACGGCCTTGCCGCTTTGCAAGACGACGAAGCCCGGTAAATCGTGATTCGCCGTGCCGAGCCCATAGTTGATCCACGCGCCCGCACTCGGATGACCCATCGTGGGAAAGCCGGTGTGGAAAAAATAATTCCCCTGCGCGTGCTCGTTGACCTTCGACGTCATCGAGCGAATCACCGCGAGATCGTCCGCGCAGGCCGCGGCGATCTGGGGAAACATCGAGCTGATCGGAGTGCCGCTCGCGCCGTAATTTCGAAACTCAAACGGGCTGGGGAAAATCTTTCCGTTCTTGTTGAACATCGTCCGCTCGACCTTCACCGGCATCGGCTGCCCAGCGAATTTCGCGAGCAGCGGCTTCGGATCGAAGGAGTCGAGGTGCGAGACGCCGCCCGACATGTAGAGGAAGATGACATTTTTCGCGCGCCGTTTGAAATCCGGCCCAGGCGCGCGCAGTGCCGCGGAGCCTTTCTGCGCCATGAGTCCCGACAGCGCCATAAAACCGAAGCCCGTGGAGCAACGGCGGAGCATTTCGCGGCGGGTGAGGGGAGTGGTCATGGCGGCAGGGAGAAACTACGGCGTGTAATCAAAATTATGCTGCGTAGGCCAGCGCGCTTGCGCGCGCCCAAGCCGCGCGCGCAAGCGAGCTGATCTACGCAAAACCAGATTTCGTAGAAATAGCATTTTGAAAACACGCCTAGCGGAGGAAAATGAATTCCTTCAAATTGAAGATCGAATGGGCCAGTTCAGACCACGGCGACGTCGCGTCCGCGCCGGACGAGTTCTGGGTCGCCGCCCACGCGACGAATTGTTGCGCGCGTTCTGTTTCGGTCACGGTGGGTGGACGTCCGAGCGCCTCGACAAACATGCGCCGAATTCGAGCCGCCGGTTCCGCGGTGGCGGGATCGCTTTCGAGGCGCTTCGCCCAATTTTGCGCCAGTTTTCGCACGAAGGTGTCGTTCAGTAGCGCGAGCGCCTGCGCCGGAACATTCGTGACATCGCGCCGGCCGGTGGGCCCTGAAGGCACGGGGGCGTCAAACGCCGCGAGAAACGGATCGAGGTCGTTGCGTTTCACGCGGAGATACACGCTGCGGCGCGGGGATTCGCCGAGCACCGGCGGGCCGAACATCTCGTCGATTCTCAGGTCGCCCGTGACGCTAAGCAACGCATCGCGAATCGCCTCGGCTTCCAACCGGCGCAGCGGCGCGTGCGACAGGAGCGCGTTGTCCGGATCATTTTCGATCGCGCCCGGCGGCGGGGTGCTGGCGCGCTGCCAAGTCTCGGAGGTGACGATAAAACGCACGAGCTCCTTGATCGACCAGCGGTGTTCGACGAACCACACCGCGAGATAGTCGAGCAATTCGGGGTGCGACGGCAGTTCGCCCATGCGGCCAAAATTGTCCGGCGTGGCGACCAGCCCGCGACCGAACAAGTGGTGCCAGACGCGATTCACGATCACGCGCGCGGTGAGCGGATTGTCGGGCCGGAGCAAATCCTCTGCGAGCGCGCGGCGGCCGCTTTCGGTGGCGGGGTAGGGTGTCCCGTCAATCGCTTCGAGAAACCGGCGCGGCACGAGCTCACCCGGCTGCTTGTGGTTGCCACGCGTGAAGAGCGGTTGATCAACCGCGCCCGTTTCCAGCACGCCCGGGGCGCGCGTCGGCACGCGGATGAGCGCCTCGCGTTCGCGGTAGGTGGCGAGGAGCGGCTTTGCCGCCGCGATTTCATCGGGCCGGTTGCGTAGCAGGCCGGCGCGCAGGAGCTGATCGAGGAAGAGCGCCTGGCCGTCCGTGGTCGCGCCGGTCGCCCACGCCTGCACGCTGGCGCGAAGGGCGATGTTGAACACGTCGGCCAGCTCGGTGGCCGTCGTGATTTCGCGCCTGCCCGCGGCGGCGAGCACGGGATCGGCGAACTCTGCGCCGCCATTCGGACCCGGTTCGCCCACGCGGGTGACGACTGCCTCCGCGAGGCCAAACCAAGAACGCGTCGCCTTCGGATCGGCGAGCACGGG
>JANOAF010000156.1:0-12558 GCA_031411015.1 Opitutaceae bacterium | reverse complement strand
CGCGATCGGGTTTGCCAGTGACGGCGGCGCGCACGCGGTCGCACATCACGGCGGGGGAGACGAGTTGTTTGCCGGGGAGGTGGCCGCAGAGTTTGGCGGGGATTTGATCTTCGAGGTGGACGGCGGCGACACCGGCAGCGGCGAGTTCGCGCACGGCAAGGGCGGGATCGTCCCAGCCGGTATCGATGTCGACGAGCAGTGGAAGTGAAACGCGGCGCGTGATGCGGCGGGCGTCGATGAGCACGTCGGCGAGCGTGGTGTCGCCGATATCGGGGATGCCGTAAGAGTGATTCGCGACGCCCGCGCCGGAGAGATAAAGCGCGCGAAAACCGGCGCGCTGCGCGAGGAGCGCAGCGAAGGCGTTGATCGCGCCGGCGATCTGGAGCGGGCGCTCAGCGGCAAGGGCGGCGCGGAATCGGGCGCCGGGGGAGGGCGTGGTGCTCACGCTGCCGACGCTAGTGGCGGCGACGGAGCGTTGGCTACAAAAAGCGCCGCCGGTGAGGGGGCGCAGGATGCGCTTTAGCTTTTCAATCGCCGAGGCGAGAGGAAGGGTCCCGCTTCGGACGGAAAATGGGGATGCGGCTCAGCGCACCTCAAACACCTCGACCATCGCGATGCCGGTGGCGCTGCGCACGCCGGTCACGTGCACCGAGTAAACGCCGGGCGCGAGCGTGAGGAGCAGCGCGGAATCGGTCGAACCGCGCGGGAATTTCCAAGCGCCGACGCGATCGCTGGCGTCGTCGATGTCGTCTTCCTTGTCCTCGTCGCGATCATCGTTGTCGCCGCCCTTGCCGGATTTCCCCCACGTGGCGTTGGCAGCGATCTCGACGCCCTTGGAATCGTAAACGGAAACGTGCGAGGCACCGAGGGCGCGGCGCATGCCGAAGAGTGTGCCGAGGCTGGGGCCGACGCCGCGGATGAGCACCGTGTCCGAAGTGGTGCCGCGGATTGCGAAGCCGGCGATGAGCGTGTTGGCGACTTCGGAACCGACGAGCGCGCGGGTGGAAATGTTGATGAGTTCGCCGGCGGGTGTGCCGGAGTCGGCGTCGTAGACCTCGATAAGCGCGACGCCGCCCTGACCCTTGGGCGCGGTGACGGCGGCGCTGTAGTTGCCGGCGCCGAGGTTCGTGAGGATCGCGGCGTCGGTCGAGGCAGTGGGCAAGGGAAACGCGCCCACGGCGGTGAACGCCGCGGCGACGGCGGCCGAGCCGCCCCACGTGGAGTTGGAATCGACGATACTGGAGCCGCGGTAGAGCGTGAGCTTCGGCGTGGCGAGCGCACCGGCGACGCCGAACTGCGTGCCGAGCGTGGGGCCGACGGCGCGGGCGAGGATTTTTTTCACACCCTCGCCGCGCGTGACGAAGCCGCTGATGAGGATTTCGTCGTCTTCACCGACGTGGCCGCGCGTGGCGATGTTGACGAGCCGCGCATCGGTGCGAATCGCGAGCGCGGCGGCAGCAGCGCCGACGGGGCCGCTGCTGATGGAGACGGTGACACCGTAGTCGCCGGCGGCGGTGACGCCGACATTTGGCAGCGTGAGCGTGGCGGTCGTCGCGCCCTTGATGGTGCGGCCGTTGAATTTCCACTGGTAGTTCAGGCCCGTGCCGGCGGCGGTGACGGTGAACTTGGCTTCGGCACCTGCGTTGACGGTCTGGCTTGCGAGCGCGGTGGTGATGGCGCCTGCGGTGGCACCGATGGTGAGTGAAGCGGGCGAAGAAGTGAGGCTGCCGGCGGAGTTGGAGACACGCACGGTATAAACTGCGGCGTCGTCGAGTTTCACGGCCGGGAGCGCGAGCGAGGCGGTAGTGGCGTTGTTGATCGAACGGCCGTTTTTACGCCACTCGTAGCGGAGCGGAGCGGTGCCGGCGGCGACGACGCTGAACGTGGCGTTGGCTCCGGCAGTCAGGAGAAGCGACGTCGGTTGCGTGGTGATCGTCGGGGCGGTGCCGGAAGGCGCAGGAGGCAGGGGCGCGCCACCGCCGCTTCCACCGGGGCCCGTGACGGTGAGCGTGACGGAATTGGAAATGGCTGAGCCGGCGGAGTTCGAGACGACAACGCGGTAGGCGCCGGCGTCACCGGGATTCGCGGACGTGACCGTGAGACCGGCGTTGGCACCGAAGGAGACGAGGCGCGCCTCTTTGAACCATGCGTAGGTGAGCGGAGCGCCCCCGGTGGCGACGACGTTGAGCATGGCGGTGGCCCCAGACGCGACGCTCACCGCAGCAGGCTGCGTGGTGATAGCGGGCGTTTGGGCCAACGCGGCGATTGTAGACAGCGCGGCCAAGGCGCTGGTAAACCAAAGACGGAGGCGAGTGCGGGTATTCATAATTGGAAAGGGCGAAGGGGTGGTGGGTGAAGTGCGGAGAGAACGCGCAACGATGACAGACCCCACTTTGTGCAGATGGTTCGCGAATGCACCGACGTTGTCGGCCAACGGACAGTGAAAAACGCGTAGCGCTCCGTGATTGGAGCGCATTGTGTAGGCCGAATCGGACATGCTGGGCCACCAACTCACGCATCCGGCGCTTGTGCTCATCGTGGTTTTTGTGGCCAACTCGCGCTGCACCATGCTCACCGTTGCCGATCTCAGGAAATCGTTTCTCACGCCAGAGGGGCAGCGCGTGGAGATCGTGCGCGTGGCGGAGTTTTCTTTGGCAGGCGGCGAGCAGCTCGCGTTGCGTGGTGAGAGCGGCTCGGGGAAGACGACGTTTCTCAACTTGATCGCGGGCATCCTCGCGGCGGACAGCGGGCGCGTGACGATTGATGGCGTGGATATGACGGCGCTCGGCGAGGCGCAGCGCGACCAGCTGCGGGCGGCGAAGCTCGGCTACATTTTTCAGACCTTCAATTTGCTCCAGGGCTACACGGTGTTGGAAAACGTCGTGCTCGGGATGTCGTTTGGTCCACACGGTGCGGATCGGGCGCATGCGCGGGCGACGCTGGAGCGCGTGGGGCTTGGTCACCGCTTGGATCATTTTCCACGACAGCTCTCGACGGGTCAGCAGCAACGCGTGGCGGTGGCGCGCGCGCTGGCGAACCGGCCGAAGCTCGTGCTGGCGGACGAGCCGACGGGCAATCTTGACCGCAAGCACGCCCGCGAGGCGCTCGCGCTCGTCCGCGAAGTGTGCCGCGAGCACGGCGCGGCCCTGCTGCTGGTGAGCCACGACGAGGAAGTGCTCGCATCGTTCGAGACGCGGAAAGATTTCGCGCAAATCAACGCGGCGGCAAAAACATGAATCAAAACAGGAAGACTGGAAAGGACGGGAACGCAGTGAAGGCGAATCGAGATTTCTTCCCGATTATCCCGGCCTCCCTTTTCAAAAAGACATGACTCTCCCACTGATCATCTATCGCTCACTGCGGCAGCACGCGCTCTCGACGGTCATCACGGCGGGGAGCATCGCACTCGCGTGCGGGTTGCTGATGTGCGTGTGGATGGTGAAGACGCAGTCGCAGGCGGCGTTCACGCAGACGACGACGGGTTTCGATGCGGTGCTCGGTGCACGCGGCTCGAAACTCCAACTCGTGCTCAACGCGATTTTTCACCTTGAGGCCTCGCCCGGCAATGTGGCGGCGGCGGATTTCGAAGCCGTGCGCAAGCATCCCATGATCAAGACCGCGATTCCGATTGCGGTGGGTGACAACTTGCGCGGCTACCGGCTCGTCGGCACGGTGCCGGAGTTGTTCACGAATGTGGAGCTGGCGCCGGGGAAAAAATTCTCGGTGGTCGCGGGCGGAAAAGTTTTCCACCCGGAGGCAAAGGAAGCAGTCGCGGGCAGTTTTGCGGCGCAGCGCCTCGGGTTGAAAGTCGGCGACACCTTCCGGCCGTTTCACGGGCTCGCCTTCGATGCGAAGGCAGAGCACGCGGATGATTTCACGATCGTGGGCATCCTCGCGCCGACCAACACGCCGGCGGATCGCGTGGTGTGGATTCCGTTGCGTGGGTTGCAGATGATGAGCGGGCACGATGCCAAGACGGCGACGGATTTGAGCGCAGTTTTGATCCAGCTGCGCACGCCGATGGCCGGGCTTCAGCTCGACATGCTCTACAACAAGCAGGGCAACCGGCTCACGTTTGCCTATCCCGTCGGCGCGATCGTGGCGGAGCTGTTTGGGAAGATCGCGTGGTTCGATCAGGTGCTGACGCTGGTGGCGTATCTCGTGGCGCTGGTCGCGGCGGGCTCGGTGCTGGCGAGCATCTACAATTCGATGAGCGCGCGGCAGCGCGACCTCGCGATCCTGCGGGCGCTGGGGGCGAAGCGGCGGATGATTTTTGGGGCGGTCGTGGCCGAGGCGGCGTGTATCGGCGCGCTCGGCGCCGTGGTGGGATTTGCGATCTACTTTGGACTGTATGCGGGGATCGCGAGTCTCATCCGTGCGCAGACGGGCGTGGTGCTCGATGTGGCGGCGGGGCATCCGGTGTTGTGGATCTGCCCGCTCGCGATGGTCGGGCTCTGTGCGCTCGGCGGAATCGTGCCTGCGCTGAAAGCCTATCGCACGCCCGTGGCGGAGACGCTCGCGCCGGTGTCGTAGAGGGTGTATCAGGAAATGAGGTCAGGTTGCGGTGGCACGGGCATCTTGCCCGTGGGATTGAGCCGAGGCGACTGCCGGCCTCCTCGGCCACGGGTGGGACGCCCGTGCCACTTCCCAGGCACTGCATCGACCTCACTTCCTGTTGCACCAGTCGTAAGCCATGGCGAAAGATCGCTTTTGACGCGGCGAGGGGAGTGCGTAGCGTCTGCGGCACTATGAAACCGTCGCGCGCTTTTTTCTCGGTGGCAGGAATGATGGCTGCGTTGGCGCTGCCGGTCGCGGGACTCGCCGCAGATGCTCCGGCTCCGACGACGCCCGCAGCTCCGAGCGCCCCGCTTGCCCCCCCCGCGGTGGAGAACGGTTACCTGAAACTCGGTTTCGAGCAGCTCGCCTCGTATGCATTCAACCCGCCGCCTTTCGATCCCGCGGCGGATCCGAAGGCGAAGCCGCCGACGGGCGAAGAGCAGATTCCCGCGCTCGTGAAATCGTGGAATGGCAAGAAGGCCATCATCACTGGCTACATGGTGCCGGTGAAAATGGACAAGGGGCTCGTCACGGAATTTCTGCTGATGCGAAACACGATGGCGTGCTGCTTCGGCACGGTGCCCAACATGAATGAGTGGGTGATTGTGAAGATGAAGAAGGGCGTGCAACCAATGATGGATGTGCCGGTGGAATTTTATGGTCAGCTGAAGGTGGGCGCGATGTTCGAGAACGGTTACATGACCGGGCTCTACGAACTCGAGGGTGAGAAGATGGGTGCGGTGCAGAGCTGACGGCCGGTTTCCCGTGAGAGGGAGCGTGGACGGGTGAAACCTGAGGGCGGCGGAGCCGTCACGTCGCCGCGCGCTGTTGTGATTCTCACCTTCAAAAGTTCGCTTTTCAACGGCTGGGCTTCCGCGCGGGGCCCGTGCGGCGCGTCCTTGCCAACGTGACGCGTCTCGCCTGAATCCACGCCCGTGGCCGACACGCCCAATTTAGACCAAACCCAGCCGCTGCCGCCGATGGCCGCGATGTTTTTCTCGCGCTACCGCCTGAAGGGCGAACTGGGCCGCGGGGGCATGGGTGTCGTCTGGCGTGCCGAGGACACCAAACTCCAACGCGAGGTCGCCCTCAAGTTTCTCCCCGAACTCGTCGTGCGCGACCGCGAGGCGATGGCGGATCTCGCGGCCGAGACGCGGCGGCTCCTTGATCTTACGCATCCCAATATCGTGCGGGTTTACGATCTGGTGGAAGATGGTAATCGCGCGGCGATCAGTATGGAGTTGGTCGACGGTGGATCGCTCGCCGAACGGAAACTGCAGCAGCCCGACCGCTGCTTCACGACCGATACGCTCGCGCCGTGGATTGCGCAGCTCTGCTCGGCGCTTGATTACGCGCATCAAAAAGTCCGGATCGTCCACCGCGATCTCAAGCCGCTCAATCTCCTGATCAACACGCAGGGGGATTTGAAAGTCGTCGATTTTGGCATCTCGCGCAGTCTGCTCAACAGCGGCACGCGGCTCTCGACGGAGGTGAAGTCGTCGTCGGTGTCGCTCGGTTATGCCGGACCGCAGCAATTGCTCGGCGAGACGGCGGCGGTGACCGACGACATCTATTCTCTGGGCGCGTCGATCTACGAATTGCTGACGGGAAAACCGCCGTTCTTCGAGGGCGACATCATCACGCAGTTGCGCGAGGTCGTGCCGCCTGCGATGACGGCACGCCGCGCCGCCTTGGGCGTAACGGGCCGCGAAACAATTCCGCTCCAGTGGGAGAAAACGATCGCGGCGTGTCTCGCGAAAAAAGCCAGTGACCGGCCGCAGAGCGCCGGCGAAGTGGCGGAGCGACTGGAGCTGCCGGTCATGGCGATTTCACGCACGATGGCGCTCGCCGCCACCCCGCCCGTGCGCCGGAAAAAGCGCCTGCGTCTTTTGCTCGGAGCGCTGGCCGTCACGACGGTGGCTACGATCAGCGTGTCTTCGTGGCTGAACGATTCGCCGGAAAAAACAATTGTGATGGCGAGCCCGGCGCCGGCGAGTTCGGCCCTGCCGGAGGATTTCCGCGGGCTTGTCCTCAACGTTTCGCCGACCGATGTCGGCGCCCACGCCTGGCTCGGCAAGGAGACCAACAAGCCGGTGCCGGTGGACGGTCGTTTGGGGCTCGCGAGTGTGCCCGACGGCAAACACGACATCATCGTCCGGGCCTCGGGTTACAAAACCTACACGGCCTCGGCCGAGGTCATGAACGGGCGCGGCACGGCCGAGGTGAAGCTCGAGCCAATCTGGGCGGCTTTTACCGTCGTGGCGCGGCCGGGCACGATTGTGACCGCGCGCAACGAGCGCGGCCGCGAATTGCCGGTGGGCACGGTGCCCGAGAGTGGGCAGTTACTGGCGGACAAGACCCTCGTCGTCGGCACCTATCATTTCAAACTCGTGCATCCCGACTGCGTCGATGCCGAGCAGCCGAAGACTTCCCTTGCGGTGGGCCGACCGAACCGCGTGGCTCCGGCGCAAGCGACGGCCCCGGGTGAGTTGCTGGTCTTTTCCTCGCCCGATGGTGCAGATGTTTCGATCAACGGCAGCTTGGTGGGCGTAACACCCGCGACGCTCCCCGCTCAACCCAGCGAGAAACCGCTTAACGTGGAAGTGTCGCTCGCTGGCTACGGACTCGTAAAGCGGAACGTGCAGCTCAAGCCCCGCGAGTCGCGCACCCTCGATGTCGGCGCGCTCCCGACGCAGAGGTCGGGCATCGCGCTCAACCCTCGCGCAAATGCCGCACTTTTGGCGCTGCTGCCCAAGGGCCGGTTGCTGGTTGACGGAAAACTGCTCCCTCCGCGGAGGGAAATTGACCGGAAGGGTCAGGGCCTGCCCCCGCGGAAAGAAAATTCCCAGTTGTTTATGAATGCGGAACCCGGGGCCCACACGGTGGAATTTCTCCACCCCGACTACGAGCCGTGGAAGCAAGTGGTCGAAGTAGTGGAAGGCCCGCACTTGCAATTGACGATCAAACCGGTCCCGAAACCGGGCGAACTAACGCTGGAGGTGAAGCCCGCGTCCACCTTCACCGTCAGCTCCGGTGGAAAATTGATCGCGATGAAAGACAATCGCGTGGCGCTGCCGGCCTCCGTGGAGCACGCGCTCGAAATTTCCGCGCCGGGTTTCAAAACCGCGCGCACCACCGTGAAGCTCGCGCCCAACGGCAAGGAGACCGTGGCGCTCATTTTGGAACGCGCGGTGACGGCGGAGCCGGGACAACCCTGGACGATTCCTGGGCTAGGGCTTACGCTGCTCCCGGTCGGGGCGGGCACGTTTGCGATGGGCAGTGAGGTCGGCGATCCCACCGAAAGACCCGTGACGAAGGTCACGATTTCCAAGCCGTTCTGGCTCGGCAAAACCGAGGTGACACAGCGCGAATGGATCGCGGTCGTGGGTGGCAACACCTCTCCATCCCCAAACGAGGATTTCCCGATTTTTAATGTGTCGTGGATCGACGCGATGGAATTTTGCCGGCAGCTCACCGATCGCGAGCGGGCGGCCCAGCGTTTGCCGGCGGGTTACATTTACACTCTGCCCACCGAGGCGCAGTGGGAAATGGCGTGTCGCGCGGGCGACAAGGCCGACAATCCGGTCGGCCTGAATGAGACGGCGTGGCACGAGGGCAACAGCGCCGCGGGGACCCATGCCGTCGGCACGCGCCAAGCCAACGCCTGGGGTTTTCACGACATGCAGGGCAACGTCTGGGAATGGTGTGCCGATTGGTATGCCAACAAACTCAAGGGCGGCAGCGTCACCGATCCCAAGGGCAACCCGTCGGGCGTGGAGCGGGTGCGGCGCGGCGGCAGCTACGTGCTGAAGTCGGAATTTCTGCGCTATGGCCTGCGCGGCAAAGCCGATCCGGAACACCGCACGGCCAACCTTGGCTTCCGCCTCGCGCTTGCGCCGGAAAAATAGGGCGCATCGGGACGCAAGTCAGTTTTGTGCGTCGGTGGGCCGTCGCGGAGCGAGGCGTGACCGTAGCCGTGGGCTTTCAGCGCACGGCTTTTGCCCGGTATATTTTTCGTCGCGGAGTGACGCCTGATGCCAACGCCCGACTTCAGGCGTCGCTCCGCGACGCAACCTGTTTTGCCCGACGGAGCCGTGGGCTGAATGCCCACGGCCAATGTCGTTCCGTCGCGCCGCGACTGCTCAAAAATTGAGATGCGCCTTGGTTTCGCGTTGTCCCGGGAAAACTCTTGCGGGTTGTCGCGTGCGTGCGCATTGAAAATTACGTGAGTGGGTTGGTTCGCCCGGTTTTTGGTTTCGGGAATTTTCCGCCGCATCCGTGGGAGTGCGGGCGGGCCGGGTGCCGCCGCCCCGCGCAAACATTTTTTCACCCATGGAAACGCACCGTGTCCGTTCTGTTTTAGTCGCGCTCGCTGTCGCGGCGTTTCTCTCCGTCTCGGTCCATGGCGCGGTGCCCGACTACAAGCTCGGCGAGATCGCGCGTGAGGATGTGATTACGCCGGTCGCACTGGTGGTCGTTAATCCCGAGGCCACCGAGGCCTTGAAGCAAAAGGTCGCGCAGCAGGTGAATCCCGTGGTCCGCCACGCGCGCCCGATCGGGGCTGAAGTCGAGGCCGAGCTTCGGGCGAGTGTCGCCACGGCGCGGAAAATTTTTGTGGAAACCGTGCAGGGTGCCGCGCCGGACTCGCCGGTGTTTGCGGGTATCATCCGCCAGCTGGCCCGCCAGTCGCCGAAGGATCTGCCGTTCGACACCCTCGCGCCGCTCTGGGCCCGCGGCGTGGATGACGAGGCCTTCGTCGAGGCGCTGCTGAAGCCGGTGCGAGAGGCGATGGCCCAGCCCATCATGGCGAACAAAAACGATCCGGCGGTCGCCACCAACCTGCCAGTGCGGCTCGTGCCGGTGAAAAAAGCCGATGAGATTCCGGGGACCCGCGAGATCGAGAGCATGGGCGCAACGGTGTCCTCCGGGAAAATTGTCACCCTCTGGCGCGCGAAGCGGCTGGTCGAAACCCACTTTCCCGCCGGGCAGGAGGCCGTGGGTCGGTTCGCCGCATCGTTTGTGCGCGTAAACGCTTTCCTTGATTTGCCGCTCACGGATCTTTGGCGGGCGCAACGCATCGAGGGTCTCGCGGTGAACGACACCTACGAGGCGGCGCAGGTCATCGTGAGCAAGGGCCAGCCCATCGATCGCAAGGCGCTGGGGGCGCTGGCGGCGATGCGCGAGAAGAGCCTGATCGGCACGTTGCAAAACAAGCTTGAACAACAGCAGTCTGTCGCCGGCCAGATTCGGCAGCAGACCAGTTGGATCGTCGGCGGACTTGGGCTCGTGGGCGTCGCGCTCATTGTGATTTTCTGGCGGCTCCGCGCCCGTCCGGCTTCGACTGCGCTCGTGTTGGCGGGCGATCCGGCGCTGGTGGGCGGCGCGCAGCAGGCCCTGCCGGGCGGTGACGATCGGGCGTGGCGCGAGCGCGCGCTTGTGGCCGAGGGCAAGGCCGAGCGGGCGCAGGAGGCAATTCGCACCGGCGTGCTTGGGTGGATGCGCGACCGGGTTTTCCACACGATATCGAATCAGCGCGCCGAACTGCTTTCCGTCCAGCGCAAGGCCGAGGCGGAAATGCGCGAACTGGAGCAGCGGCTCGAGCGTCTGCACACCCCGCTCAAAGAACGAGTGACGGCCTACGAGAAACGGATCGAGGAACTCGAGAAGGATCTCGCAGTGAAAGGGGAGCAGAACCGCGAGCTCATCCAGGCCCGCATCAGCGTGGCGCGGCAGCAACTCACGGTGGAGCGCGAGCGCGGGCGATTCGGGACGAACTGATCGCGGTGGTCCGTGACGGTGCGGAGGAATTGTTTGTAGGCTTGGCCTTTCGCCACTGCCGTTGAATCAGCGGCCTTTGTTTTTGTGGGTCAGCTCGCTTGCGAGCGCTCCGGCTGCTTGCGACCAGGACGCTCGCAAGCGAGCTGGCCTACGACGAAATATCTCTGCGGAACTTAACCCAACGGCCCGTCCTACAATTTCTGCTTCAACTCCTGCGCGCGCGTGAGCGCGGTGCCGATGTCGGCGTCGCGCACGGTGAAGTGACCCATCTTCCGGCCGGGCCGCGGTTCGGATTTGCCGTAGAGGTGGAGTTTGGCGCGCGGGGCCGTGAGCACACTGGACCACGCGGGATCGCCGGTGACGCGCCCGTCCTGCCAGCGCCACGCATCGCCGAGGATGTTCACCATCACGGTGGGTTCGCGCACGCTGATATCGCCGAGGGGCAGACCGCACACGGCGCGCACCTGCTGCTCGAACTGACTCGTCTCGCAGCCGTCGAGCGACCAGTGGCCGCTATTGTGCGGGCGGGGGGCGAGTTCGTTGACGAGCACTTCGCCGCCGGTGGTGACGAACATCTCGACCGCGAGCAGACCGACCACGCCGATTTTTTCCGCGATGGCGACCGCCAGAGTTTGAGCCTCGTGGATCACAGGCGGGCTGACGCGGGCGGGCACGATCGAAAAATCCAGGATGTGCCGCGTGTGAATGTTCTCCGCGATCGGAAAGACCTTGGTTTCGCCCGTGCTCGACCGGGCGACGAGGGCGGAGATCTCGCAGGAAAAATCCACCCAGCGCTCCACCACGCAGCGCCGCCCACGAAAGATCGCGGCGGCTTGCTCGAGATCGGCGTCGCTCGTGATTTTCATCTGGCCCTTGCCGTCGTAGCCGAAGTCGGCGGTCTTCACCACGCACGGCCGCCCCACTTGGGCAATGGCGGGAGCGATGTCGCCATCGAGGGCCTCGGCGTAGCGCACGTGGGGAAAGTGGTGTGCGCGCAGCCAGGCTTTTTCGCGCTGGCGGTTTTGGCAGATGTGCAGCACTTCGGCGCGCGGGTGCAGCGGCGCAATCCCGGCGATCGCGGCGAGCGGCGCGGAGGGGATGTTTTCGAATTCGTAGGTGAGCACATCGCACTCCCGCGCGAAGGCCGTGAGCGCCGCAATGTCGTCGTAGGCCGCGTTGACTTCCTTGTTCGCCACCGCGCCCGCCGGGCAAGGGCCGGCCGGTTCGAACACATGCACGCGGTAGCCGAGCGACTGCGCGGCCTGCGCCAGCATCCGCCCAAGCTGGCCACCGCCGAGGATGCCGAGGGTTTTGCCGGGAGGAATCATGGAAAAGGTGAGAGCTGAGAGCCGAGAGCCGAGAGCCGCAAGCTCGCGATCTGTCAGTGGCCGAATCTCCCCGCTCGCAGCCGGGGAAATGCAGTCGCGAGCTGAGTGCTAAGAGCTGAGAGCAAGACCGAAACGTCCGTGCAGCCCTGAAGGATCTCTCGGCCTGCCGCTCAGCTGGGAATTGGGCTCTCAGCGCTCAACTCTGGACTCTCAGCTTTCGGTGCGTCCCGCACCGCTCACGGCAGCTTCGCCTTCAGCACCTTCGCGGTCTGGTTGGCGCGAAATTTTTTCCAGGCCGTGCGGGTCGGCGCGTCGCCCAACGCGATGAGCGAGGCGGCGAACAAGGCCGCGTTGATCGCGCCCGGCTTGCCGATGGCAAAAGTCGCCACCGGCACCCCGCCCGGCATCTGCACGATCGAGAGGAGAGAATCCAAGCCCTTGAGCGCGTGCGATTCCACGGGCACGCCGAGCACGGGCAGGGTAGTGAGCGAAGCGGTCATCCCTGGCAGGTGCGCCGCGCCGCCCGCGCCCGCGATGATCACTTTTAGCCCCCGGCGCTCCGCGCTCTCAGCGTAGCTCAGCATCAGCTTCGGCGTGCGGTGCGCGGACACGACGCGCTTTTCAAACGGCACGCCGAGCACCTCCAACTGTGCCGCCGCGTGCTGCATCGTCTCCCAATCCGACGTGCTGCCCATGATGATCCCGACGAGTGGTGCGCCTGAAGCCATGAGGCGGGAGGTTTGCGGACGGAAACGCGGCGGCGAGAGAAATTTTCCGGCCAGCGTCCGGGTGTGCGCATCTCATCCGCAGTGGGTCCGATCCCCCAAAGCGTGCTTCGACCTGGTGGTGAAGTAGCCGCGAGCGTGAGCGAGTGGTGGTCCGTCCACTCGCTCAC
>JANOAF010000155.1:0-2343 GCA_031411015.1 Opitutaceae bacterium | reverse complement strand
GCACCGCGCGCAGCAGCGCCGACTCCGCCAGCTCCGCAAAACTCCGATGCCGCTTCGCGAGTTCGCGGGCCGTGCTCTCGCCCACGTCGGGCACGCTGAGCGCATAGAGCCATTTTTCCAGCGGGAGTCCGCGCGCGGACTCCCGCGCGGCCACGATCTTCGTGGCGTTCTTCTCGCCGAAGGTCCGCGGCTCCTCGGTCGTGCCGAGGTTGAGCGTCGCGAGCGTCTCCAGCGCCACTTCAAAAATATCCGGCGGATCGCGCACGAGGTCGAGTTCGACGAGCTTTGCCGCCACGATCTCGCCGGCGCCATCGATCGCGAGCGCGCGGCGGCTGCAGAAAAATGTGAGTCGGCCCGCCCGCTGCGCGCGGCAATCGTAGTTCTGGCATTTCCATGCCGCGCCCACGCCGCTCTCGGTGTCGACTTCGACGCGCGCGATTTTTCCGCCGCACACCGGGCACTTGCCGCCGACCGCCAACGATAAATCAAACGCCTTCGCGCCCGCCAGTCGCTCCTCGGGAAATGATTTTAGCACCGCGGGGATGACCTCGCCTGCTTTCTCGATTTCCACGAGGTCGCCGACGCGGATGTCTTTCCGGCGAATCTCATCCTCGTTGTGCAACGTCGCGCGTCGCACGGTCGAGCCCGCGAGCACGACCGGATCGAGTTCGGCCACGGGACTCAAAATACCGGTCTTGCCGACCTGAATCGTGATCGCGCGCAGGCGCGTGCGCGCGGTGTCGGGCTTGTATTTATAGGCGATGGCCCAGCGCGGCGCCTTGTCGGTCGCGCCCACCTCGCGCTGCTGCGCCATGGCGTCGAGCTTCACCACCGCGCCGTCGGTGCCGTAGGCGAATGAGCGGCGCAGTGCATCAAGTTCGCCGATGGCGGCCCAAGCCGCATCGATGCCATGCACCGGCCAGATTTTTTCCACCACGGGCAACCGCCATGCGCGCAACTGCTCGTGCAGCTCGCTCTGCGTGGCGACGACCGCCGGCTCACTGTAACCAAGGCTGTAGAGCACGATTTCCAGTTTCCGTTTCGCCACCTCCGCCGTGTCGAGCTGCTTGATGGTGCCGGCGGCGAGATTGCGGGGGTTGGCGTAAAGGTCTTCTCCCTCGGCCGCGCGCTCGGCGTTGATGCGCTCGAACTCCGCGGCCGTCAGATAAATCTCGCCGCGGATTTCCACCACGTGCGGCGCAGCGCCGCGCAGCGTGTGCGGCAGCGAGCGGATCGTGCGCACGTTCGCCGTGACGTCGTCGCCACGGTCGCCCTTGCCGCGCGTGACGGCGCGCACGAGTTTGCCGTCCTCGTAAGTCAGGCTCACCGCGAGCCCGTCGATCTTCGGTTCGACGGTGTAGCGGAGGTCGTCGGTCTCAAGCAGCTTCGCGAGGCGGGTGTGAAACGCGCGAACCTCGGCTTCGTTGTAGGTGTTGTCGAGACTCAGCATTTTCTGCCGGTGGGCGACCTCGACAAACCCCTGCGCCCGATCGTCGCCCACGCGGTGAGTCGGCGAGTCGGCGCTCGCGAAAAGCGGAAACTGCGCCTCGAGATCGGCCAGCTCGCGGTTCAGCGCATCGTAGGCGAAATCCGTGATCTCCGGGGTCGTGCGGCGGTAATAAAGTTCGTCGTGATGCGCGACCTGCGTGCGCAGCTCGGCGATGCGTGATTGGGCCTCCGCGGGGGACATGCCGGCAGTGTTGCGGTCGCCACGCGCTCGTCGAGCCCGAGTTCTCTTGTCGATCACTTCGCCGCTTCAACCGCCTGCAACCACACGCGCGCCTGCGGGAAATCCGGCCGCTGCTGCAAAGCTGCGCGCAGCGCGCGCAAAGCCTCGTCGCGGCGCCCCAGCCGCGCCAACGCGAAGCCGAGATTCGCGTGCGCGTCGGGATTGGCGGGATTGATCGCGAGGACACGCTGAAAACTCTCCGCGGCCTCCGCGAATTTCTCCTGCTGCAGCACCAGCGAACCGATCATCATGAAGGCTTGGGGCTCGTTGGGCTTCAGTTCCGTTGCGCGACGATAGTGACGAATCGCTTCGTCGGGCAGACCGAGCATCGAGCAGACGTTGCCGAGATTATTGTGCGCGCTCGGGTTGTCGGGCGCGACGCGCAGCGACTGCTCCAACCTCGCCTTCGCCTCGGGCAGACGGTTCTGCATCGCGAGCGCAACCGCGGAGCCGTTGAGCGCGTTGACGTGATTCGGGCGCCGCGCGAGCACGAAGGCGTAGTGCTCCATCGCCTCGGGCAGTTGGTTGAGATCGGAAAGCGCGTTGGCGAGGTTGTTGCGCACTTCGAGTTCGAGCTGAGCGGGGGCCGACTTAAGCGCCGCGCGATAAAACGG
>JANOAF010000154.1:0-11020 GCA_031411015.1 Opitutaceae bacterium | reverse complement strand
ATTCAGGCGAAGATGAAGAGCGACCGCGCCCCCGCGTGCCTTTACATGGAGCCCGACCTCGTCGAGCGCACCGTGCGCGACTTCCTGACCGAGGAAGTGGACCGCGTGCTCATCGACAGCAAGGATGACCACGAGCGCACGCAGAAGCTCGTCGGTCAAATCTCGAAACGCAGCGCCAGCAAGATCGCGTTCTACAAGGACAGCATCCCGATCTTCGAGCGCTTCAACATCGAGCGCCAGATCGAGCAGACGGGTCAGCGCAAGGTCCCGCTCCCCTCCGGCGGTGAAATCATCATCGACGAAACCGAGGCGCTCATCGCCGTGGACGTAAACACCGGCTCGCACAAGAACCGCGGCGGCGAGGAGAAGAACGTCATCTACGCCGTGAATCTCGAGGCCGCCGCCGAGATCGCACGCCAGATTCGCCTGCGGAATCTCGGCGGGTTAATCATCATGGACTTCATCGACATGAAGGAGCGGCGCCACCGGAACGCCGTTTACGAGAAGATGGTCGAACTGATGTCTTCCGACAAAGCGAAGAACCACATCCTCCCCATCTCTTCGCTCGGCATCATGCAGATGACCCGCCAGCGCCAGTCGGAGTCGCTCTCGAGTAATCTCTACAACGACTGCCCCTATTGCCGTGGCCGCGGTATCGTGAAGAGCGCGACGACGATGAGCGTCGAGCTCCAGCGCAAGCTCAGCTCCGTCGTTCGCCGCCTCCAGCTCCGCAGCGACAACAAGGAGTATTCGCTCCGCGTCATGGTCCACCCGAGCATCCTCGAACGCCTGCGCAGCGAAGACGCCGACCTCCTCGTGCGCATGGAAAAGCTCTTCCATGTGAAGTTGGCCTTCCGGGCCGACCTCAACTACCACGTGGAGAATTTCAAAATCATCAACGCGATCACGGGCGAGGACTACCGGTAAATCACGCGCTCTCGCGTCGGGCCGCCGCTCGTCGGCGTGCCGTGCCGCTCAAAGGCCGCCCCTCACCGGGCGGCCTTTTTGTGGCCGTTCCAAGGACGCTGATGAGCACCGGCCACAACCTCTACGCTTAACCATCCCAACCTGTGAAAAGCTAAAGCCGCGCCAAGGCCGATTGGTCAACAAAGAGATTTCGTTCTCGAAAACTGGACAACGCCTCGCGACGGAGCCACGTGCGCGCCGGTTCCGCTTCCAGCGCGAACCACGGTTCCGCGAGATGTCGGCGCGAGCTCTCCACCCAATCCGGCGGCTCGGCTCCCACCTGTTCCGCGAGGTGCTGGCCAAGTGCGGCGAGAAACGCGTCGCACACGTCCCCTTGGGCGATCGTTCCCGCCAGAAACGACGGCTCGTCAGCCAGCAGTTGGCTCAAATCTCGCTCCGCCTTTCTGGCCAGATTCCATTCCCGCAAAAAATCGCGCACGTGCCGCCCGAACTCCGACAAGTCGGAAGTGTGGGCGGCAATCTCAGCGAGACTGTGTGGGCGGTTCTACATCGAAAGGACTACGGGCGACGAGCAGGCAGCGTAGGCAGATGGAGGATCCCGGCAAGCACGGCGCGCGCCCGCTCGGTGAGCACCTCGTGCGGATAGAAACGTTCGAGGTGCTTTTCGATCTCCGCGATAGTTCGGATTTCCATTTTCCGACACAAAAAGGCGATGTCCGCCACGTCACCAGAGTAGCCCGGCAGCGGCGTGCGGCACGCCATGACTTTCATCGCGAGCAGGTAACTGGCCGACGGTCGTTTAATCAACACGCCGGCAATACTCACGTGCTCCAGCGGCAACATGCCGTCGCGGTCATGCACCGACACAAATTGACCCACGTCCTCGTTCAACCAGTCCGCCGGCAACGCGAGTTCCGCGCCGACTTTCGCGGCGAGGCGGTGCCCAATTGCGCTCGGGCGAATGATGCCGTCGACGTCCTTAGCCGCGTGCGTTCAGCGCCAGCATCAATGCGGCGCCACCATAGAGCCCCAGTTCGAGCTGCACGCCCTCCGCCAAGGCAAGACGCCCGAGCAATTCCAGCGCCGTTATAATCCGCTCCCGTGAAAGCTTCTCGTATGGCACGGTGTCATGCTGAGAAAGTATGCGCCCATTTCGATGTAAATTCAGACCATAGCCGCGACCGCGACATCGTCCGCGCCAATGGCAAGAACCACGGCCACCGAGACGTCTTTTCCTTTTTCCAGCCAACTCGGCCGATCAATTCGGTGGCGCGTCACACCCACCACTTCGGCCGAGACTACTTTGCCGCCGGCTTCAAATCCTCCACCGCCTTCACGCCCTTATGGAACGTCGTGTAGAGGAAAATCGGAATCGGGAGGTCACCGAGATTTTTAAGGACGAAAGGTTGCACTTCCTCCCACTTCAAGCCGCCCACGCCAGTCGCCAGCTTCGGCAGGGCGAGGCTCGTGAGTTTCTCACTAAGGACGTGATTGCGCAGCGCATGCAGCGCATGGTTCATGTTAGCCAGCGTCGCGTGCCCCGGATGGCCGCCACCCTCCGGCACCGGCTGCTGGGTAAACAGGCAGAGGATGCGCCGGCCGCCGACTCCCGCCCACGCCCAGAGGGAGCCCGTAGCGGGACTCGATTGCTGGCAGTAGTGCCGAAAGTCCTTATACATCGCTGGCCAGTCCTGCCGCAGACTCATCGCGAGTCCGTGGTCAAAATGGTCATGCGGGGCGACGCCATGGGCAATCGCCTGCGCGTTCGTGAGGAGAATATCGCCAGCCACTTCGTGGATCATGGCCCGCAGCCTACCGCAAGCCGCGGTCCCACGCTCCGCACCCGCTGGCAAAAACCACGCAGAATTTGTCGTGGGCCCTACACCACCTCCGGCACCACATATGGCTTCCGGTAGATTTTGGTGAGCATCGCGTCGGCTTCGGTGTCGCTGGCGAATTTTTCCTTCGCGCCGACGAACTTCAACGAACGACCGAGGCGGTAGGAAATGTTCGCGAGGTGGCAGAGGGACGTCGAGAGGTGGCCTTCCTGAATGTCGGCGCGCAGGTCGGCGTCTTTGCCGGAGCGCATGGCGTCCACGAAATTTGCCCAGTGGTTCGCGCGGTCACGCTCGTTGTCCTTCGATTCGGCGAAGGGTTTCTTTTCGCGTTTGCGAAAAGCCTTCCAACTGTTGCCACTGATTTCGAGCCAGCCGTCGGCGCCATAGAAAATATTCCCGACTTCCTGACCCGCGCTGCCCTCGTGGTTGGTGTAGCGACCGCGCGTTTCCATCTCGATGATCGTGCCGTCGGCATAGGTGTAAGCGGCGGTCTGAGTGTTGGGTGTCTCTTGGGTGGTTTTGTCGTGGCCGTAGGTATCGACGTCACCATAGACGCGCTTGCCGGGCGTTTTCCCCTCGTCCGCGGTGAAACCAAAAATCCCGCCGGCAGAATAAACGGCGACCGGATGCTCATTTTTTCGCATGCCCCAGCGCGCGATGTCGAGCTGGTGCGGGCCGGTGTTGCCGGTGTCGCCATTGCCGGTGTCCCAATACCAGTGCCAGTTGTAGTGGCTGCGTTTTTCGTTGTAGGGCCGCAGCGGCGCGGGGCCAAGCCAGCGGTCGTAATGAAACGCGGCGGGCGGTGCGCCATCCTTGGCCATGCCGTAGGAATCGCGCGCCTTGAAGCAGAGCGCCCGCGCCAGGTAGAGTTCACCGATGCCGCCGCCGTGGAGAAACGCGATGGCCTCGCGCACATTTTTCGCGGAGCGGTTGTTGAGGCCGACCTGCATGCGCTTCCCATACTTGCGCCACGCCTCGATCATTTTGCGGCCTTCCCAGATATTGTGCGACGCCGGCTTCTCGACGTAGACGTGCTTGCCCGCCTGCGCCGCCCACACCGCGGCCAGCGCATGCCAGTGATTCGGCACGACGATGGAAACGGCGTCGATCTGCTTGTCTTCGAGAACGGCGCGCAGATCCCAATGGGTCGTCGGCTTCGCACCGGACTTTTCCTCAACGAGCTTGAGCGCGGCGGGCCACAGCGCTTCATCGACATCGCAGATGGCGCGCACCGCGACGTTGTGGCTGTCCTTCAGGCTGCACCAACTAGTGAGGTGGACGGTGCCCTGATTGCGCACGCCGATCACGCCGACATTGATGCGGTCGTTGGCCCCGGCGACAGCCGCGTAGGATTTGGCGCTGAAACCCATCGCACCGATGCTGAAGCCGGCGGTGCCAATCACACCGGACTTGATGAACTCTCTGCGGTTGGGGTTATTCGTGTTCATGGGAAAAACGCGGCTCGTGCGACGCGCAATTTCGCGTGGTCGCACAACCAGATGCGAACTCTCCGGTCGCGCGGCGTCAACGGGTGAGTGCATGCGCCGTATACTCTGGCATTGCCCGACTGCGCGCGGTCACTCCACATTCGCCGGCGATTCGAATTGCTCGCCGTTTCACTCCGGCATCGTGACCCCACGCGTTGCCGCATCCCTCAATCCCCGCTCCCGATGAATCCTCCCCTCACCCGTCGCACGTTTCTCAAAACCACCACGGCCGCCAGCGCGCTCGCGTTTCCCGCGGTCATGCGCTCGCAGCCGCCGGGCACGCCTTCCCCGAACAACCGGCTCAACGTCGCGATCATCGGTGCTGCCGGGCGCGGGGGCGCGGCGGTCGAGGGCGTGCGCCACGAAAACATCGTCGCGATCTGTGACGTCGACGAGGAGCGCGGCCTCGGCGCGGTGAAGACGCTGAAGACGCGCTTCCCCGACGAGGGCGACAGCGCGGTCTCGGCCGAGCATTTCAACGACTACCGCAAGATGTTCGACAAGCTCGGCAGCAAGATCGACGCGGTGACAGTTTCCACGCCGGACCACATGCACTTTCCGGCGGCGATGACGGCGATGGGGCTGGGCAAGCACGTCTACGTCGAGAAGCCGCTCGCCCACACCGTGTGGGAAACGCGCGAACTCACGCGTATGGCGCGCGAGAAAAAAGTCATCACCCAAATGGGCAACCAAGGGCACACGCATGACGGCACGCGCCTGCTCAAGGAATGGGTCGAGGCCGGCGTGCTCGGCGAAGTGCGCGAAGTCGTGAGCTGGACCAACCGCCCGTTCTACCCGCCGTGGCGCGAGCCGATCGGCACGTTCAAGAAGCCCGATCACTCGAAGTTCGTCCCCGTCGTGCCGAAGTCGCTCAACTGGGATGCGTGGCTCGGGGTCGCCGCGGCGCGCCCTTACGATCCCGCCTACATGCCGTGGAAATGGCGCGGCTGGTGGGATTTTGGCACCGGCCCGTTTGGCGACGTAGCGTGCCACATCATGGACGGTGCGTATTGGGCGCTGAATCTCGGCGCGCCGACTTCGGTCGAGGCGATGTCCACGCAGGCCACCGATGTCGCCTGTCCGCTCGCGTCCATCGTCACGAATCACTTCCCCGCGCGCGGCGCGATGCCTCCCGTAAAATACACGTGGTCCGACGGCGGCATCATGCCGCCACTACCGAAGGAACTCGAGTTTGGCCGCGACCTGCCCGCCGAGGCCGGCACGCTGCTCTTCGGCAGCAAGTGCACCGTCCTCTGCAGTTTTTATTACGAAACCGTGCGCATTATTCCCGAGGTCAAGATGCGCGAGATCGCCCCGAGCCTCCCGGCGAAAACGATTCCGCGCGTGCAGGGCGGCCCGTTTGCGGAGTGGCTGCTCGGCATCAAGGGCGGCCCCACTCCCGGCTCGAACTTCGCCTACTCCGGCCCGTTTACCGAATCTGTGCTCCTCGCCAACGTCGCGATCCGCTCGCGCCGCCGCATCGAGTGGGACACGCAGGCCATGAAGGTCACCAACGTCCCCGACGCGAATCAGTTCATCACGAAGGAATATCGCCCGGGCTGGATGTAACGCGCCGGGCAGGGGCGCAGGAGCGCGGGGAATCCGGCCTCATTTGGATTCGTGATTCCCGCGCGGGTGCGTGCCAGCGACGACGCGGGTAAACATCGCCGCGACCTGCTTTGCCTCGGCTTCGCTCAGGTGGGTGGCGAAATACTTCGCGATGCCCGCGCGGTAAACCGGCCAGATTTTGCGCAGCACCTCGACACCCTTGTCGGTCAGTTGCGCGTGCTGCACCCGGCCATCCTGCGGACAGGCCTTGCGCTCGATCAGGCGCTCTTTCTCCAGCTTGTCGACCAGCCGCGTCAACCCGCTGCGGCTTAGCAGGGCGCTTTGGGCGAGCGCACTCATCCGCATGCGTCGGTCCGGCGCGAGGTAGAGTTCATAGAGCGCATCATACCAACTGAGGGACGGCAGCTTGGCCGCCGCCAGATCGACCTCGATGGCGGCGAAGATGCGCCAGAAAGAGACGTAGTATTTGCGCCAGGCTTCGAGATGGGTTTCGGGCAGGTTGGGTTTCATGGCGAGGCACGGTAAATATTTTAGTTGCATCCGCAACTACATCCCTCAGTTTAGTTGTGTATGCAACTACCATCACTCCTCTCCTCCCTCCTTGCCACCGGCAATTCCCTCGCGCCCACCGTCCTGCGGCTGGCGCTCGGCGTCATGATTCTGCCCCACGGGCTCCAGAAGACCCTGGGCTGGTTCGGCGGCTATGGCTTCAACGGCACCATGGGTTACCTGACGGGCACCGTCGGCGCGCCGTGGATTTTTGCGCTCCTCGCGATTCTGGCCGAGTCGGTCGGCGGCCTGATGCTCATCGCTGGCTTCGGCACGCGGCTCGCGGCCCTCGGCCTCGGCGGCGTGATGCTCGTGGCTGCAGCTCAGCACCGGGCCAACGGTTTCTTCATGAACTGGGCGGGAACCCAAAAGGGCGAGGGCATCGAGTTCCACCTGCTGGCGCTCGGGATCGTCGTCGCGCTGCTCATCCTCGGCGGTGGCAAATTCTCCGTCGACTCCGCGCTCAAGCGCTAGTCGCGCCGCAGAAGGAACGTTGGCCCGGTGACGTGACGGGCGGCGGCCCAAAGCTGTCGTTCCGTCACCCGCGCGCGTTCACAAGCGGCCCGCTCAATGATCAGGCTCCCGCGTGATCAGCCAAAGGCACGCGCGGCGGTGGGCCGATTCCCGGCATCTCGCAACGGAATCGCCGGTCGCCCCCCGCGCAGATCCTTTGTTGCGAGCGGCCCGGCAGGTGCTACCACGAGGCAGCTCATTCTCCCCCGCCCCATGCGCTTCCCTCGCCTCGCTTGCCTTCTCTTTTCTCTCCTCACCTCGGCCATCCGCGCCGCCGACGCCCCGCCAATCGACTGGCCCGCGGTCGACGCCGAAACGCTCAAGCACTTCTCCGCGCTCGTTCGCCTCGACACCAGCGATCCTCCGGGCGGTGAAAAGCCCGCGGTCGACTACCTCCAACGCGTGCTCGAGGCCGAAGGCATCGAGGTGAAGATTTTCGCCAACAATCCGCAGCGGCCCAACCTTGTCGCCCGCCTCCGCGGCAACGGCTCGAAGCGCCCGATCCTCATCATGGGCCACACCGACACGGTGAACATCGACCCGAAGAAGTGGAAGCACGGCCCGTTCTCCGCCGCGCGCGAGGACGGCTACATCTACGGCCGCGGCACGGTCGACGACAAAGACAACGTCACCGCTTCGCTCATGACCATGCTGCTCCTGAAGCGCGGCAAGGTCCCGCTCGACCGCGACGTGATCTTTCTTGCCGAGGCCGGCGAAGAGGGCGCGGTGGAGTTCGGCATCGAGTTCATGGTCCGCGAACACCTCCGCGAAATCGAAGCCGAGTTCTGCCTCGCCGAGGGCGGCAGCATCGTGCGTAGCGGCGGCAAGCCCCAATACGGCAGCATCCAGACCACGGAAAAAATCCCCAACCGCCTCCGCCTAATCGCGCGCGGCGTCGCGGGCCACGGCTCGGTGCCGCTGCGCTCCAACGCCGTCGTCCACCTCGCCAGGGCCATCGCCAACGTCGCCGACTGGCAGACGCCGATGCGCCTCAACGAAACCACGCGCGCCTTCTTCGATCGCCTCGCCACCATCAGCTCCGCCGAGGACGCCGCCCGCTACCGCTCCATTCTAAAAGGCGACGAGTCCGGCTCCGCGCAGGAATACCTCGCCGAAAAACAGCCGCGCTACCACTCCACTCTCCGCACCTCGATCTCGCCGAACATGATCAGCGGCGGCTATCGCGTGAACGTCATCCCTTCCGAGGTCGAGGCCACGCTCGATGTGCGCGCGCTACCCGACGAAGACATGGATCGCTTCATCGCCGAGCTGACCAAGGTGATCAACGATCCCGCGATCACGATCGAGCGCGCACCGGGCCACAGCCGACCGGGCGCGCCGCCGTCGAGCCTCGCCACCGAGGCGTTCGAGGTGCTCGAGGCCGCGATCAAGCGCCACTACGGCGTCATCACACTCCCGACCATGAGCACGGGCGCGACCGACATGGCCTTCCTCCGCGCCGCCGGCATTCCCTGCTTCGGCATCGGCCCGATGATCGACATGGAGGACGCCGCCAAGGGCTTCGGCGCCCACAGCGATCAGGAGCGCATCCTCGAGGAAGCGCTCTACAAATTCGTCCGCTTCAACCTCGACGTGGTGGTCCAAATCGCCGCGAAGAAATCCTGAACCGATCGAGGCTTGCCCTATGATTTAACGACGCGGGCTTGAAAGTAGGGCGGGTCTGTGACCCGCCTTCGGGAGTGAAATGGGCAGGTCACAGACCTGCCCTACCCCAGAGACGCTATCTCTACTTTGGGTAAGCCTGACTACTTCCGCAGCGCAAACGCCACATACGCGTCGCCTGCGCCCGACGCACCGCCGACGCGCCCGCCGCCCGTCGCCGTGATCACGACGAACTGCCGCCCGGCCACTTCGTAGATCGCGGGTGCGGCGGTGCCGGCAAAGGGTAGCTTCGCCGACCACAGTTCCGCGCCGGTATCGGCATCGAACGCCCGCAGTTTCTCGTCTTCGGTGCCTGCGACGAAGACGAGCCCGCCTGCGGTCACACTCGCGCCGCCGAGATTTTGCGAACCGGTCTTCGGCACGCCTTGCTTCGTGAGCGCGTTCAATTCGCCGAGCGGCACGCGCCACAGCGCCTTGCCCGTGCTGAGGTCGTAGCAGTTCAGCAAACCCCACGGCGGCTTGATGCCGGGATAGCCCTCGTGATCGACAAGGAATTGGAAGCCATCGAAAAAATAACTCGGCCGATCGCCCGCACTCGCCTCGGCCTTGCCCCCGCGCGCTGGCGGCTGGTTCCGCCGGAAAAGATAATCCAGCAGATCTGTTTTCTGTTCGGGATTGAGCAATGCATTCGGCGGCATCGCGCCGCGACCCGTCGCAATCAATGCGAGCACGTCGGCATCCTTCAGCCGCGATTTGATGCCGATGAGCGGCGGCGCGACGCCGACACCCGCACGGTTCGGCGCGTGGCACACGGCGCAGTGTTGTGCGTAGATTTTTTCGCCCGCCGACGCCGGCTGCCGCGGGTCGCGCTCGCGCTCGTCGTTCGCCATCACCGTGATTTTTGAGACCCAGCGGTTCGACGTCACGTAGAGCCGGCCCGTCGGCACATCGACCGCCGCGCCCGACCACTCCGCGCCGCCGCGCGAGCCGATGAAGAGCGTCGGTTTTCCCTCGGTGAAGGGCTCGAAGAAGCCGTAGTTCGCGCGCGCCACCGCCGCCTCCACAAACGCCCGCGCCTCCGGCGTGCGGTCCGTGATCATGCTCGGGTGAAATTCGCTGCGCGTGATCGGCTCCGGTAATTCCGGGTCGGGCTGGTAGGGCGCGGTGACTTCGCCGGGCAGCTTCGATACTGGCGCGCGCCGCAGCCGCACCGGGAAAACCGGCTGGCCCGTCAGGCGATCGAGCACGAACAGGTGGCCGGATTTCCCCAGACACGTGACCACATCCACACGTTTCCCGTCGCGCGTGATCGTCACGAGGTTCGGCGGCGCGCACACATCGAGATCCCAAATGTCGTGCCGCAAATCCTGAAAATGCCAGAGCCGCCGGCCCGTCACCATGTCGAGGGCGACCACACAATTGCTGAACAGATTGTCGCCGAGCCGGCCCACGCCGACCATGTCCGGCCGCGGCGCCCCGAACGCGACAAACGCGATACCGCGCTGATCGTCGAGCGAAAGCCCGCTCCACCCGTTGGCCCCGGACTGCGGGCCGTCCCACGTCTCTGCTCCCGGCTCGCCGTCGCGCGCCACCGAGTGAAACCGCCACAGCGATTTCCCCGTGCGCACATCGTAGGCGAACACGTCGCCAAATAATCCCGTCGTGACAAATACGTGTTGAAAAACGACGCCACCCGCCGTCGCCCCCGTCGCAATCGGGACGCGTCCGCCCTCGCCGAATCCCGCGATCGCGCCGCCCGTCTTCGGATCGACGGCGTAAATCCAGTCGCCCGCGCCGAAGAGAATCCGCGCCGCATTCTCCCGGTCGCCCGGCCAGTAAACGAGCCCGCGCCGCGCCGGCGCATCCTGGAGGCGGGTCGGCCGCGGCGCATCAAGTTGCTTCCGCCAACGCTCCACACCCGTCGCCGCATCGATCGCGACCAGCGCGCGCCCCGGCGTCGGCGCGTAGAGCACCCCATCGACCACAATCGGCGTGCACTGCACATTCGCCGCACCATCGCCCGAACGAAACGTCCACGCCACCGTCAAGTCGCGGACATTATCGCGCGTGATCTGCGTGAGCGCGGAATAACGCCGCGCGCCATTGTCGCCTTGCGAACGCGTCCAACGCGAAAATTGAGGCGCGCTCGCCGCGGGATCCAGGGTCGGCGTAAGCTCCGCGGTTTTCGCCGCGGGAATGGTTTTGAATTCCGGCAGCGCCGCCCGTGCGAGTGGGTCTTCCAGCTTCGCAGTTGCCGCCGCGGCCGCGGCGGCTCCCACGCCAACCGCAAACGCCGCGACGACCAACCACGCGCACGCTCGCGGCAGGTCACGGCAAAGGCGGCGGGCGAACCACGACGGTGGGATGGAATTCGAAAGAGACTGCAGAGACTTCATGACGCGGGTTGGGGTGTTGCTGACCGCCATCACCCAAACGGGTCGCGGCCCGGCGTCGAGCCCGCTCGCCACGCCGCAAACGTTTACCAGGAACAAGAACCGCCTTGCGGTGCGACAT
>JANOAF010000153.1:0-2355 GCA_031411015.1 Opitutaceae bacterium | reverse complement strand
CTCACGATTTTGCTGCCGCTCCACGCGGTTGAGTTCGGGGCGGCGAATTTTCGCATCCGCTCTTCTTATCACCGCCGCCGGATCTTGGCTACGCTGTGGAGGAATTACCGCTTACGATCGTCCTTGGTAGTCATGGTCGGCAAACGCCGCAGGACATCGCGCAGGTAGGCGAGCGGATCGACGCCGCGGCGCTGGCAGGAGATCACAAGCGAGTAGATAATCGCCGAGCGCTGGCCGGCGTCGGGGTGGCCGACGAAGAGCCATACTTCTTGCCGATGGCCGAGGGCCGGATCGCGTTTTCCACGAGGTTGTTGTCCAGCCGGGTTTCACCATGGTCGAGATGCCGGGCGAGCGGGGCCCAGTGCCGCAACAGATAGTCGCAGGCTTTGCCCAGGCCCGACTTCGGCAACATCTCAGCGGCGAAGGGAAAACAGCGGCGGCGCAGCGTGACGTAACGATTGAGCGCCTGCACGGCAGTGGGGTGCAACGGAATCGTCCGTTCCGGGCTGGCCTTAAAGGGCGCGATGCGCAGCTGGCCAGCCCGCGGACTGAAATCGGCGAGCTTCAGTTGGCGTGCTTCACCCGAGCGAATGCCGGTGCACGCCAGAAGGCCGATGAATGTCTCATACGTGACCGGATGCAGCGGGCCATACTGCGTCGTGAGTGCGTGCGTCCGCCGCAGGATCGAACGAACCTGCGCCGTCGTGTAGATGTGAGGTCGCAGGCGACCGTAACCCCGTCCCAGCGCCCCGGCGGGTGGGATCTGCGTGCGTGGATCGAGCGCTAGTATCCCGTAACGTCTATAATTTCGGATAGAGGCGAGTGAGTTTGATGCGTGCGTCCTTGGTGGTGAAGCGCCAGTGCACCGGTGCTCCGCGATGGTTGCGGTCGGATTGCCATGCCGCGATTTCGCGTTGCATCTCATGGGCCGAAGGGATGCGCCGACGCAGGCACTGGCCGTTGAGTGCGCTCAACTCGATTTCCGCGATGTTCAGCCAGCTACCGTGCTTGGGCGTGTAGTGGATTTCGAGGCGCTCGGCCAGACGACGAGCTTCGGCTGGCGCGAAGGTGTCGTAGAGCGAGGCGATGTCGTGGGTATTGAGGTTGTCCATCACCAGTCGGACTTTGACCGCCTGCGGATAACGCTCATCGAGCATGGCTTTGATGAACCGAGCCCAGTCCTGGCGGGTGCGGCGCTCCGTGACCTCGACGTGGCGACGTCCGGCCAGAGGTTCGACTTCCACGAACAACGTGGCCACGCCGTGGCGCACATATTCGTGGTCAAGGATGCGTCCGTGGCCTGGTGCGGCGGGAATGGGTGCATGGACCTCGCCGACCAACTGCTTGTTCGATTCATCCATGCACACGACCGGGTAAAGCGGATCGTGGGGCAGTTGGTAGACCGCCAGCACATCTTCCATCGCCGCGACGAACGCGGCATCGCCGTCGGGCGGGATCTTCCAATATTTGCTCAGGTGAGGCTGCAGTTCATTTTTTTTAGCGACCGCTGCACGGTCATGGTCGAGACGTGCTCGGCGATCTTCAGCTCCACGAGTTTCTCGGCCAGCAATCGCACGGTCCAGCGTTGGCGTCCCGCCGGCGCTTTCGAGCAAGCGAGGGCGGTGAGCCGGGCATCAAATTCTCCGTCGAAGTTCACGGCGCGTGGCTTGCTCTGGGGCTTGCGCGCCAAAGCCGCCTCCACACCCTCCTCCACAAAACGCTCCTTGAGGTGTTCAATCGTCCGCGAACTCACCCCCAAGGCCATCGCGACATCGGCCACCCTCCACGGCTCGCCGAACTTTCCGGCATCACACAGGAGCAAGGCCCGCGCATGAATGAACTTTGCCGCCGTGGATTTGCCGCTGCGCGTCAACTCGGTCAGTTGCTCGCGTTCCTTCTGCGTCAGCGTGACTTTGTATCGGTTGGCCATGCCCAAGTAAGCGCTTGGGCGGAAAAAGACTCAATACGAAATATCTCGTGTTACATGATAGTAGCGTAGGATTCAATATACGGAGACAGCGGGCCAGCAGGCTCGCTCTCGATAGCTCTAGGAGAAACGAATGTAGGATCCATCCCTCCAGGATCGATGCGACTACTTCGGGCGAACAGGCCGGACTATGCCGCATCGAGCAACGGACTTTCAGAGGGAAAGGAACGCCTGATGCGGCATAGACCGGGCCGCGGCATAGTGCCGGCTATGCCGCGAACGGCATAGCCGGCATCACCAGCGCCATCCTCGACCGCGTCCTGCACCACGCCGAGACCGTCGTCATCGAAGGCAAAAGCTTCCGCATGAAAGATCAGATCGAGCCGCCGATCTGAAAACCACCGCGACGCGGTATCCCTCGTTCACGC
>JANOAF010000152.1:0-1548 GCA_031411015.1 Opitutaceae bacterium | reverse complement strand
CCAGTGATTCGGGGCGCCGACGTGCAGCACCGGCCGCTCCGGCCGAAGCAGCCCAAGTTTCCGCCACAGATCAAACTGCAGACCGGAAAAAACAAAATACACCTGCGTCCAGTCCTCGCCGGGTCGCGGTCCGTAGGCATGCGCCATTTCAGGAAAGACGATTACGGCATCGCCCGGTTCGAGCGTGAGATCCGCCCCGCGCGCGTCCCGATAATAGCCGCGCCCCTCGATCATCAGAACCAGCGCGTAGCTTCCCAAAACTCGCATGGCCACGGGATCGATGCCGGCGACATTGCGCAGCCGGCCGGCGAGCTGGAGCTCACCTGCCGCCGTGCGCAACGGGCTTTGCAGCCAAAGCTGATCGGGAGGCGGAACGAGGCGTGCCATCACCGCCCAAAATTTACATGAGTTCTCCCAGTTCAACCATTTTGTGCCGGCCGCGATGCGAGTATCTTGACGCATGAGCACTCTCACCGCCCTGCCCCAGCTCTATTCCTACGGTCACGCGCTCGACATGGCCGAAGACAAAGCGGGCCTCCTGCGCGATTCGAGCGACGCGGCGGACGATGTCGTGGAGTTGCGCCAGCGTTTCGCCCAAGACGGCTACCTCTACATGAAGGGCTACCTTGATCGCGACGAGGTGTTCAATGCCCGCGCCAGTCTCACCGAACGCCTCGCCGCCGAGGGCGTGCTCGACACCAGCCGGCCGCATTTCGAAGGACTGGCCGCTCCGGGCGGCGGTTACGTCTTCAAGCCGGAAGTCACCAACAACAACCCCGCCGTCCAAAATCTCCTCTACTCCGGTCGCCTCGCCGAATTCTACCGCCGTTTCTACGGCGAGGAAATCAGCCACTACGATTTCACCTGGCTGCGCGCGATCGGTCCCGGCAAGGGCACCAACCCGCACTGTGACCTCCCCTACATGGGCCGCGGCACGCATCGCCACATGACTTGCTGGGTGCCCTATGGCGACATCTCGTTCGACCTCGGCGGGCTCGTCGTGCTCGAGGCTTCGTATAAGCGCATGGACCTGCTGGAAAACTACGTTTACCGCGACGTGGATTCTTTCTGCGAAAACAAACCCGAGCAGGTCGCCAACGCGAAAAATAACGCCAAGGGTTTCGGATGGACCTTCTCCGGCACGCTCTCCCACAACCCGCCGGTGCTGCGCAACAAATTCGGCGGGCGCTGGCTCACGACGGAATATCGCGCGGGTGATTTCATCACGTTCGGGATGTTTCTTGTTCACGCGTCACTCGACAATCGCACCGAAAATCTCCTGCGCATCTCGAGCGACAGCCGCTACCAGCGCGCCAGCGAGCCCATCGACGAACGTTGGATCGGGGTGAATCCGCCGGGGCACACGACGGCGGGCAAGCGCGGGCGGATCTGCTGAGAGGGGAAACTTGAAGAGAGAAGCCATGAAACCAGGAAGCGAACCACGAGCTTCTGTTTTCTTCGTGGCTTCCTGGTTTCCCTCTTAAACTATCCCGCAGAATGGTCGCTTCCTCCTCCAAGGTTCCAGCGCCCGCTGCGGTTGGCCGGCTC
>JANOAF010000151.1:0-16481 GCA_031411015.1 Opitutaceae bacterium | reverse complement strand
ATCTCAAGGATCTCTTGGGTGATCGCGGCCTGGCGGGCCTTGTTGTATTCGAGGGTGAGGTCGCCGAGGAGTTTCGTGGCGTTGTCCTTCGCGGTCTTCATCGCGACCATGCGGGCGCTGTGCTCAGAGGCTTTGGCGTCGAGCACCTGCTGGTGAATCTCGCGGTTCACGTAAAGCGGCAGCAGCGAGTTGAGCACGGTCTCCGCGTTCGGCTCGAAAATCATCTGCTGCTCGCTTGCGCTCAAGCTGGTCGTGGCACCGGCACCTGCGTCGGACTTCAGATCGGCGATCACGTCTTTCACGCTGGAGAGCGGAAGCAGTGGAAGTAGGGTCGGAACCTGGACTAGGGTGTTGCGGAAGCGCGGCCAGAGAATTTCCACGGTGTCGACGACGCCATCGAGGAACTGCTTCACCATGAATTCGGCGACCACCTTCACCTCGGCAAACGCCACGCGATCGGTGACACTGAAATCAGCGAGCAACTGACGGTGAGTGCGCGCGATGAACTGCGCGCCCTTGCGGCCGACCGCGACGTATTTCGCAGGAGTCTTAATCTCCGTTACGATCTTAAAGAGATTGGCGTTGAGCGGACCGGCCAAACCTTTGTCGGATGTAACGAGGATGATCCCGCGGGTCTTAACCTCGCGCCGAATCAAAAACGGATGCTGCGCTTCTTCGACGCGATCGGCGAGGGCCGCGAGCATCCGCGCCATCAACTCGGCGTAGGGCCGGCCGGCGAGCGCAGCCTGCTGCGCTTTCTTCATCTTTGAAGCCGCGACCAGCTCCATCGCCTTGGTGATCTGGCGGGTGTTCTTGACCGACTTGATGCGTCGGCGGATATCGCGGGTGGAAGCCACAGTGAGAGAGGAAAATTATCGCAGACGCGCGGAAGAGCGGAGACGCGGAAAACTTAGGCGGAGAAGCTGCCCTTCCACTCGTCGCACGCGGCCTGAAGCTTCGCCTCAATATCTTTGTCGAGGGCGCCCTTCGTGCGAATTTCGGTGAGGAGCGCGTCCTTGCGGGTCGCGAAAAATTCCTTCATCGACTGGGCGGCGGCGACGACCTTGCGGGTGTCGATGGCGTCGAAGATACCTTTCTGCATCGCGAAGAGAATAGCGACCTGGAGCTCGATCGGCACGGGGCTCAGAGCGGGCTGCTTGAACAGTTCCACGATCCGCGCTCCGCGCTCAAGCTGGGCTTTTGTCTTGGCATCGAGGTCGGAGCCGAATTGCGCGAAGGCTGCGAGTTCGCGGAACTGGGCGAGTTCGCCCTTCAGTTTACCGCCGACTTGTTTCGTGGCCTTGATCTGCGCAGCAGAGCCGACGCGCGAGACGGAAAGACCGACGGATACAGCAGGGCGAATACCTTGGTTAAAAAGATCGGTTTCGAGAAAGATCTGCCCGTCGGTGATCGAGATGACGTTCGTCGGAATGTAAGCTGAAACGTCGCCGGCCTGCGTTTCGATGATGGGAAGCGCCGTGAGCGATCCCTTGCCGTCGAGGCGGGCCGAGCGCTCCAGCAGGCGCGAGTGCAGATAAAATACGTCGCCGGGATATGCCTCGCGGCCGGAGGGACGTTTCAGAATCAGGGAAATCTGGCGGTAAGCGACGGCGTGCTTCGAAAGATCGTCGTAAACGATCAGGGCATCGAGACCGTTTTCCATGAACCACTCACCCATCGCCGCGCCGGAGAACGGCGCGATGTATTGGTTGGCGGGATTGTCGGCGGCGGGAGCCGCGACGATGATGGTGAATTCCAGGGCACCCGCGCCTTCCAGCGCGGCGATGGTGCGGACGATGTTGGAGTTCTTTTGGCCGACTGCGACGTAGATGGAATAGACCGGGCGAAACTTCGGATCGCCGCTCGCGAGGCCAACCTTGTTGATCTTCGCTTGATTGATGATCGTATCGATCGCGATGGTCGTCTTGCCGGTGCCGCGGTCGCCGATGATAAGTTCGCGCTGACCACGACCGATTGGGATCATGGAATCGATGGCCATGATGCCGGTGAAGAGGGGTTGGGAAACGGATTTGCGGACGATGATGCCGGGCGCGATTTTTTCGACGGGATAAAATTCCTTGGCGGCGATCGGCCCCTTGCCGTCGACAGGATTGCCCAGTGCGTCAACGGCTCGACCGAGGAGGGCCTTGCCCACGGGCACCGATAGCAGCTTGCCCGTGGTTTGGACTTCGTCGCCCTCCTTCAGTTTAGAGATGTCACCGAGAATGACGCAGCCGACCTCGTCTTCCTCGAGATTGAGCGCGATGCCGATGGCGCCACCGGGGAACTGCACCATCTCGTTATACATCACCTCGGAGAGGCCCTCGATTTTGGCGACGCCGTCGGCGACCGTGCGGATGTTGCCGGTGTTCTTCTTGACGGCCTTGCTGGAAAGCTTGGCGATCTGCTGTTCGATTTGTTCGAGGACGGTGCTCATCGCGGAAAAATAAGACTGAGATGCGGAGGGTTTGGAAAGGGATCAGACGGCGGCCGCGAGGTTCGCAAGCTGGCCGGAGACGGAGGACTCGTAAACATCGTCGCCCACGCGAACGCGCAGACCGGCGAGAAGCGCGTCGTTACGCTTGGCTACACTGGTGATCGGACGGGAGTATTTCTTCGTCATCGCGGCGGAGATGGTTGCGAGGACCGAATCTTGGACCAAGCCGGCGTGCTCGACGACTGCGCGGCCGCGCGCAACTTCGGCGGCGACGAGGCGGGAGTAAACCTTGAGCACGGCGATGGTGTGGGCCGGCCGGTGCTTTTCAACGTATGCAAGAACTCCGGATACGCGGTCGGCGGACAAAGCTCCATCCACGACGCTCAGTTTGAAAAACTGGCGGGCGAGGAGTTGAATTTGTTTTTTACCGGATGCCATCGCGGGACGTGGTCAGGAAGGAAATGAGGAACGCGTCCTCAGACGTTGGTGAGTTCGCGGCCGGCAGCCTCGTTGTAGGCGGCACGATCGGCGTCGGTGAGTTTCTTGGCTAGGACGCGCTCGGTGGTCGTGACCACGAGGCGAGAAATCTCGGTGCGCGCGGCGGCGAGCATTTTTTTGTGCTCAAGCTCGATGGCTTGTTGCGCCTTCGTGAGCATATCGTTCGATTTCGCGGCTGCTTCCTGCGTTTGGCGGTCGAGAAAGTCTTTCGCGGTCTTGCGCGCGTCTTCAACGATGCGCGTGGCTTCGAGGTTCGCCTTCTTCACGATTACGGCGCTTTCTTGCGCAGCGGCGGCGAGTTTGACCTGCATCTCTTCCGCATGCTTCACCCCGGATTCGATCTTCCGGTTGCGCTCTTCCATCGTTGCCGTGACCGGCTTGATCCCGAACTTGTAGAGAACGAAGAGAACGACGAGGAAACTGATGAGCTGAAAAATGACGAATTTTGGCTCAACGCCAAAGTGCTCGAACGTCTGGCGCAGGCCCTCGATTGGACCGGACGGGGCGGCGTGTTCCACGGCAGCGGCTAGAAGTAGGGGCAGCGTCATGGCAGAGGTTTTTGGAAAGGGTTGACCGCGCGAGCGGTTCGCGCGGTCAAAAAGAAACGATTACTTGGCGAGGAAAAGCGCGAGAATGCCGAGGCCTTCCGCGAGGGCCATGCCGATAATGGCCTGGACGAGAACTTTGCCGGATGCGCCGGGATTGCGACCGACGGCTTCAGCGGCCTTGAGACCGATGAGGCCGACGCCAATGGCGGCGCCGAGGAGACCGAACGCGCTGGCGATGTTGCCCTGAAGTTCAGCGATGGTGGTGATCATGGATGTATTTGTTGTTGGTTGGAGTTCCGTCGTGCGCACACACGGCACGCTCCCGACGGGAAATGGTCAGTGATGGGCGTGAGTCTCGTCTTCGTGTGCGTGGTCGTCGCCGTGATTTACCAGCAGTCCGATGTAGACGGAGGTCAGGAGCGTGAACACCAGTGCCTGAATCAGGCCGACGAGCATCTCCATGAAATAGAAGACGATTAAGAAACAAGTGCCGTGCAGAAGGTTTTCGCCACCGAACACGTTGCCGAAAAGACGGACCGAAAGCGTGAACGGGCGAATAGCGATCGAGAAAACTTCGATGAGTCCAACCACGAGGAACACCAGCGAGAGAATCGGGTAGAGCCAAGCGGGGGTTTCGGCTTTTTCCGCTTTGTTGCCGAAAAGGTCTTTCGCAATGATTGCTGGGCCGGCGAACTTTAGAACAATGATCAACCACGCGCCAAATGAGACGGCGGCGAGAGCAATCGTGCCGTTGAAATCGGAATTGAACGGACGAATGAGCGGCCGGGTGAGGTGAAAGTGGCCGTCTACGTCATGTCCCCAGCCTATGGTGCCAACTCCTGGGATGAGCCCCATCCAATTATGAAAAAGGATAAAAATGAAGAACGTGATGAGGATCGGGAAGGCGGTCGGAAAGGCGCGTTTGCCGATGATTGGCTCGAAAATATCCCGCAACGCTTCGATGAGCGACTCGATTACGGCCTGACCTTTTGAAGGAACGACGGTCGGTTTGCCGATTAACCACAGGACGAAAAGGACAAGTAGCGCCGAGATGACCCAGCCCGTCACCATGCTGCTCGTTACCGAAAAACCGCCGACATCGAAGCGAGCGGCGCTTGGTGCCACGCCTTCGTCACCTGCGGCAAACAGCGAATTGCTGAAGGCGAGAGTGAGAAGAAGTTGGAAGAGTTGTGTGACGCGGAGCATGCGTGCGCGAGGCGGTTGGAAGGGAAGGAATGAAGAACAAAGGCTCCCACCCTACCCTCCGTCAACCCCTGAAATAGAGCAGGCTGATAGCCGGGGAAGAAATAAGCCATCGATGAATTTTTCGCCGCCCAGCTTATGGCCGAAGGCGAGCAATCAGCGAGTGGTGGCTCGTGGCGCGACTTTGGAAGACCGTTTCGTATTCGCAGGGCCACGTCTCGTCGACTCGACGCCAGCGTGCGTGGCCTTCTACTGCGGTGCATGCTTCGTTGAAATACGGTTCGAAATCAGTCCGAAAGCAGAGTCGGCAATCGGCAGTTGCATGGGCGGCGGCCAGCGTGAGAAACGCCGGTTGCAGGATACGGTGTTTGTGGTGTCGAAGCTTCGGCCACGGATCGGGAAAGAGAATGAAGAGCTCGGAGAATAAGGATTCGGCAGGAAGGGTTTCGAGAAAGAGGGCGGCCTCGGTGCGGATGAAATGCAGGTTTGGTAGTTTTGCACGATCGCGCTTGCGGAGGGCGCGCTCGATTCGCTCCCCGACCAAATCGACGCCGATGCACGATTTCTCCGGGTGAGCTTCGCCGTAGGCGGTTAAGAAATGGCCATGACCACAACCCACCTCCCAAACGAAAGAGCCCTGACGCGGCAGAGCTTGGAGCATGAGAGCTCTTAGGTCGCGACGGCGCTCCTCTCGTAGCGCCAGATAAGTGGCATTGTGCGGGTTGTTGGTCACGGGGCTATTTTTGTTTCGTTCGGCCGGCCGAGCCCGCGCGACGGCTTGCTTCGATCGTAACTAATAAAAGACTGATGTCCGCCGGGTTAACGCCGCTGACGCGGCTCGCTTGAGCGAGCGTGCTCGGTTGAATGCGACATAGTTTTTGGGCACTCTCCTTCTTTAATCCGTTTAAGGACAAAAAGTTAAAATTGTGCGGGATGTTTATTTTTTCCAAGTGAGATAACTTTTCCACTTGTCGCGTCTCTCGGTTCAGATAGCCTTGATAAGCAACCTGATAAATTACCTCGGCTTGCACAGGAGCGGATTCCCTTAGAAATTCCTCTGGAAGTGCGTTGGTGCCCCGATCACGTCTCACCGCGTCCGCCCAGAGTCCTCCATCACCAGCGCGAGTGGTCTCGAATTTCGTTACCCACGATTGAATGAGTTGACGTTTCGCTGAAATCCGATCCAGCCGGGCACTGGAGATTAAATGGTGGTCGCGTGCATGATGTTGCAGCCTCAATTCTGCACTAGCGTGATTGAAAAGTAGGCGATGTTCAGCTCGGCTCGTGAACATACGATAAGGCTCGTCCGTCCCCTTTGTTACTAGGTCGTCGACCAACACGCCAATGTATCCTTCGTGGCGACCCAATACGAGGGGTTCGTGTTCACGAACCTTGTTGGCAGCATTTATACCGGCAATCAGGCCTTGGGCCGCGGCTTCCTCGTAACCTGAGGTGCCATTGATCTGACCGGCAAGGAATAGCCCTTGGACGAGCTTAGATTCGAGTGAGGCGTAGAGCTGCGTGGGCGGGGCAAAATCGTATTCGACGGCGTATGCGGGGCGAAGTATGGCTGCGTGTTCTAGGCCAGGAATGCTCCGAACCAGTCGGACTTGAACATCGAATGGCAGGCTCGTGGACAAGCCGTTCACATAGAATTCATTGGTCGCCCTACCCTCGGGCTCAAGGAAAAGCAGGTGGCGTGGTTTATCGGCGAACCGCACGAATTTATCTTCGATGCTCGGGCAATATCTTGGACCTACTCCTTTAATCTCGCCACAATACATGGCTGATTGATGGAGATTTTCGCGGACAATTTGGGCTGTCTCGGGTGTTGTGTGCGTCGTCCAACAGGAGATTTGTTCATCGCCGGGCTTCCAGCCTAGGCGACGTTCTCCAGTTTGTTCCACGTGGAACATACCCTCTGATTCGCGCGTGTCGTGGAATGCGAAAAGAGTAGGGTTCGGGTCGCCCTTCTGCTCAATCATCTTTGTGAAATCGAGGCTTCGGCCGAGTAGTCGTGGTGGCGTGCCGGTTTTTAGGCGCCGTAGTTCTATCCCCGCCTCTACAAGACTGGCTGAAAGCGTTTTGGCACTAAAGTCCCCTAGCCTTCCGCCTTCGTTCTTGTTCTGCCCGATGTGCATCAGGCCCCGCAAGAAAGTCCCAGTGGTCACCACAACGGTCTTCGATCGGAACTCGATGTCTAGGTTGGTTCGACACCCGACTACTTGGCGATTCTCGAACAATAGCGACGTTACGGTGGCCTGAAAAATCTGAAGATTAGCTTGAAGCTCCAAGGTATGCTTGAGCCGAAACTGGTAAGCCTTCTTGTCACATTGGGCCCGCGGTGATTGCACCGCAGGTCCTTTCGACTCATTTAACAAACGGAACTGAATTGCTGTCAGATCCGTATTGATCGCCATCTCGCCTCCTAGCGCATCGATCTCGCGAACGATTTGGCCTTTGGCCTGGCCACCGATTGCGGGATTACAACTCATTTGGGCAATGGTATCGATATTGCCTGTTAGGAGTAGGGTAGAGGCACCCATTCGCGAGGCGGCCAGGGCCGCTTCGACTCCAGCATGGCCTGCCCCGCAAACAATGACATCGAAGCTTAGGTTATTGTATGACAATGTTATGTATGATATTTTGTCTCGCCGATATAACACCGAACCACCCTGGGCGCCCTATTTGCCGATGCAAAACGATGCGAACAGCTGATCGAGCATTTTCTCGTTGTCTACCTTCCCCGCAATTTCTCCGTAGGCCGCAAGCGTGCCACGTAAATCGCTCACGAGCAATTCCACGGATTCTCCCGTCGTCAATTTCTTGCGAGCGTGGTGCAAACACGCGTGTGCTTCGTCCAATGCCTGTGCGTGCCGGGCGTTGATCGCGACAAAATCGCCGCTGGCGTCGCCCTGCAGTCCGTCTGCCAGCGTAGCGATGGCACTGCTCAACTCCTCAAGGCCAGTGCCCGTTAATGCCGACACGCGAACGGTTTGGACCTCCGCTCGAAGGTCGGTCGGGCGCGGCGCCAAGGGGGCGAGATCGCTCTTGTTGAAGACCACAAGCACGCGATCCGGTCGTGGGATCCGAGACAACATATCGTTGATATCTGCGTCGGTGGGCCGGGTGGCGTCTACAACGATTAGGCACAAGTCAGCCTCGGCGAGCCGCTCGATGGTTTTTTCCATACCGAGCTTTTCCAACGGGGCGGGGGAGGGGTTCAAGCCTGCCGTGTCGACTATTCGGAGACAATGCGGTCCAAGAACAATCCGCTCCTCAATGAAATCGCGGGTGGTGCCCGGTTCCGGACTCACGAGCGCGCGTTCCCGCCCGATAAGCCGATTGAGCAGGCTGCTCTTACCGACGTTTGGCGGGCCGAAGATTACGGTTTTGATGCCGTCGCGCAGTAATTCACCATAGCGGCCGGTGGCGAGCAGCCGATCTGTTTCCCTCGCCAATTGTTCCAGTTCCCGGGCAATCCAATCATTGTCCTCCGGCGGCAAATCTTCCTCGGGAAAATCGATGTAAGCCTCAATCCTGGCCAGCACATTGAGGAGTGACGCGATGAGTCCATCCATGCGCCGGCCTAGATCGCCGCGCAACTGGTGATATGCCGCGGCGAGTGCTCGATCGCTGGAAGCCCGGATCAAGTCCATGACCGCTTCCGCCTGGGTGAGTTCGAGCTTGCCGTTGAGGAATGCGCGCTGCGTGAACTCTCCCGGGCCCGCGGGTATACAACCCCTCGCAAAGAGATCCCCTAAAATTTTCTGCGCAATAAACGGATTGCCGTGGCACGAAATCTCCAAGACGTCCTCACCGGTGTAGGATTTTGGTCCCTCGAACCAGACCAGCAGCACGGAGTCGATCAGTTCCCCGGCTTTTGATCGGTAGTCAGCCCGGCGCGCAAACCGGGGTGGGAGTGGAGTTGCGCCGAGGGAAAACGCGATCGTAGGTGCAGCCGGCCCGCTCACCCGGATTACGGCGATGGCTGCTGTGCCGGAGGGCGTGGCGAGAGCCGCGATGGTGTCGGCGTAGCTGGGCATGATTCGATTTCCACGCTTCCGCCCCTTCCCGGCCAAGTCAAACGCGCGTGTATCGACTAGCGCGCGCCCACTTCAAGGGCCGCGGTTCTTGTCCCATCGGTGACTTTGTCTCCCGGATAGATAATGACCCGCTGGCCTTCGGTCAGGCCTTCCAACACTTCGGTCTGAGTTCCGTTGCCATAGCCGATTCGAACCTCGTTTCGCCGGGCGCGGCCACCCTCGATCGCGAAGGCGAACCATTTTCCGTTCTGCTCGAAGAGCGCGCCCGCCGGAACACGCAGCGTATCTGATTTCTCCCATACGACGATCTTTGCCTCGACTCTGAAACTGTCGCCGAGGTTCACCCGCCTCGCCGCGGTTTCGGCGAAGTCCGCGATCACGTAGACGCGCTGTTCTTCCACTCCGAGCGCGGATATCTTCGTGAAAGCGGCGGGCTCGACGTGCCGCACCCGCGCGATCAAGGGCTCTGCTCCGCCCCATTGCTCCAGCATTACGCGCGAACCCGGCTTAATGGCCACGCCATCCCGCGACAGCACTTCGATTCTAACTTCGAGGTCGTTGGGATCACCGATCTCGAGCAGGGCAAAACCGGCGGGGACGATGCGTGCGCTTTCCTGAAAAATCCGCAAAATCCGGCCGCTGACCGGAGGCGTGACGATTAAGGGCTCAGAATTTCCACGGCTCGCAGAGCCCCCTGTGGACGCTTGCCCGGAGCCTCGAATCAACAGCGCATGCGCTTGCTCCAATTCAAACTCGGCGACCTTCGCTGCGAATACCGCCGCCCGCGCGTCTTGAGTGGCCGTCTCGGCGCGCAGGCGTGACACGTCATACTCTTGGGCCGATAGCACCTTCTGATCACGCAACAGTTTCACGCGTTCGAAATCGGTGGTGAACATTCTCGCCGCCGCTTCTGCGCGTGCGAGCTGCGCGGCCGCCCCAGCCCGCGCGGCTTCTGCGCCCCGCACCCGAGCTTCCGCTTGCGCCTGCGCGCGGCCGTCGAGGAAATCAGCTTCACCCGCTTCGATAATCGCAAGAGGTGTTTTTCCGGCTTCCACCGTCGCACCGGCCTTCCAATCAATCCGGCGCAAATGACCGGCCACTGGTGCCGTCACGATATAGCGCTGCTTCACACGTGTCATGCCTTCCTCGTCGACCGTGACGACCAGTGGGCCACGCGTCACCGCGGCGACCTCGACTGAAACGGCTTTCGGCCAAAGCCCCATCACGATCAGTGCGATTAAAACGAGGCCGCCGATCCACGGCAGGCGACGACGCCAGGCCGGCGTGCCTGACTTTCTTACCGCGGGTGAGGGTGGGGGAGCTGCGTTCATGGAAAAGCAACGGTGGTTCAGTCGAGCGCCTTCAAAGCGCTCACGAGATTGATCTCGGAAATTTTCCGCGCGGCAAAAAGCGCCGAAAACGTGGAGGCGAGCGTCACTACCAGCACCGCAAAGGCGTAGTTTGCCAACGTCAACACGAGTGGGAGTCGCACCGTCTCCGTGTTCACGGCAGTTAGAATTCCCTTGGCGAAACCCGAGCCGAGCAACAGTCCGATTGGCAGGGCGGCGAGCGTGAGGATAACCAGTTCGCCGACGAGCACCGCGCCTACTTCCCCGCGGCTAAAACCCAAGACACGCAGCGTCGCCAGTTCACGCGCACGTTCGGAAAGTGAGATGCGGGCGCTGTTGTAGATGATCCCGAAAGCCACGATGGTCGCGAACAGCATATAGATTTTTTGTAGCAGACCGATGCTCTCCGCGGTCGTTTTGCGAAAACCCTCGCGCAAAGAGTCTTTGATGATGCAGCCCGCGATGCGCGGCGTGCGCTTCACCGCATCGAGAAAATCATTCCAGCGCCCGTGATCGACGACGACGTGCGCGCCGTTGATCGTATCGCCCTCCAGGAGCAGGCGGTTCAAGGCGTGTCGTTCCATGTAGGCCGCGGTGCCGGCGAAATCTTCCGCGAGGCCGACGATCGGCACCGTGATCTCGCGCTCCCGGCCTTCGAGCACGCGAGCAGTGACGAAGTCTCCCGGTGCAATCTGCATTACGGCCGCGAGCTTGGCGGACATGATTATGCCCCGCGGCGGCAAGGTGAGTTGCTGCGGTTGTCCGTCGATTACCCTGCTCAGGGTGCCTCGCTCCGGCAAACCTTGCAGCATAAGCCGCCGGGTGATGGGGCCAGCGCGTAGCTCGACCGGCACAAAACGAAACGGCTCCGCCCAAACGACGCCCGGCATGTGGCGAAAATCCGACAATGCGCGCGCCGGGCCCGGCTCGACCAAGGAAAGCGTCACCGTCTGCCGTTGCACGATGTCCCACTGAAAATCGATCACGTAGGCGATGCCGTCTCGAAACGAATTCGGCACAATCAGAATCGCGGTGGCCAGGGCGAGCGCGAGGCAGGTCAGTCCGCTGCGAATCGGTCGGCGCTGAATATTGCGCAGGGACATCCGAAAAGACGCGCTGAACCAACGCGAAATGCCGAGCCGTTCCACGAGGGCGGGGCGATAACTTGCGGGCGGCTCGGGCCGCATCGCTTCCGCGGGCGGCAGCCGCACCGCACGGCGCACGGCACCTGCCACGCCCACAAAGGCCGCCAGCGCACTTGCGATTCCGGCCGCCACGAGCACCCGGACATCGAGCAGAAAATCCAAACGCGGAAAGCGGAAAAAGAGATGATACATTTCCACCAGCCGACCGCCGAGGAAGATACCGCCCAACGCCCCCACCAGCACACCCGCCGCCACGATGGCGAACGAGAACTTGAAATAGTGCAGCCCCACCTGCGCATTGCTAAAGCCGCACGCCTTGAGCATCGCGATCTGTTCGCGTTGGAGTGCGATTTGCCGGCTCATTACCGAGTTCGTCATGAACGCCGCGACACTGAGGAAAACGAGGGGAAACGCGACCGACAGACCTTGCAGCACGCGAATCTCATCATCGACGCGGCGGTGCGAGGGATGATCAATTCGCCCATACGCGCCGCGGCCGCCGTAAGGTGCGAGCACGCGGTTCACGGCTGCGACTACCGCGCGCTCTGACGCCCCGGGTGCCAGCGTTAAAGATACGTTGTTGAAAGCGCCGTAGAGCTGAAATGCAGTCGCGAGTTCTCTGTAGGGCATCCAAAACACGCCGTAGGTTTTGTGATCCGGCAGGGCCGCGCCCGGTGGGGCCTCAAAGACAAATTCCGGTGACAGCACCACGCCCGAGAGGCGAAACGGCACCTTCGCGCCATTGAGCACGGCGGATAGACGGTCGCCGGGTTTGAGCCCGTGGGCTTCTGCAAAGGCCTCACCGACGGCCAACTCGCCGGTCGTCGTGCGCCCGGCGGGCAGGCTGCCTGATCGCACGTGGAGTCGGTTCAGCACTTGTTCGCCCCGTTCCGGAAGCGAATTGATCAAGCCCACCGCGGGCTCGCGGAGACCCGGAATATCCAGCGTCACTTGAATCGCGATTCCGGTTTGCACCCGCGCGACGCCGGGGATGGCGGCAAGTTCGTCGCGCGCAGAATTTGGGGCCCGCTTCAGGCGCGCGAAAACTTCAGCGAAGCGGTGCTGCTCGTAATATGTGTCCCGCGTCGTCTCCAGTGAAAGCATCAGCAACCGCGTCATGATCATCATCGCAAGCCCGCAGGCCATCACGAGCGCGACGGCCAGCGCCTGCGATTGCAGCGCGCGCAGATCACGGAAAAGTTTTCGATCGAGGAGGGACATGGTGCTCCTACCAAGCCAGATCATGCACGGAGCCGCGCTTGGCGTTGGTGCGGGCGGTGACGATGCGACCGTCCGACAATGTGAACACGCGGTCCGCCATGTCAGCGAGGATGGCGTTGTGGGTGATGATCACCGCGAGCGTGCCGAGGTCGCGGTTGATACGCTCGATCGCGTCGAGCACGGTGATGCCGGTGCGCACATCGAGTGCGCCGGTCGGCTCGTCGCAGAGCAAGACCTCGGGCCGTTTCGCGATGGCGCGGGCGATCGCCACGCGCTGTTGTTCGCCGCCGGAAAGCTGCGCGGGAAAATGATCCATGCGATCCGCGAGGCCGACGAGTGCGAGGGCCTCCTCGGGCGTCATCGGGTTGCGGCAAATCTCCGTGATGAGCGCGATGTTCTCCCGTGCGGTGAGGCTGGGGATGAGATTGTAGGCTTGAAACACGAAGCCGACGGCGTCGCGGCGGAAACGCGTGAGCGCCGCCTCGTCAAACGCCGCGAGATTTTCTCCCCGGTAGAGCAGGGTGCCGAGCGTCGGCGAATCGAGCCCGCCGAGTTGGTTGAGGAGCGTGGATTTTCCGCTGCCGGAGGCGCCGAGCAACACGATCAGCTCGCCGGCGCAAAGATCGAGATCGACGCCAGCGAGCGCCGTGACAGCCGCCGTGCCCTCGCCATAAATCCGCGCGAGCCCGCGCACGTGAAACACCGGCTCACTTCCGCGGCGCGGGACCGCGTGGGATGAAGGGTTGGACTCGGCGGGAGCGGGCATGTCGGTGGCGACCCACGACGCAACCCGATCGTTTCCGCCACAGCAACCGGCAACCGAGAATTATCCGTGGCGCTTCAGTGCGGTATTAGGCAGCGCGGTGCGTGCGCTCGACGTCGTGTGCCTTCAGCGCACCGGTTTCAAGGAATCCACCACGCGATCCAGTGGGGCGACGGGCGGCAGGAGTTCAGCGACCGTTTTATCCTTTAGCTCGGAGGGGATTTCCTTGGCGCGCCGCTCGCCCGTCGCAATCCACGCGGTCTGGGATTTGATCTGCATGCGGAGGCGCGACTCAGTGTCGCCGCCGGCGCCGCGACTGCGTGCGACAATGAACCAACCCAAGGCTTCAGCGTAGTTTCTCTTGGTGCCTCGCCCCGTCGAATACGCGACGCCAATATTGAAAAACGCCTCGGCCTCGCCCCCGGCCGCCGCGGCCCGGAAATAATCCAGGGCGCGCACGGGATCTTTTGCGACGCCTGACTCGCCATTGGTCATGAGCATCCCGAGGCGAAACGCCGCAGCGGAGTGGCCCGCGCGCGCCGCCTTTTCCAAGAGCTCTACTCCGCGAGTCTCGTCAACGGGAAGTCCGTCGCCGCGGAGCAGCATCTCTCCGAGCTGGGCCTCGGCCTTGGGATTTCCCTTGGCCGCCGCCTGCTGCAATTCCTTGAGATCGGACCACGGCGCACCGGCTCCGCCGGAACGGGAGACAAGCACCGCGGCCGAGTCCTGGGCGCCGTGAAGAAGGGTCGGCCCGGTCAGCGCACAGCCGAGCGCGAGAAATATTTTTGCCAAGGCAGGAGAGGGGAGCAGGGGAAACACGAGAAGCAGTTTCACGGGTGAAGAGATGGTTTTGGGGTCCGACGGTGCATTGGACCGCGACTACGCCGTTAAGTTCAGCGCAAGAATGCCGCGCAACCCGTCGACCGGGGCGAGTTTACGGGCAGGTTCGACGGTCGCCGGACTGACCCACCGCAGGCCGTGCCAAGCATAGCCCCAGCACAGTGCGAGCAAACCCAGGCCAATGGCGAGCGACAGTCCGGGAGGCATGCCTCGCTATCCGGAGCAGAAGCATGCTCGTCGTGAAAGCACCATCGCGTGGCGCGATAGTCTTAAGCCTCAGCTTCGCCCGTTACGCTCGTGCCGCCGACGATCGTGACCTTTTCGAGGATCGCCTTGTGGATTTTTTCGGCGAGCTCGGGCTTTTCCTTGAGCGCCTGTTTCGCGGCGTCGCGGCCTTGGCCGACGAGGTTGCCTTCGTAGGCGATCCACGCGCCCTTCTTCTCGAGAATCTTGTGCTCAAGGCCGAGGTCGAGGAGCGAGCCCATCTTGGAGATGCCCTCGTCATACATGATGTCGAACTCCACCTCGGTGAATGGCGGCGCGACCTTGTTCTTCACGATCTTAATTTTGGTGCGGTTGCCGATGACTTTGCCTTCGGGGGTCTTGATCTGGTCCTTGCGGCGGATGTCGATGCGCACGCTGGAGAAAAACTTGAGCGCGCGACCGCCAGAGGTCGTCTCAGGGTTGCCGAACATCACGCCGATCTTTTCGCGAATCTGGTTGGTGAAAATACACACGCATTGAGTCTTGCTGACGACCGCGGTGAGACGGCGCATTGCTTGTGACATCAGGCGGGCCTGCGCGCCCATCGTCATGTCGCCCATCTGGCCGTCGAGCTCGGCGCGAGTTGTGAGCGCGGCGACGGAGTCGAGCACGATAACATCGATCGAGTTGGAGCGGATGAGCGTCTCCATGATGTTGAGCGCGTCTTCACCGCTGTCGGGCTGGGAGACGAGGAGATCGTCGAGCTTTACGCCGACGACGCGGGCGTATTTCGGATCGAGCGCGTGCTCGACGTCGATAAATGCCGCGAGCCCGCCTAACTTCTGCGCCTCGGCGATCACGCTCAAGCAGAACGTCGTTTTGCCCGACGATTCCGGTCCGTAGATTTCGACGATGCGACCCTTGGGCAATCCACCGACGCCGAGCGCGAGGTCCACCGCGAGCGAGCCGGTGGTGAGGACCTCGACCTTCATCTTGGCATTGGAGCCGAGCCGCATGATCGAGCCTTCGCCGAACTGCTTGGTGATAGAGGAGAGCGCGAGCTCGATGTTCTTGTCGCGGGCGTGGGCGGCGACATCGACTTTTCCTTTGGCGGCGGGAGCGGAGGATTTCGTTTCAGCGGGAGCGGCTTTGGACATGGCGGGGAGGGGACGAGGGAGGACGATTCAGGTTGTTTGAGAAAAGCGGCGAACTGCCAGCGTGTGAGAACCGCAAAGGCCGAAGCAAGTGCGGAGCGGCGACGGAAAAGGGGTGGAGTGTTCAGGTGAACACGTCAAGACCCGGTTGTGAAAATTCAGCGCCGGCGGAGATACGCGACTCGTGGTGAGATTGAAATCCGCGCCGAAAAAACGGTGCTCCGCCAGATTAGTGCCCCGTCGATCCCGGTTTCACCCCCACCGCGAAATACACCGCCCCCAGAATCAGCGCAAAGCTCACGGCGTAGTTCCACGTGAGTTTCTCGCCGAGCACGATCCACGCGAAGACCACGAACACGAGCAGCGTGATCACCTCCTGAGTGATCTTGAGCTGGTAGCCGGTCATGCCGTTGGCGTAGCCGATGCGGTTGGCGGGCACCATCAGGCAATATTCCATAAACGCGATGCCCCACGACATCAGGATCACGATCCACAGCGTCTTACCCTCGAAAATCTTCAGCTTCAGCTGCCCATACCACGCGAGCGTCATGAAGATGTTGGAGGCGACGAGGAGGAGGATGGTTTTCAAGGAAGTTGAAATTTGAGGGTTGAAATACCGGAGGCGCGGGGGAACGGCGCGTCACAATCGATAATAACCACGGAACCACTCGACGAAGTGTCGCAACCCGTCTTCGAGCGGCACTTTCGGGGAGAAACCGATGGCGGCTTGGATGCGGGTGAGGTCGGCGCAGGTTTCGAACATATCGCCAAGCTGAGGCGGCAGGAGTTCGACGGTCGCCTTCTTTCCGAGCAGCTCTTCGAGCATGCGCACAAACAGGATCGTCTCGACCGGGCGGTGGTGGCCGACGTTGAAGAGGCGTAACGGCGGGTTGGTCCCTTCGGTTCTTTTCGCGCCGGCAAGGCCGGCGGCCCGAGTCGCTGCCGTGGCGACCGTCGCGGCGGACTGCCGGGCCTCGGGATAAAGCAGCACCTTTACGACGCCGTCCACGATGTCGTCTATATAAGTGAAGTCGCGGAGGTTTTTCCCGGCGTTGAAGAGTTTCAGCGGTTTC
>JANOAF010000150.1:0-4189 GCA_031411015.1 Opitutaceae bacterium | reverse complement strand
GTCCCGAACTTGCAGTTCGTGGTTACCTCGTCGCTCGGCATTCGCCAGCAGTTCATCGGCACGCGGGTGAACGCCAATTCCACGAGCTATCGCGCCATTTGGACCCCGACCATTGCCGACACCTACACGGTCACCACCCAGGCCTCTGTGGGCATCGTGCAGGGCACCAGCCCGGTCACCCGCCGGGTCGTCGTCAACAGCATCCAAGGTCTGTCGCCGAGCATCAGCCTGACGCGCTCGCCGGGCGTGTCCGGTTTTCCGGGGTCCGCCACCACCGCTTCCACGGCCGATCTCACGGCCACGGCCACGGACCCCGACGGCTCGATTGTAGCCGTGGAGTTTTTCCTGGATCGCAACAGCATCGGCCAGGCCCGGCGCGATCCCCAGGGAAATACGTGGCGCCTCTCGGCTGCGTTCGCCGGCCTGCAGCCCGGCAACATCGAAATCGTCGCTCTCGCTCGCGACAACTCGGGCAACGTCGTCGCCTCCAACACCGGCAATATCTCCATTGCTGCGCCGTCCAGCATCGCCCCTTCGATTACGATCACGCCCTCCACGGTCAACCCCGCCTTTAACCGCGTCGTGCAGCTGCGCGCCAACGCCCGCGACAGCGACGGCACCGTGACCTCCGTCCAGTATTTCGCCAACGCCACGCCCATCGCCACCTCCGGCAACGCTGGTTCGCTCTTCCTCACGAATTGGACGCCCACTGTTTCCGGCCTCTACAACCTCTACGCGGTCGCCACCGACGACTCGGGCATCACCACTGTCTCGCCCACGCTCGAGATCAACGTTCGGCGCAACAACCCGATCCTGGAGAGCGCCGCCTTCATCCTGCAGACGTATCAGGACATCGCGAACACGACGAACATCAACCCCCTCGTGTTCGATCAGCTCGATGAACAGCTCGGCAACGGCACGCTGACTCGCGCCGATATCATCGTCAGCCCGCTCACGGCGAACGGCGGTCTGCCGCTCACCGACCTGCCGGGATTTCAGGCCCCGGTAAACCTGTTGGCCGCCTACTATGTCCTCATGGGCCAGTGGCCGACGCCGCAGAATTACACCAACTTCCTCGCCATCGCCCGCAACAATCTCCCTGCGGCCATCGGCAGCATCCTCAACGCGAACGAGTATTTTGCGAAATATGGTTTCGTCCCGAATAATGCGATCCTCGACACGCCCACCAGCCCCAACAGTGCCGCCGCGTTTCTCGCCCGCCTGCACGTCGCCGCCGGCCTGCGCCCGCCGGAGGCACTGGATCGACTCTCGTTCCGCGACAATAACGTCCTCTCCGCCACGCGCGGCCGCGGCTACGCCGTCGTCGGTCTGAACCAAGCGCTCGCCGAGTTCATCACCAACACCAATTCGACGAACACCGCTCTCTTCGACCGTGCTCGTGCCGCCGCGCTTTTCTACCAACTCGCGCGCCCGCCGGTCACCGTCACCGTGGATGATATCACGGCCCGCATCGACGCGCTCCTGCGCCTTCCCTCCAAGACGGCCATCGCGGATGCCGTGCTCAAGGATATCTACTACGGTTACCGGTTCGTGACCATCACCCGGCACCCGCAGTCACTCGTCGTCTCTCCTCGCTCCGGTGTGCTGTTCAGCGTCGAGGCCCAGGGTGCACCGCCGCTTTCCTATCAGTGGCTGCTCAACGGCGCCCCCATCGCGAATGCGACCAACGCGATCCTTAGCCTGACCAACGTCGACGCCACCCGCGCCGGCACCTACACCGTTGCGATCACCAGCAGCGCGGCGACTGCCACCAGTGATCCGGCCACGCTCGCACTCTCGAATACCCCGACGCGGCTCGCGAATATCTCCACTCGCGGCGTGACCACCGGGGTCGGAGCCAACGTCCTCATCGGTGGCTTCGTGGTCACTGGAGCCAACGCGAATCAAACCCGGCAAATGCTCATTCGCGTCGTCGGCCCCACCTTGGGCAACCCGCCGTTCAATGTGGCGGGTGTGCTGGGCAATCCACGCCTTGAGGTTTACGCCGGGAACAATCAAACGCCGGTTCTCGCCAACGACGATTGGGGTTCTCAGACCGGCGGCGCGGCGCAAGTCACCGCGATCCAGCAGGCAATCCAGCGCGCCGGAGCGTTTGCATTTTCCGGTCCGAATTCGAACGACGCCGCCGTGCTCGCGACCCTCCCGCCCGGAAACTACACCGTTCAGGCCAAAGGGCCGGTGAACAACCTCGGGGCGACGGGCGTGGTCCTCATCGAAGTGTATGATGTCACGCCCGGCAACGTCGCCGGTCCCAAGGCCGCGAACGTTTCTACGCGCGGTCAGGTGGGCACGGGTGCCAACGTTTTAATTGCGGGCTTTGTGGTCAATGGTGCCACCTCGCGCCGTATCCTCATTCGCGGCGCGGGCCCGACGCTCGCCGGCTTCGGCGTCCCCGGCGTGTTGGCCGATCCCCAAATCTCCCTCGCCAATCAGTCCACCGGTGCCGTCATTCGCACCAACGATGATTGGGCCTCGGGCCTCGACGCCGGTATCATCGCGCAAGCCACAACGGCCGCGGGTGCCTTCCCACTCGCCAACGGCAGCAAGGATGCCGCGATAATCGTGATGCTCGCGCCCGGCGCCTACACCGTGACGCTGAGCGGTGTGAATAGCGGCACTGGCGTCGGTCTCGTGGAAGTCTACGACGTCGATCCGTAAGCGAGAGTCCGAGGTTGGGCGGGGTCGCCGAACCCCGCCTCCGGGAGAGTGCGGCCACTTTTCCATACACGGCTGGGTTCGGCGAATTCGCCCTGCATCGTAAAGCGTTCGGCCGAATATCAGGTTTTCAGCAGTCGCGGAGCGACGGAACGACATTAGCCGTGGGCTTCCAGCCCACGGAACTGTCGAGCGAAACAGACGGCGTCGCGGAGCGACGCTTGAAGTCTGACGTTGCCATCAGGCGTCGCTCCGCGACGCAAAATACCTCGGGCGAATCCCGTGGGCTAAAAGCCCACGGCTACGGTCGAGCCTCGCTCCGCGAGGACACAGCGGCGCACAAAAGCAGATTTGCCCGACGCCCTTTCCGCCCCGCAAACAGTCTCGTCCTGCCGCGCGAAAACGTCAGCGTTGCGCGATATGCGTTTCCTCTTCCTGCCCCTTTTCTTGGCGACTGCTCTCCTCGCGCGCGCCGCGACCGCGCCCGCTTCCTTCGATGTCGTGATCTACGGCGGCACTTCGTCTGGCGTTGCGGCGGCGATTCAGGCGGCGCGAATGGGTAAGACCGCGGTCCTCATTGAGCCGACGCAGTTTCTCGGCGGACTGACGACTGGCGGCCTCGGTGCGACCGACATCGGCAACAAGCGCGCCATCGGCGGCATCTCCCGCGAATTCTACGGCCGGGTGTGGCAACACTACCAGAAGCCCGAGAGCTGGACGCGCCAATCGCGCGCCGACTACTTCGATCGGCGCAACAAAACTACCGGCCCCGACGAGCAGACCATGTGGACCTTCGAGCCGCACGTCGCGACGCAGATTTACGATGCGATGCTGCGCGAAGTCGCCGCCAAGGTGACGGTCGTCCGCGGGGAGCGTCTCGACCTCGCGGCGGGCAAGGGCGTGATCAAGGACGGGGCGCGCATCGTGCGTGTTGTGACGGAGAGCGGCCGCGCGTTCGAGGGCCGCATGTTTATCGACGCGACCTACGAGGGCGACCTGCTCGCTAAGGCCGGCGTGAGCTACCACGTCGGTCGCGAGGCCAACGCGGTTTACGGCGAAACGATCAACGGCGTGCAGACGGCGCACACGGTCAGCCACCAGTTCACCAAGCGGGTCGATCCTTACGTGAAGCCCGGCGATCCGAAGAGCGGACTTCTGCCCGGCATCGAGCGGGATGGCGCCGGCGTCGAATTTTCCGGCGACAAGAAGGTGCAGGCCTACAATTTTCGCATGACCACGACCGACGATCCGGCGAATCGTCGCGCGTGGGAGAAACCCGCCAACTACGATCCGCAGTGGTTCGAACTCGCGCTGCGTAATGTGGAGGCCGGCGATCTCCGCATTTCCTGGAATCCCGTGTGGATGCCCAACCGGAAGACCGACACGAATAATAATTTCGCGATCAGCACCGACTTCATCGGCCAGAACTGGGCCTATCCCGAGGCGGACTACGCCACGCGCGCGAAGATCGTGCAGGCGCACGTGGATTGGCAAAAGGGGCTCATGTGGACCT
>JANOAF010000149.1:0-4987 GCA_031411015.1 Opitutaceae bacterium | reverse complement strand
CTGCGGCGGCCGCCATCGGCATGCCGAATGCGAGCAACAGACTGGGGAGAAAAAAACGGTGGCGGATCACGGTGAGGCCGTAAGTTGGACAGCGACACGCGCGGTGGCACGCCCCGATTTCGTGCGCCACGCGTGCGGGCGGAGCGGGCGGAAAGGGCGGAAATCAGGTTTTGAGCGACCGCCGGTTTGAAGCCACGGGCGGGACGACCATGCCACGGGGGACGGGCGTCCAGCCGGTGAGTTTGAGCGGATGCTCAAAACCTGATTTGCGCCCGTGCGGGACTATCGCCGGAAAACACGCTTCCCTGTCGCGCGGGTTTCTTGCATTACTACGGCATGAACCCCCGTGCCCTGCTCCTCTGTGTCGCCACGTTTGCCGCGTCCGCCGCCTTCGCCGCCGAGGCCAAAGTGAACCTCAAGCCGCTCTTCAACGGGAAGGATCTCGCAGGCTGGAAGGATGCGGCGAACAATCCGTTTTGGCGGGTCGAGAACGGCGTGCTCGTCGGCGAGAACGACGAGAAGATGAAGGGCAACTACCTCTGGACCGAGAAGAGCTACGGCGATTTCGTGATGGAGTTCGACGTGCGTTGGAAGGCCGCCACTGAGCGCGGCGTTGATACTGGCGTCGAGATGCGCAGCCCGAAAATCCAACTTCAGTTGGGCATTTCTGGGAGCCTGAGGGTGGACATGTCGGGGTCGTTCTACACGGGCGGTAAGCCGGCGTATCCAGAGGCGGGGCAGGCGAAGGAAGCGAAGAAACTGATGAAGCCCGAGGGTGAATGGAACACCATCCGGATTGAGGCGAAGGGCGACAAGTTCACGTGCTGGATCAACGGCACCAAGGCCTCGGAATACACGGACGCGAAATTTTCGGGTGCGGCCCCGCTTGGGCTGCAAATCCATCCGGGCGTGAAGATGAAGTGCGAGTATCGGAATGTGAAGCTGGCGGAGTTGAAGTAGGCTGATTTTGCAGGTCGGGCTTTAGGTCCGACATCGTGCGCAAAATGTGTCGGGGAAAACCCCCGACCCGCCTTCGAGCCAAAATCACGGTCGCTCCCGCTGCGCCGCACGGTGGAGCTGCCACGAGTTCCAGAGGTTGTGCCAGACGACGTAAAACGTCGGGCCGAGTGCGACCACGGGGCTCGCATAGGCAAGCGCGAGGTAGATTGTAAACGTCGTGTTCTTCTGGCCGAGCGACTGACTCGCTTCGCGGCCGAATTCCTTTCCGCCGATCACGCGACCGAGCGCGAAGCTCGCCGCGCATACGAGCAGTGACGCCGCGGCAATCTGGATTAGCAGGCGGACGGGCATGTCGGCGTGTTGACGCAGAAAATCAGAGGCGTTGGCCGAAATCAGAAAGAGGGAGGTGACCCACATGCCAAACGAGATGTTGCGCAAACGTCCCGGCCACGTCGCCGCGTTCGGGTAAAACGCCCGCACGATCCAAGCTGCGGCCATCGGGGTGAAAACGACCAGTCCCACGCTGCCCAGCACTTGGCCAAAGGCTTCCGGCGTCGGCCGGGCGAGCACGATGGGCAGCAACACGGGCAGCAGCGCCGCGATGGCGACGTTGGTCAGAAGGAATGCCGCGACGACGAAGTCCACGCGCCCGCGCAGGAAACTCACAATCACCGGTGCCGCGATTGCGGTTGGAGTGATACCGCAAAAAAATGCAGCGAGCGCGACCTCGCGGCCAGCCAAGAGCCCCCCGACAGCCCATGCGCCCAAGCCTATCGCAATGTTGGCTCCTAGCAACAGGAGGTGGCGGCCACTCAGGGCCGCCCGGGTGAGTTGCGTTTGGAGAAAGACGAGGAACAGCATCGCCATCACCAGCCAACGAATGCCGGCGGCGAATGCGTGCGCCTGCGGCAGTAACCCACCGAGGACCATGGCAGAGATAATGGCAGCGGTGCGGGCGAGTCCGTTCACGGTGGAGAAGTTCGGACGAAAGGAGGCTTCGCCTGACGACGCAACCGCGAGCTTCTCTCCTATTACAACACGTCCGTAAGGGCGCGGTGCAGCGATCGCGTCTGCTGCCATGTGATTTTCGGCACTAACCGTGCTTCATGGAGTATTTACCTCAATCGGAGAACTCGCACTGGACTTGCATGTCCGTCCGCCTCAGCTTCCGGGCACTCCCAGTCAGTCAGTTTCCGGAAAGCCGCCCCAACCTGAAACATTTTTTCCTTCGTCCGATGAAAACCACACTTGGCTTTGCCCGCGCGATTCTCGCCGGTGCGATCTTCGCTTCGAGCTTAGTCCACGCCGCTGATGATCAGCGCGTCTCGAATCTTTCCACTCGAACCCAAATCGGCACTGGCACAGCGAACACCGCCGTGGTGGGTTTTGTGATTGGGCCCGGGCCCTCGAAAAATGTTTTGATACGCGCCGTTGGACCGGGTCTTGCCGGCTTCGGCGTCGCGGGTTCTCTCGGCGACCCACGCATTGATCTCTATGATAGTGCCACGCCCGCCCGACTCGTGGCTTCAAACGACAACTGGCAAACTGTAGCCGTGGGCACGACGCCGACTACGGCGACGACCTTCAGTTCGGTCGGCGCGTTTCCGTTCACAGCGAACAGCCGCGACGCTGCGCTTTCCGTCACGCTCGCGCCCGGTGCTTACACGGCGCAGGTGACCGGTGTGGCGAACTCGACCGGCATCACTTTGGTGGAGGTTTACGACGTCACCGGTCCGGCGCGCTTGATGAATCTTTCGACGCGGGCACAGGTTGGCACCGGCGCTGGGATTCTTATCTCCGGTTTGGTGATGGCCCCGGGTGGCGGGGTGCGAAAAATTCTCGTGCGCGCCGCCGGGCCGACCCTCGGCAGCTTTGGCGTGACCGGGGTGCTCGCCAATCCGGCGATTGCCCTGTTGGACAGTGCGAACAATCAAATCGCGGCGAACGACGATTGGGGCACCGGCAACGCCGCGGCTCTCGCGTCGGCCTTTACCCAAGCGGGAGCATTTGGGTTTACCGCTGGATCCCGCGATTCAGCGCTGCTCGTCGATTTGGAACCGGGCAAAAGCTATACGCTGCAAGTGAGCGGAGTGGGTGCGACGACCGGCGTAGCCTTGGTCGAAGTGTATGACCTGACCGCCGAAGGTGCGGTCTCCATCAACGTCGGCACCAGCACGGCTACGACTGACACTAAGGGCGCGCCTCCCGGCGTGTTTGTGATTTCACGCACGGGTAGCACGACGCTGCCGCTCACGGTCTATTATCAGTTGAGCGGAACCGCCATTCCCGGACTGGACTACACTGCACTTCCCGGTTCGGTCACCATTCCCGCCGGTGCGACGAGCGCCAACGTGGTTCTTTCGGCACTCCCGGGCGGCGGTGAGAACGCGATTAACAAGGATACGACCCTGCAGCTTTCATCCGGCACGGGCTACACGATCGGTGAGCGGAGTGCTGCCGCGGTAACTATTTTCTACAATCCAGGAACACTCTATGTTGCGGCCTTGCGCCCACCGTCGACCGCCACGACCTCGACGGCTTTCGGCACCGCAACGGTCCAGCTGAGTTCGGACAATCGCTTTGCCGTCGTCAGTCTTTCCTTCTCAAACCTCAGCTCACCCGAGACAGTCGCCTATCTGCGCTCTGGCTCGCCGGGCGAAGTCGGAGTGGAGCTCGTGCGAGTTCCCAATGGTCAGGTCAACGGCTTCTCGTGGGTCATCACCGGAAGTGGTGCGCTTTCCGCCGCGGACATCGTGCAGGCGCTGAAGGACGGGCGCCTTTTCATCAGCATTGAGTCGGCTGCCTACCCAGCCGGTGAGTTGCGGGGAGCGTTGATTCAAACGAGCGGTGCGCTCGCGTTCACGACGCCGTCGCCTCCTCCTGCGCTGGCTGACGGAGCGCTGACCCCAGCGGAGGCGTCACGCTTCCTCACACAGGCAACCTTTGGTCCGACCAAAACGGAAATTGATACCCTCGCTGGCAAACGGCTCGCCGATCTCAATGCGTGGGTTTCCGCGCAAATCGCTCTGCCCGCTTCGCTGCACCTCGACGCACTTGAGGCTGACTATCGCGCCTACACGGGCCTTGGAGAAAATCCGCAGTATTCGCAGCAGAATCGCCAGGCTGCGTGGTGGAAGCTCGCCCTCACGGCCCCCGATCAATTGCGGCAGCGCGTGGCGTTTGCCCTCAGCGAAATTCTTGTCATCTCCGACGTAAACGGAACCTTGGCGAACAATTCACGCCCGGTGGCGAATTACTACGACATCTTGGTAAAGGGGGCATTTGGCAACTACCGGCAGATGCTGGAAGATGTCACTCTCAGCCCGATGATGGGGGTCTATCTTTCCTCGCTGCGGAATGCCAAGGCGACCTTCAACCCCGCGGGCACCATGCTGACCGCGCCGGACGAGAACTATGCGCGCGAAGTGATGCAGCTCTTCACGGTTGGCCTCGTGCAATTGCAGCCGGACGGCACACTCAAACTTGACCCACTCGGTGTTCCGATCCCGACCTACGATAACAAGACCATCACCGAGATGGCGAAAATCTTCACCGGTTGGGCGTTCTACTCCGCTAACTTGGTGCCAAATTTCCGTGCGGAGGGAACGAACTACATGCAGCCGATGATGCTCTACCCGGCGTTCCATGAGGATGGCGCGAAGACAATTATCGGTGGTGTTACGATTCCTGCCAATCAGGGCGGCGCGAAAGATTTGAAAGATGCGCTCGATGCCTTGTTCAACCACCCGAACATCGCGCCGTTTGTTTCCCGCCAGCTGATTCAGCGCCTCGTGACTTCGAACCCGAGCCCCGGCTATGTCTACCGGGTCGCGCGGGCTTTCGCCAACAACGGCAGTGGTGTTCGCGGTGATCTCGGTGCGGTGGTGCGCACGATTTTGATGGATTACGAGGCGCGCTCGGCCGCGGTCGCGGCGACGGCGAGCTTCGGCAAACTCAAGGAGCCACTCCTCCGCGCGACGGCGATTCTGAGGGCCTTCGACGGCGGCGCCAACAACGGCCGCTTTAG
>JANOAF010000148.1:0-2129 GCA_031411015.1 Opitutaceae bacterium | reverse complement strand
TTCCGCGAGGAGATGCGCGCCGGCGTCGTGAATTGGAACCAACCGCTCACCGGCGCGAGCGGCGCGGCGCCGTTCGGCGGCGTGGGCCACAGCGGCAACCACCGCCCGAGCGGTTTCTTCGCCGCCGACTACTGCTCGTATCCCGTCGCGAGCATTGAAGTGCCGGAGTTGAAAACACCCGCCCAACTCCCACCCGGACTCAATCCCAGAATGCCTCACGCCAAGTCCGCAGAGAAAAATTCAATCCGACGCCTGACCTTTGCGTCCTTCGCGTCCGTTGCGTGAGGCAAAATAAATCCCCGCACTCCATGCCCACCTACGAAGTAAATTTCGACGGCCTCGTCGGCCCGACGCACAACTATGCGGGACTCTCGCTCGGCAACGTCGCCTCGATGTCACACCGCGGCGCAGTCTCGAACCCGCGCGCCGCCGCGCTGGAGGGACTGGCGAAAATGAAATTTCTCGCCGACCTCGGTGTGCCCCAGGCCGTGCTGCCGCCGCACGAGCGGCCGTCGCTCGCGACGCTGCGAGCGCTCGGCTTCGCCGGCACCGATGCCGCCGTGCTGCGCGCCGCCGCCCGCCACGCACCCGCGCTGCTCGCTGCGTGCTCGTCAGCGTCCGCCATGTGGGTGGCCAACGCCGCCACCGTCGCACCGAGTGCCGACACCTTGGACGGCCGCGTGCACTTCACGCCGGCCAATCTCACCGCCAAGTTCCACCGCTCTCTCGAACCCTCCCAAACTGCGCGCACTCTGCGCGCAATCTTCCGCGACCCGGCGCACTTCGTCGTCCATGACTCCGTGCTCGGCGGGGCGGCACTCGGCGACGAGGGCGCCGCCAACCACACGCGCTTCGCGCCCGCGCACGGCGCGCGTGGCCTGCATCTTTTTGTTTACGGTCATCGTGCCTTCGGTGCCGCCGACACCCGTGGGCCGCGCCGCTTCGCCTCCCGCCAGGCGCTTGAAGCCTCGCAGGCCGTTGCCCGCAATAACCGGTTGAGTGACGCCAACACCATCTTCGCCCAGCAGAATCCGGCCGCCATCGACGCCGGCGTGTTTCACCACGACGTAATCGCCGTCGGCAACGAAAACGTGCTGCTCCATCACGAGCGCGCGTTCGTGGACACGCCCGGCGTCATCCGCGAACTCCGTCGGCGCTACGCCGGGCTTCACCGCGGCGGCGAACTCATTGCGCTCGCCGTGCCGTCGGGCCGCGTGCCGCTGGCGGACGCGGTGCGCTCGTATCTGTTCAACTCGCAGCTCGTCACCGTGCGACCGGGCGAGATGGCGCTCATCGCGCCGGTAGAGTGCCGTGAGACGCAGCGCGTGCGGCGCTTCATCGAGGACCTCGTCGCGCGCTGCGACACCCCACTGCGGCGGGTCCACTACCTCGACCTCAGGCAATCGATGCGCAACGGCGGCGGCCCCGCGTGCTTGCGCCTTCGCGTCGTGCTCACCGAGGTCGAACGCGCAGCGCTGCCCGCGGGCGTCCGCCTCACCGACGAAACCTACGCCACCCTCGTCGCGTGGGTAACGAAACACTATCGCGACCGGCTCACGGAGGACGACCTCGCTGACCCGCATCTGCTTGACGAATCCCGCCGCGCCCTCGATGCGCTCACGGTGTTGCTGGGGGTCGGCTGCATCTATCCGTTTCAGACCTAGTGCGACCAAATCGATCCGCCGGCTGGACGCATCTCAGTTTCTTGCAGGCCTCGATCCAGAGTCTCTGGTCGTAGGGGCGCGGCTTGTCCGCGCCCGGTTTCGGAGGACGCGCACGAGGCACGCCTCTACGTTTGCAAGAAACTGAGACGCGACGCCTGCTAGCGCACGGGAAAATCCCGCGTTGAATTCGCCGGCAGTTTGCTCCTCATTCCCCGCCGTATGAAAAAATTCCTCCTCCCCCTGCTCTTCCTTGCTCTCGCTCTCGGCGCACGCGCCCAGACGTCCTACCAAGTCACGGGTAACGTGACCGCGCTCACCGACACCGTCGTCACCGTCATGAAGGGCGACGAGAAGTTCGAAATCGCGCGCGGTTCCGCCAAGGTCGACGGCAAGCTCGCCGTCGGCAGCAAGGTCACCATCCAATACAAGATGACTGCCGCCTCCATCGAGGTGAAGGACGCGCCG
>JANOAF010000147.1:0-4323 GCA_031411015.1 Opitutaceae bacterium | reverse complement strand
GGAGCGCGTTGACCCCAACGCGCTGGTTCGTGAGCTGCGGGGTCGTCGGGAGAAGCGCGTTGGGGTCAACGCGCTCCACCTCGATCCGATTTAGTTTTTCCCGTGGGTCTTTTCCCGGACGAGGAGCGCGAGCATCGAGTCGAGGAGGCCGTTGCCGCCTTGGGCGCCGGTTACACTCACGTCGGGGACAAGGCGGATGTTTTTTTCCGCGAGCGTTTGCGTGAGCTGCATCAACGTGTAGTTCGCTCCGCCGAGAGATTCGACGCCGGAGCGGTAGGCTTCGGCTTTCGCGTTCCCGGTGGCACGGATGGCGTCGGCCTCGCCGAAGGCGCGGAGCTTGGTGGACTCGGCTTCACCGCTGGCGGAGCGGATGGCGGATTGTGCGTGGAGTTCCGCGATGCGCACACCTTGGTCGGCATCGACCATCTGCTGCTGGATGTTGGCGAGCGCGGTGGCCTTCACGAGTTCTTGGCGCTGGCGCTGTGCGGCTTCCTGCGTCTCGTAGGTTTTCCTTTCCTCCTCGGCGATTTTGCGGTCGGTCTGGGTCTTCATCAGCTCGACGGGCGGCGTGATGTCGCCGATGAGCGTATCGATCGCCTGCACGTCGTAGGCGGCGAGAGCGGTGCGGATGTGCGCGGCAGCCTCGACCTGGCGATCGCTGCGGGCGTTGAGGAAATCGAGCACGGTGTGGTGCTGCGCAGAGTTGCGAAAATAGTTTCCGACGATCGGCTGGAGCGCGTGGTCGACGAGATTTTGCATCGAGCCGAGGCGCGAAATGACCTTGGGCGCGTCGAGCGCGCCGACGTGGATGATCTGGGAAACGTCGAGGTTGAACGCGAAACCGTCCCTCGAGCGCACGGTGATCGAATTGAGTTTTTCGTCGAAGTGGTGCGCCTCGGTGCGGTTGGCCCAGTTGAGCACGATGTTCGTGGTGGGCACGAGTTCGGTGCGCATGATGCGCGTATTGACCGGGTGTTTTCCGGGGAAAAGCGGCGAGACCCACACGCCCTTATGGCCGACGTTGACGAGGTCACCGTGTTTGAATGCCGCGCCACTGACATCTTCGTGCGCGAGGCCGACGAAGGAGATTACGACGCCGACGGAACCGATGGGGATGTTCAGCATCGGGACGGATTCGACGGCGACGAACCACGGATTGAGATTCCATGCACCACTGAGGAGCACCTGCTCCTGCAAGCCACGCCGGCCGCCGGCGGCGAGGAACGACTGGGCGTTTTGGAAATTGTCGTGGTCGGGGATGAGGCCGCCGGCGATGTCGCCGCCCTCGATGGGTTTGCCATCGAGCGTGGTGACGATTCCGACCATGTCGGGCGCGATGCGCGTGACGGCGAGTTGCTCGGCGGGCATGCCGTGGTGGGGCGCGTGCTCGGCGGTGATGACGGTGAAGAGCGCGGGGTTGATGCGATACGTGCCGGCGGTAAGGACGCCGAGCTGGCGGCCCTTCTCTCCGCCGGAGGAGAGGAAGGTGCGGGCGTCCTGAAAATTGTCGCACGCGACGACCTTGGCGAGCAATCGCTCGGCGGGAATCTGCGCGCCCGCCGCGGAAACGACGCACGCGATTTCGCCTTGCGGCACAATGACGACCGGGACCTTGGCGACGCGGAATTGCCAGAAACCGTAGCCAAAGTGGAGGCCCGGCGGCAGCGTGTCGGCTTGGTAACCGGCCTCACTGTGGAGTGCGATGAGTTCGCCGGGCGCGAGGTTGCGGCGGGCGAATTTCTTGATGACGACACCGACTTGGTTTTCACGAATCACGACGATGCCGAGCAGCCATGGCGCACCGATTGCGCCCAAGCCGAACAGCACCGCGCGATCAAACCAGCTGCCGGCCGCGATGAACGCGGTGAGCGTGAGGGCGAGCGACGCGCCGCCGAGAGCGAGGCGGGCGGCGAGTTGACGATGCGCGAGGGCGAAACCCTTGAGCACGAGGCTCAGGCCGACGAGGAAAACGAGCGCGCAGAGCGTGCCCGCGGAAGCGAGAGTTGAAGCGAACGTGGCGGTCATGGACGTATCTCCGAAATGCGCCGTCTCGTGTGCACGGGTCAGCGTGCGCACATGACGGTGCGGTTGCGTAGGAGCGACCGTGTCGCGCCCGCCCGAGCGGACGCGCAGTGGATCACCCTTCCCAATGCCGACGAGGTTAGCTGACGGGCTCGGTCCTAGGAAGTGACCTTGGTCGCAGTTGCCTGCGACCGTGCGCCCCATCCGCGAAAAGATTTTTCTCGTCGCGGAAATTGGGTCCCCCGTGCTGGCCACCGAGGAAGCGGCGGCAGCTTAGGCGTGCGAATCCAAAGAACGATGGCGACCATGCGGCCCGGTCCCGCGCAATCAAGCGTTGCGACCACGTAGCTCACGCAAGTGCCTGCGGTGGGGTCAGCATGCCGGCGTTTTTCATATTCAGTTAATGCAGGCTCGCGGCGCGCGGTTTCCGCCGCCACGGTGTCGCATGGAAAAACGTCTCTTCTCCGAACTGGGCCTTTCGGCCGACCTGCTCAAAGCCGTGGATAAAATGGGATTCGAGGAGGCATCGCCGATTCAAACGGCGGTGATTCCGACGATTCTCGCAGGTAAAGATGTGGTCGGCCAGTCCTCGACGGGCTCGGGCAAAACCGCGGCGTTTGCCATCCCGGCGATCGAGAAGGTGGATCCCAAAGTGCGGGCAGTGCAGGTGCTGATCCTTTGCCCGACGCGGGAACTCGCCGTGCAGGTCGCGGAGGAATTCGGCAAACTCGCACTCTTCAAACGCGGTGTCTCGGGCGTGCCGATCTATGGCGGACAAAGTTACGAGCGGCAGTTCCGTGCCCTCGCGGCCGGCGTCCAAATCGTCATCGGCACTCCGGGCCGCGTGATGGATCACATGGAGCGGGGCACGCTCAAGCTCGACCAGCTCAAGCTCGTGATTCTCGACGAGACGGACCGGATGCTCGACATGGGTTTCCGCGATGACATCGAGAAAATCCTCTCGGCGACGCCGGCCACGCGGCAGCTGTTGTTCTTCTCCGCGACCATCCCGCGCGCGATTCAGGACCTGATCGGCCGCTATTCGAAGGACCCCGCTTGGATCAAGATCGACTCCGTGGCGCAGAACGCGCCGCAGGTGGAGCAGACGTATTTCGAGGTCGATCGCCGCTCGAAAATTGAGGCCCTCACGCGCCTGATCGATGTGAACGATTTCCGCTACGGGATTATTTTCTGCAGCACCAAGGTCATGGTCGACGACCTCGACGAGCACCTGCACTCGCGCGGTTACCTCACGGACCGCCTCCATGGCGACATCACGCAGACGCAGCGCGACCGGGTGATGGCGAAATTTCGCGAGCGGAAATTCGAATTTCTCGTGGCGACCGATGTGGCGGCGCGCGGGCTCGACGTGGACGACCTTGAGGTCGTTTTTAATTTCGATCTGCCGAATGACGCCGAGGACTACACGCACCGCATCGGCCGCACCGGGCGCGCCGGGCGCAAGGGTCAGGCCTTCACTTTCGTGTCGGGCCAGGAAATCTACAAACTCCAGAGCATGGTGCGCTGGGCGCGGCTCGATATCCGGCGCGGCAAAATTCCCTCGCTCGACGAGGTCGAGGAGGCGCGCTCAAGCGTCTTCTTCGACAAGATTCGGGCGACCCTTGACGAAAAGAAATTCAAGCCGCACGACCGCATGATCGACCGCCTGCTCGATGAGGGGTATGCGAGCACCGACATTTGTTCGGCTCTCATCACCATGCTCCAGGGTGGAGGAATGTCTGGTGACGGTGCGGCCAAGCCGGCGTCTCCGGCCCCGAAGGCCTCGGTTCCTCTCGCCGCAGGAAATTCCGCGCCGGCTTGGGCGAAGAGCGTCGTGGCACCGAAGTCCGCTTCTCGTCCGGCTGCGACTTCGCCTACATCTCATTCGCCCAAGGCACGCGCCACGGGTTTTGCCCCGGCTGCGCCGGTCGCCGACGCGCCGGGTGGGGACGACGCGCCGGCCAGCGACGAGCGCGAAGACGAAGGCGGTTTTGAAAATTCCGCGCGCAAAGCAAAATACGAGCGCCCCGCCCGCACCGGGAACGAGGCCGGGATGGTGCCAATCTTCCTAAATGTCGGTCGCAAGCAGCTCGTGACGCCGGCGGATGTTGTCGGAAAAATTGCGGGGGTAACGCGACTGCCGGCCACCGTGGTGGGGGCGATCGACATCCATCAGCGCCACACGCTGGCCGATGTCGCGGAAGCCGAGGCGGACTTCATCGTGAAAAAACTCACCGGGATCAAATTGAAGGGCATCGCGCTGGAACCGATGCGGGCGGGGGACGAAACGAAGTCCGAATA
>JANOAF010000146.1:0-2630 GCA_031411015.1 Opitutaceae bacterium | reverse complement strand
CGCCGTCGCGATCACCGAGGGCATTCCGGTGAAGGACATGATCCGCGTGAAGCGCGCGATGCAGGGCAAGAAGACGCGCCTCCTCGGGCCCAACTGCCCCGGCGTCGTCACGCCCGGCACCGGCGAAGGCTCCAAGGGCGGTTGCCGCATCGGCATCGCACCCGGCTACATTCACAAACGCGGCCACGTCGGCGTCGTCTCGCGCTCCGGCACGCTCACCTACGAGGCCGTCTTCCAGCTCACTTCGAAAAATATCGGCCAGACCACGTGCGTCGGCATTGGCGGCGACCCCGTCAACGGCACGTCGCACCTCGACGTGATCAAACTCTTCAACGCCGACCCGGAGACGCACGGCATCATCATGATCGGCGAAATCGGCGGCACCGCCGAGGTCGAGGCCGCGCGCTGGATCAAAGCGAACTGCAAGAAACCCGTCGCCGGCTTCATCGCTGGAGCGACGGCCCCCGCCGGCCGCCGCATGGGCCACGCCGGCGCGATCGTCGGCGGCGCCGAAGACACGGCCGCCGCGAAAATCGCCGTCTTCAAAGAATGCGGCATCGAAGTCGCCGCGACGCCCAGCGACATGGCCGATGCCCTCCTACGTGCCGCGAAGGCCAAGGGCGTGACGCTGACGTAAACAAAAAAGTTGCCTCATGCACGACGGGGCTCACCAAACGCTCGTTGGTATCGACGGGTGTGCCGAGGGGTGGATCTGCGTCACGATGGCAGGTCGCTCGTTCCGTGCTTTCGTCGCCTTGTCGCTAGAGGAGATTCTCAAACAGGTGACTCCCGACGTGGTCGCCATCGACGTTCCGATTGGTTTGGCCGACGTTGGCGAACGGCTGTGCGACACGACTGCTCGAAAGATTCTACGGCCGCCCCGTGCGAGCAGCGTATTCTCGGTGCCAGTCCGCGCCACGCTCTCGGCAAGCATTTATTCCGAAGCGTGCGAGCGACACTTCCAAGCTGATGGCCGTCGCATGTCGAAACAGGCCTTCGCAATTCTGCCCAAAATTCGGGAAGCTAATGACCTTCTCTCTACACGACCAAAGCTGCGGAGCCTGTTTCACGAGATTCATCCAGAGTTGTGTTTTGCACTTTGGAATGGCGGGCGAGCCATGCTGCATTCCAAAAAAAAGCACGACGGACGCGCTGAGCGTGAGCGGTTGATCGAGACTAGGTGGCCGGGACTACGCATGGCACTTGAACGAGAACTCCGAATATTTCGATATGAAGCAGACGATCTAAACGACGCGTTGGCCGCGTTGTGGACAGCCGATAGGATTTCCACTGGAGCAGCAGCCCTCGTCCCACCCGTCCCGACTTTTGATTCCAACGGGATAACGATGCAGATGCGCGCGTGATTCCCCGCTTTATTCCGTGGAGGGCATCACCAGCGGAATCGCCTGATTGCGGAAGCGACGGCAGCGCCGGAAATCGTCACTCGTGCGCAATATCCGGATCACCAGCTTCGGTTTCATGCTCACCGCCGAACTCTCCCGCACTGCACTGAAATTGTCACCGGCCGAGAGGCTCGAACTCGCCCGCCAGTTGGTCGAGAACGTGGCTCAATCCCAGCCATCACTCAAAGCCCTCAACGAAGGTGTGCGGCGGATTGAGGACGTTGCGACCGGCAAGGTCGCCGGATTGACGGAGGAGCAGTATCGGGCCGCGGTGCGATGAGGTTCCTTTTCCACCCGGAGTTTCCGGGGGAGGTGCGGCACCATGCCGGCGGCTAGCGGCGAAAGCCCGGAATTGACCCAGGTGGGATTTCCCACCTCATTACCTCCATGCCCACACTGACCGCTTCGCGTGCAAAGGGAAACTCCCGGGCCAAAGTCGTCGGGCGCTACGACATCGCCGCCGATGACAAGAAGCGCATCAGCCTACGCGGAGCGAAGACCAAGTATTTTCACGTGAAGGCGTTTTCGAACGGCTGCTATCTGCTGGAGCCGCGCGTGCTCGTCCATCCCGAGGCGATTACCGCCAAGACGCTGCGCATGCTGGAGAGGTCGGCGACTAACTTTAAGGCGGGACTCGCCTCGGCCCCCATCGACCTCGCGGCGTTTCGGTAAGCGCGGACCGCGGCCATGCCTTTCCGCATTCGCATGGGGCTGCCGGAAATGGCGGCATTCTGGGACGATCTTGTGGCCCGAAAACAGCAGGGCCGGTTGGCCGCGAGCGAAGAAAAATTCTTCAAGAAGCTCGTCAAGGCACTCGGTTATCTGAGCCAGAATCCACGGCACAACAGCCTCGCCTCGCACGAGATTGACGACCTCACCCGCAAACACGGATTCAAGGTTTTCCAATCTTACCTCGAGAACAACACCCCCGCCGCCGGCAGACTTTTCTGGGCCTACGGCCCTGACCAAGGCGACATCACCGTGCTCGCCATCGAGCCGCACCCCGAGGACCAAAAGCGCGGCGCTTATGGCCGGATCAAACTGTCAGCCCTGCCGAAGCGATCGGCCCGATGAACGGGCTCTCATCCTCCCAAGAAAATGCCGCCCCTCCCGCGGCAGCGGGACGGGCGGCTTGTAGTGTTTGGGCTGGGGAAGAATTAATCCTTCTTAGCGGCCTCGGGGCGGATGTCGCCGAGGGTGATGATGTCGTTTCCGGCGCGGCGGTTA
>JANOAF010000145.1:0-20774 GCA_031411015.1 Opitutaceae bacterium | reverse complement strand
AGGCGATGCAGGCGCGCGAGTATGGCTTCTACGCCAACGTGAATCCCAACGTCGATCACCCGCGCTGGACGCAGGCGAGCGAGCGCGTGATCGGTGCCGGCGGGGCCTTCGGCTCGCGGCAAAAGACGCTCATGTTTAACGGCTACGAGGCGCAGGTCGCGGGGCTCTACAAGGGCATGGACCTGAAGAAGAATTATTGAGGTGGAGCGCGTTGACCCCAGCGCGCTTTCAGGACTCGCGCCCTCCCACCCAAAGCGTCTTGAGGTCAAGCCGCTCCACCTCGTGCAATTTCTCGAAAAACTCCTCCGCTCGAAACTCGTCATCTGGCTCCTGCTCGTCGCGCCCGTCGCCTGGGCGCTGAAGCCGTTGGTGAGTCCCGACCCGAGTGACGCCGATCCGCTGAAGTCCACGCTGCTGCACCTCGGCTTCATCGCGTGCATCGTGCTCGCGACCGTGCTCACGTTCACGCCGCTGCGCGTGCTCTGGCCGAAGTGGGGCGTGGCGCAGGCGCTCAACCGCCACCGCCGGCTCGTCGGCGTCGGCGCATTTGCCTACGCGCTGCTGCATTTCACGGCGCACGTGCTGCATTCCTACGACGGCACCTTCGGCACGTTTTGGAAGGAGATCCAAAAGCCTTTCCAGCTCTTCGGCCTCGGCGCGCTCACCATCTTGTTCGCCCTTTCAATCACGAGCCTGCACGCCGCCATCCGATGGATGGGCGGCAAGGCGTGGAAAAACCTGCATCGCCTCGCCTACGTCGCCGCCGGTCTCGCCGCCTACCATCAGGCCATCGCGCGGAAAATTTTTCCGATGCAGGTCGTGTGGATCTTCGGCCCGCTCGCGGCGCTGGAGATCGCGCGCATCTGGAAACAACAGCGCAAAAGCAGCCCGCCGTTGAGTAGCGCGGTGCTTCAGCCCGTGTCCAAAACGAAAACTCCACCCGCCCAGACCGCGAGCTGAAGCACCGCGCTACGCCCAGCCGTCGCCGCTCAATCCGTCACCCGCGCCAAAAACCACTCGAGCGCAAACGTCGTGAGCTGGCCGCCGGGGCCGTGGAGGTTGAACTCGAAACCGTGCGCGGCCCAGGGCATCAACACGAGCGCGCGCCGCACGCCGTGCTCCGCGAGGCGCGCGTCGAGCCGCACGCTGTGGCGATACCAAGCGAGCGCATCGATGGTGCCGTGGAGCTGAAGCGTCGGCGGTGACTTCGGGCCGATGTGGAACATCGCGCTGGCCGATTCGTAATTGGCGCGCGCCGTGTCCGGCGTCCCTCCGAGAAACTGCCGCATGAGCGCGGGCGATTTGATCGCGTCGTTCTCGTGGGTGTTCACGTAGCCGAAGATGAGATCCGACGGTGCGTAGAGCGCGACCACGCCACGAATCGCCGGATCATCGGCGGTGTAGCCGACGGCCTCCGCGATTTGCCCGCCGGCCGAACGGCCGAGCAAAATGAAGCGCGTGGGATCAATGCCCAAATCGCTCGCTTGCGCCTTCAGCAACGCGATCGCGGCGAGGACATCGTCACGTTGCGCCGGCCACTGGGATTTCGGCGCGAGCCGATAGGAGATCGCCGCCACCGCATAGCCATGCCGCGCGATCCAGTGGTTGAAGTGCGCGATCTGGGCGCGATCACCGCTGTCCCAGCCACCGCCGTGAATCGCGATCACGCACGGTGCCGCGGCGCGCTCCGTCGGATAAAAATCCAGCGGCAGCTCGGGCGTGACGTGCAGCGTCTTGATTGTAACCGGCATAGGATCGCGCTCGAAAAAAGCGGCGGGCGAAAACGCCGGGCGCGTCGCGGCAAACGGCCCGAATTGCGCCGTCAATTGGGCGGGCAGCTCCGCGCCCATGCGCCACGCCTGCCACGTCGGTTTGAGAAATAAACCGCACGCCACCAGCGCCGGCACGAGTGTCGCCCAAGCCGACCAGCGCGCTTCACCGCGGGAGAACCACGCCAACAACGCCAGCGCGAGGGCGACCACCGCCAGCCAGTGGCCGAATTCCCCCGCCAGCACCGCGAGCCGCCACGGCGACCAGGCCGGCGACATGATCGCCGTGAGCAGGCTTAGCGCGAGGAGGACGACGGCCAGAATCAGGAGAACGAGGCGAAGCATGCGGATGTTACGCGCGGGATGCCCGCAGGGAGGCGGCAAAGTCGCAAAGAGATTCTCCCGTCCTCTCGCATTTCTCTTTTGCGCCTGCTGCGCCTTTTTGCGGCCATTCCCGTTTCAACCATGCGCCGTCTCGACCAACTCCTCGCCAATCTCGGTTACTGCTCGCGCAGCGAGGCGCGCGATTGGGTCGGCTCCGGCGCCGTGACCGTGTGCGGCGAAGAGGCGGATGACGTTGGCACGCGCGTCAACGCCGCCGACGTGCGCGTGGACGGCGAGCCACTCGATCATCCGGAGGGCTTGCTGCTGCTGCTGCACAAGCCGCTCGGCCTCGTGTGCTCCCACGAGCTGCGCGAAGGCCCCAACGTTTACTCGCTGCTGCCCGCCCGCTGGCAGCGCCGGAATCCGCAAGTGACGAGTGTGGGCCGCCTCGACAAAGACACGAGCGGTCTGATTTTGCTCACGGACCAATCCCCGCTCGTGCACCGGCTCACGTCACCGAAGCACAAAGTCCCCAAAGTGTATCGGGCGACCGTCGATCGTGATCTCACGCCCGAACTCATTCCCCTCTTCGCCGGCGGCACGTTGGTGCTCGAGGGCGAGACGGACCCGTGTGCACCCGCGGAACTCAGCCTCGTCGGTCCCCGCGAGGCGACGCTCACGCTCACCGAAGGCCGCTATCACCAAGTGCGGCGGATGTTCGCCGCGTGCGGTGCGACGGTGCTCACGTTGCAGCGCGAGCGCTTCGGTCCGCTCGACCTCGGCGATCTGGCGCCCGGAAAGTGGCGCGAGCTGCCGCTGGATTTTTTCGGGCGCGTCTAATTCCCTTTCTTCGACGGCTCGGCGAGTTTCTTGCCGAATTTGTCGACCGCCTTGCCGGTCACCACGAGTTTCCAACCGTCACTCGTTTGCCGGAAGGGCACGCCCTCCTCCTTGGTCTTCCCGTCGCTTTTTTGCACGCGCAGGTTAACCAACGCCTCGTTGCCAGCGCGGCTTTCTGCGAGCACTTGCATGCCTTGGTTGTCACCTTCGCCCGCCATCAGGAACGCGATGAGTTTTTCCGGCGTGTTGTAAGTCGCGCGAGCCGCCGGCGAGAGGCTGGCCAGCATCGCCTCCACTTTTGCGCGCGCCGCCGGATCGAGGTAAATGGATTTCGCGAGCGTCTCCCAGTCGCCACCGTCGGTCGCCCACAAAAAAGTCTCCGCGGCGGCGGCCGGTGTGGCGGTGCCGGCGTTTTTCCAGGCCTTCGCGGGGATGAGGTTCAGGGGCTCCGCCGTGCCCGCCTTTGTCGCGGCGCCGGTCCGGGCGACCACTTCGAGCCGCGCTCTGACTTGGTCGACATCCGCCCGCAGACGCGCCAGTTCCGCCGTGCTGACTCCCGCCACCACGACGCGCTGCGGCCCGGCGGCAGGCAGCCCATCCGCGCGCTTCTCATCCCGCAGCTCCGCGATTTCATCACGCAAGTCCCCGTTGATCCGCCACTGCACCACGGCACCGATCACCAACACCACAATCAAAGCGATCATCGGGCCAGGGTTTCCGCGGGGCGGCGTCATATCTTCAAAATCGCGCGCGCCTCACTGGGAAGTCAACGCGGCGGCACCGGCCGGCGCGGCTGAATTGTCTGTCATCTCGGCGCGCTATGCACGTAATGCCCGATTGCATCATGTATGACTTTCCTCTCACGAGCGCGCAGCGCGCGCACCTCCGCAGCCTCGGCCAAAAGCTGGAAGCCAGCCTCAAGGTCGGCAAGGGCGGGCTCACGCCGGCATTTTTCGCCGAGCTGCAAAAACTGCTGAAGGCCCACGAGCTCGTGAAGCTGCGTTTCCTCGGCGCCGAACGCGACGAGCGGACGGTGCTCTGTGAAAAAATCGCCGACGAAGGCCGCTGCGTGTGCGTCGGTGCGGTCGGGCACACGGCGCTGTTTTACCGGCAACATCCGGACGAAAAGGCGCGCACCGTCGTGCTGTCCGGCACGTAACCAAAAGCCCGCCCGCTCCCATCAGGGCTTCTTTGGCTTCGGCGTCGGATTGTCGAAATCGAATTCGTTGCGCGTGCCGATCGCGCGGATGAGTTTGTTGCTGTCCTTCAGGAAAATCTTCGGATCGGCGCGCGTCCCGATGACATCGAAACCGACCCCAAAATATTCGCCGTCCACTTTCAGCGCCTCGTCCGTCAGGCCGTAGCTCGCGGATTTTACCTTCAGGTTGTTGATCAGGCCCGACCCGATGAGCGAAATATCGGTGACGCCCACAGTCGTGGGACTGAGCGTCAGTCGTCCGATGGAAAACTCTTCAATTACCGGTGATTTCTCGAATGATTTTCCGGACTTCAACGCGAGCAATTGCAGCACGTAGGGCGGACGGATGAGCGTGGCCCGCGTGAGTTGCAGGCGACCACGCAACCACTCCGGTTCGCTGCGTCGCATCTCCGCCTCGATCGTAACGCTACCGCCCGACACCATCGTCGGGACTTTCATGAGTTGCGTGACGAGCGAGCCAAACTGACCGGGGGCGGGAGGAGTCGCGCTCCAAGGTGCCGCGAGCGTGCGCATCCAACCGGAGGCGTCGGCGATGGTGAGCTTGAAGGTCTGATGAGCCGCGGGTCCGCCAAGTTCAGCGCGCAGCGCATCGTCGATGCCCGAGACGGCGGAAAGCGTGAGAGAGGCCGGCCAGTTTTTATCCAGTTCGGAGTGTAGCTCGAATTTGCGCGCGTTCTGGCCGGGGCCGAATTCGATCTCTCCCACACTGACATCGATCTTCATGGTGGCGGGCGCCGTGGATTCCACCGGTGCCACGGTCTTCGCAACCGGAGCGACCGGTCGGGCGGCCAGCGCATCGGCCGCGGCCAACCCCGCGCGCAACAGGGGAACGAGATTAAGATAGGGACCGGTGAGTGAAATCTCCCGGCGACTGGCGCTCGGTTGCTTGAAACTGGCTTGGAGCCGCGTGCGCCCGTGTTCGTAAGCCGTGACCTCGATAGAATCCGGCTGATGGTCGCCGGCGGTCAGCGTGGCGCGACCGGCGAGATGAACCGGGGCGCCCAGCCAAGCCGAGGTGTCGAGTGAGAAGCTCGCCTTGGTTGCGACGTCTTTGGCGAGAGGCTGCGCCACCCGGGCGTTGAGCGTCAGCGTGTCGGGCGTGGCGTTGGGGAAACCCGGCAGCTGGAGTTTCGCCTTGGTGAAATCAAAGGCAACGCGCGCCTCGACCGCCGCGACATCGAACGGCACTTGCGCAGAAAACTCGCCGGCCACGGTGCCAGTCAGCATCTCGGGTGGCGCGAATTTCCAGATCGTGTTGGCCACACCCAAATCGGTTTCAAATTTTGCCGCAAGGCTGGCCGCCGGCGTGGGCCGATCGAGCGCACTTACTTGCACGCGCACGGCGGACAGTTTGGCGCTCGGCATGGTGACGTCCTGCAATTCCAGCGTGGCCTGCGGATAGTCGAGCGCCGCGGTTATGCTCGCGATGGCAACCGGACCGGGCACGGCGTCCGTCACCGCCTCGATCTGCGCGAGCCGGGCGGCGCCCTTGAGTTGAGAGATGCTGAGCGCGGGCTGCGCGGCCGGATCGAATTTCACGCCCCAATCGAACTGCGCGCCGAGAAATTCGCCGCCGCGCAAGGTCGTCTCGACGGTGCGCCGCAGTTCCGGTTGCTGACTCGCCGGCCACAGTGCGAGCAGCGGCCGCAGCGCAAAGGCCGCCAGCTCCAGTCGGCCCGTGGCGATGTAAGGCGGAGCGATCGTCGTCACGACGTCGCTCACATCGAAGCGCAGCCCGCCCGCTTCGAGGCGCAGCGCCTGCACCTCGGCGCGCGCCCGCTTGGGATCGTAGGCGGCATCGAGCGCGAGTCCCTTGAGCGGCAAATCAAGATCGCCGAACGCGGGAGGTGTCTTCACGCGGCCCGAGCCGGCACGGAGCTGGATCGCGGCCGCGGCGAGTTCGCCCTGAAGATTGGCGCGCGCCATCGCGTGCAGCGAAACCGGAAAATCGAAAGCGGCGGTCGTCAGCCCCTCCGGCAGGACAACGCCGAGTTGCGGCGGCCGAAATTCCGCCAGATCCACCGTCGCTTCGATGGGCGAGCCGGCATCGGGCAGCGTGAGTTGCGCGGCTAACCCAAGATTCGCGGTGTGGAGCCGCAGTTGCACGTCCACCTTGGCGGCGAGCGACGCCGGCTGCCAGCCGCCGGCCGCGAGCGCCGTCGCCTTGGCGTCGAAGCGCACGCTCATGCGATTGAGGGCGATTTCGCGCGGGGGAAGGTTGAGGGTCGTCAGCGGTTTCCACGCGTCGGGCGGCAACCACAACGCGAGAAATTCTCCCGAGAGGCCGGTGGCGCGCAAGTCACCCACCGCGGTGATCTGCTGGGGCGAGTATTCGGCCCGAGCATCGACCAGTTCGACGCCAGCCCCATTGGTCAGGCCCAGCCGCGCCACTGGAATACGCCACGCGCGATCGAACTGCTCGCTCTCCAATCGCACTTCGAGCTGGCGCACGTCGAGCGGTGGCATGCCCGGTTGCAGCGGCTTGAGGGTGCCGGCACCGCCCGTGAGCGCGAGACGCGCCGAACGCGGCTCGCCGGCCCGCGAGAGCAAAGCCTGCGCGGAAAATGCCAGCGGCAAATCAACCACCCCCACCGGCGTGCCGGCGATCAAAGCAGTGGGCCAGCGGCCCGGCACAAATGCCGGCAATGAAACATCGAGCGCGATGTTGTCCGTGCCCGGCGCCTGCCGGGCGTTCCATGCCGCCACGAAGGGTTCCCGCCCGAGGGAAAGCTCCGTGCGTCCCTCGGCTTCCAAATTTTTCGAAGACCATACTCCCGCCGCGCTCCGCTCCAGCTCGGCGTTGCCGCGCGTGGTGAAGCGATCCAGCGCGACGAGGTCGATGGCGTCGTCCGAGAGCGGCACGCGGGCGCGGTGTGCAACGGGTAGCAGCGGGCGCACCGCCGCGCCCTTGAGCCCGCCGATTTCCAGTTGCCAGCGCGCTTTGATTTGGTCGCCAAGGGTTGCTTCAAATTCCGTCACGTTCACGTCGAGTGCGCCGATGCGCACGCGGCCGGTTTCGAGCACGAACCGTTGCGCGCGGAGATCGGCCCGGCCGCGCAATTTGATTTGTTCGAGGTCGAGTTTGGTGGCGAGCAAGTCGCTCGGCAGCGTAAGATCGCCATCGAGGACACTGAATCCCCCGGAGATCTCGTCGAGCCGGAGGGCCGCGAGATCGTAGTGGCCGGCGAGATCAAGCGCGACGGTGCCGTGTAACGGCAGGGGCGGCGCGCCGGGCAGCACGGGCAAATCGGCAGTGGCAAACGCGGGCAGCGCAATCGCGAACTCGCCGCGATTCGTCCGCGGATCGAGAGAGGCATGCGCGGTGAGATGCGGCGACGTGAGGCCCGCCGTGAGCGGCAGCGAAAGGTCGAGGGCGAGCGCGCCATCGGCCAAACGCGCGAGCGTCGTCTCGATCCGGCCAAACGGCAGCCGGACCTCGCCCGCCCCATTGCGCAACTGCACGATCACACCCTCCAATATGAGCTTGGTCGCTCCACCGGGTGCGGGCAGCACCGGCGCAAGCGGCCCGAGATCGGGTGGGGCCGAAGAAGTCGTGGCTTCCGGTTTCGCCCCTGGCGGCGCAACGAGCGCGAGTGCTCCAGTAGAAGTCTGATCGAGCGTGACGCGCGGGTCGCGGAGCGTGATTTGCGCGGGCGCGAAGCGGCGTTGCCAGAGCCCAGCCTTGGGCACCTCGATGATCAGTCCACGCCATGTCGCCAGCGGCCGGCCACCCGCGGTGGCACTGAGCCCGATCACTTCGAGCGAGAGCGCCGAATCGCCCCAGCGCCAGCGGAAGGTCGCCGACTCCAGTCCCACCTGCAGTGGACCATCGGCCGGCAGCGCGCGCGCCATTCCCATGCGCGCCGCCCAGCCGAGCGGCACAGGAAAAAAGAAAACCCAGCCCGCGAGGACGACGCTCACCACCGCCACGAACCATGCGAACCGGCGCACGACGCGACGCCAGCGGGATTTTTCTCTCGGCCGGGTCACGGTGGAAAAAGCCGCCGGCAAAATTCGCCGGCGGCACGAGGTGCCGGTTTAGCGGCCTACCAGCGCCAAGCGGAAGAGAGACCGATGGAGTAGGCTTTGAAACGCGTGCCCGTGTCGTAATTGGCGCCGAGCGAGACATTGTAGTTCGGGGTGGCGCGGAACGACAGCGACCCGCCGTAGGTCTGGAAGCCTTTCACCGCGGCGGCCTTCAAGAACCGCGTGTCGACCGCGAAAAAATCACCGATGAGGCGGGGCGTCAGCGGCGAGACCAGCCGGAATCCGTTTTTCAAAATCTGCTGATCGACCTTCGGATCGAAGCTGTAGTCGCCGTAGTTGATCCCGATGCTGCGATGGAACGTGGCCTGGTTAATCATGCAGACGACGAGTTTCGGCGTGGCCTTGTAGTCGATCGTGTTGGTCACGCCCGCCTGCCAGAGCAGCGCCCCACCGGCGAGATCGGCCGAACCGCGGAGGGAGACGCCGGCCAGCGGCGTGACGCGCCAGTTCAGCGGGTTGTCCTTGCTCATCACGCGCAGGCGGACGGGCATGGCGAGATTGATGCCCATCCCGGCGACTTTTGCGCCCTCGACCGTGAGGTAGTTAAAGGAAATCGGCGTGATAAGACGCACACTATCGCCCAGTCCGATGTTAAGTCCGGTCAGGGAGAAATCGTAGTTGTTGCCCTTGAAATCTCCGGCCTCGAATTTCCCCGCGTTGAAGCCGATGCCGAAGCCGCCGTAGCGCGCTTTGCCGCCGTCCAAGCCGGCGGTGATTTCGTCAACGGAAGTAAAGCCCTGCCCCGTGAACGTGCCGGCCGCGGCCAGCGCGGTGGCCGAATTGGGATTGCCATCGGTGACGGCGAGCGGCGATTTCTCGGCAATGGCCTTCAGAAACCTCGCGATCGTGTCGGCTCCGTTTTTCTTGAAGAAGTCGTCGATCTGATCGTCGACATCTTGTTTCGAGGTGCCGGTAAAGGTCCGGCTGAAACCGATCGGCGTGAGCCCGTAGGTGACGGCGGTGCCGGTGGCGTTCGTGTTGAACGTGATCGCATTGGGGACGCCAAGGAAAGTCGAACTCGCGGTGTAGGCGCGTCCGTTGAGCGGCGCGAATTGACCGTTGGTGTTGATGAGGCTCGAAACAAAATCGCTCAGATTGGAGCCACTGGCCGAAAGCGTGATGGGCGCTGGCCCGGTCGTGGTTGCGACGGCTTCAAAGGGGTTGCGGGCAACGGCGAAAGCAGCCGTGAGGCTAATAATCAGGGCATAGCCGGATAGGCGGAGTTTGTTATTCATGGTGTAAGCGAGACGAACATGCTGAGCAAAAGAGAAAGCCGCGGTCGAACGGCCGAGATTCCGACTGGGTAATTTCCCGAAGGACTAGAACTGATACGCGACCACCGAGTCCTTCCCTGCAAAGTGGAAGATGCGGTTCGTCGGTTCATCGACGGTGTAGTTCGGCTCCTTTTCCTTCAGCACGAGCTGGCGGTCGGTTTCGCCGTTGGCAAGGTTCACGCCCACGATGCCGATGTCCTTCTCGACCTTCGTGAGGATGTAGGAATACGCCTCGGAATTCTTCACCCCGCCCGCGCGCTTGGCGAGTTTCTCGGTGTAGTTGTTGTAGCTATCGAGATTCGAATGGATCGTGCTCACGCCGCTGCTGTAGCCACTGGAGCCCATGCCGCCGCTCGCGGCGACCTGAGCATTGCCGCCGACGGCCGCGAGTGCCGTCACGGCGAACATCGCGACGTTGGCGAGCCCGTCGCTCGGGGCGGCGTAGAAGAGCGACCAGTTCGACGTCTTCGCCACCGGATCGAAACCGAGGAGGTGCTGCTTGCCCTGCACGACGACGCGGCCGTTCGCCACGCTCAGGGCGACCGGCACATCGAGCAGGCCCTTGTTCGCGGACAAGACCCCCTTCGCGAGGCCCGTCACGCCGCCCAGCGCACCGAGGCCGATCTTCGCGACAGAGCCGACACCCATTTTTTTCTTAAATTCGATCGGCACCTTGAACGCCTCGACGGGCGCCGCCGCCGCCGTATCGATGCCGTATACATTCGCACCGTCGGCAAACACCACGAGGTTCGAGGCCGGGATGACGGCGAGGTTGGTGATGCCCTCCTTCGCCTTGTCGAAGTGGTAGAGCGATTTTCCGTCGGCCGGATCGAGCACGACGACGCCGAGCGGCTCCTTGAGCGCGGCGTTCTTGCCGTCGGAGAAATTGCCGCCGTAGCGGGAGAAGATTTTTCCGCCAACGATCTCAAGCTGCGCGACGATCGCGTTGTCACGGGCCTTGAGCAGGCCGGCAAAGTCGGAAATGCGTTCGCTTTTCCAAATCGTCGCGCCGTCGCGGCGATTAATTGCGAAGACGCTGCCCGCGCCCGCGCCGTAGATGCGATCCCCGTCGAGGCGCAGCGGCGCGTAGGTTTTCTTGAGGCCCTTGTTGGCCGGCGGAAATTCCACCCCCCACTTCACCACCCCGTCGATGAGGCTGACGCAGTGCACGCCGAGGTAGCCGAGATACATCTCGTCGCCGTCAATCAGCGGCTCGTGGTAGCCGGAGAGATCCATCGTGGGGATGAAGCGGCCGCTGTTGTCGGCCATGTGGAGCGGGATGCCGCCGCTTTTCGCAAATTTCGCGGACCATTTCGCCGCGCCCGTCGCGAGATCGTGCGCATTGAGGTAGATGCCGGGATCTTTCCCGTCGTAGGTGCTGACGACGAAGACCACCAGGTTCTTCGCCGGCACGGGAATCGTATCGAGGTATTGGCCGAGGATCTGCGGGGTGGTCCAGCGCTGCTCGCCGGTGAAATAGTCGAGCGCGGTGAACGTGACCTTGCTGTTCATCATCCCGTCGTAGGTGTTACAGATCAGGAGCGGCGTGCCGACGATATCGACGGCGTTGCGCGGGTTCGTTTTCTTAAACTCAGCGTGCGTCCAGAGGAGTTTCCCGTCGTCGGGGTTGTAGTTGAGAATGGCGTCGGGCGTGCCGACGAGGAGCGTGCCGAGCTCGGTGAGCTTGTGCCACTTCGCGTCGCCCGGAAGCTTGGCGGACCAGAGTTGCTTGGGCGCGCCGGCGGCGAGGAGCGGCGCGGTAAGGACGACAAGGGCGAGCAGGCCGGTGAAAAAGCGGGACATTTTCATGAAGCAGAGGAATGGAGGCGGAAACCCACCGTCGGCAGCTTCGCTGAAAAATCGCCGCGGCGAAATACGCATACTTGCGTATGGACGGAGTAGGGCCGGGTCTGTTACCCGCCCTTGTCGCGCTTTCCGGTTTCGAAGCCGACAACTCATCCCGAGGGCAGGTCACAGACCTGCCCTACTCCAGCGCGGCGTTGACTCGGCCGTGTATGGGTATCTTCTCGGCGCGTTCGCCTCGCGAGAGGCTCATCCTCAACCTCCAACCCGCAAACATATGATGAACGACATTGTCCATTCGCTGTCTTCGCTCCCGCCGGTTGGCTTGGTGGCGCGCTGCTGACGCACGCGCATTTCGATTCTCGCTTGAGAAACGCAGGCCGCCCGACCGGGGCGGCCTTTTTGTTTTCCGCCGTCGGCGCTCCACGCGCCCAGCGACGTTTCGTTTCTCCACGTCTGCCTGTCTCCCCCTCTCGCTCGCTCTCCTTCTTCCGTCATGTCACTCACTGCACTCGGCTGGGACGAATTTTTCGCCCACTCCTTCGTTCCCCATTCCGCCGCCGGCCTCGTGCCCGCGCGCGTCACGCTCGAACACAAGCACGCCTACGAACTCCTCGCCGCCACCGGCGAACTCACCGCCGCCTGCACCGGCAAACTGCTCCACACCTCCATCGCGCGCACGGATCTACCGGCGGTGGGCGACTGGGTGGCGGTGCGCCCGCGACCGGGCGAGGCGCACGCTGACATCCACGCCGTGCTGCCGCGCCGCACGAAATTTTCGCGTCGCGCCGCCGGCGACGCCGGTGGCGAACAGATCGTTGCGACCAACGTCGACACCGTGCTGCTCGTCACCGCTCTCGACCAAAACTACAACCTGCGTCGCATCGAGCGCTACCTCGCCCTCGCGTGGGAAAGCGGCGCGCAGCCCGTCGTCGTGCTCAGCAAATCCGATCTGCACCTCGATCCCGCGGCCGCGCAGGCGGAGGTCGAATCGATCGCCATCGGCGCCCCGGTCGTCGCACTCAGCGCCGCGAAAGACGAAGGACTCGAAGCCCTCGCCCCTTGGCTAGTGTCAGGCCGCACCCTCGCGCTCCTCGGTTCGTCGGGCGTCGGAAAATCCACGCTCATCAACCGCCTGCTCGGCACCGACCGCCAGCGCACCACTGCAATCAGCGATGCTGTCGGCAAGGGCCGCCACACCACGACGCACCGCGAGCTGATCGTCGCGCCCTCCGGCGTGCTCGTGGTCGACACGCCGGGCATGCGCGAACTCCAGCTCTGGAACGTCGACGACGCCGCGCTCGATTCCACGTTCGCCGACGTCGTAGCGCTCACCGCCCTCTGCCGCTTCGGCGACTGCGCGCATCGCGGCGAACCCGGTTGCGCGATCCAAGCCGCACTCGACGGCGGCACGCTCGATTTCGACCGCTGGCAGAGTTTCCAAAAACTCCAGCGCGAGCAGGCCTACGCCGCGCGCAAAGCCGACCCGCGCCTCGAACGCGCGCTCAAGGCCAACGGGAGAAAACTCAACCGCCAGATGCGCGCCACGCAGCGGATGAAGCACAACGATGAATAAACCTTCGCCCACGCCACCGCTTGACCTCGCGCCGCGGCCCCACGCACTGTCTCCCACCCTCCCCACCCCGTGAGTTCTGCCCCAAATTCTTCTCCCTCCCGCGTCGCCCCATGGAAGTGGTGGGTCGTGGTCATGATGCTGCTCGCCACTGTGGTGAACTACGTCGATCGCCAGACGCTAGGCTCCGTCGCCACGTTCATCAAGGCCGACTTCGGCCTCAACGAGCAGGGCTACGGCAACCTGGAGGCGTGGTTCGGCTATTCCTACGCCGTGTTTCTCATCATCGCCGGATTCCTCGCCGACAAATGGGATCTGCGCTGGCTCTATCCCGCCGCGCTGCTTGTGTGGTCAATCGCGGGTTTCGCGACGGGCTTCGTCGAAACGATTTTCCAACTACAAGTCTGCCGCGCGATCCTCGGGGCGGCAGAGGCCTTCAACTGGCCGGTCGCCGTCGGCATCATCCGCCGCATCATCCCGCGCGAGTCGCAGGCGTTCGCAAACGGGCTTTTCAACAGCGGCATGACCGTCGGCGCCGTGCTCACCCCGATCCTCGTGCTCACCTTGGTCGGGCCCAAGGGCGAGGGTTGGCGGCAGCTGTTCATGATCGTGGGCGCGGCCGGCTCGATTTGGATCGTGATGTGGCTGCTGGGGACCCGCGGCCAGCGGGCCGTGGAGATGTCGCACGCGGCGCAGACCGAGACGCTCGCGGCGGCACCCGTGCCGTTCCGCGCGGTGTTTCTGATGCGGGCGTTCTGGATCACGCTCGCGGTCGGCGTCGCGGTAAACATGGCGTGGCATTTTTATCGCGTGTGGCTGCCGCGCCACCTGGTCGTCGATCTGAAGTTCACCGATCAGCAGCTCCAGTATCTCCTCATCGGTTTTTATCTCACGGCCGATGTCGGCAGCATCGCGATCGGTTTTCTCGTCAAGCGGCTCGTGCGCGGCGGGCGCACCGTGGAGCGCGCGCGGAAAATAACCCTCATGATCGCCGCGGTGTTATGCCTCGCCGCCACGCCGTTATTGCTCGGGCTCGACCGCGGCGTGATGGTCGCGCTCTACTGTGTCGTGGGCGCGGGGATCATGGGCGTCTTCGCGATGTTCTACACCTTCGTGCAGGACATCGCCCCGCAGCACACTTCGAAGTGCCTCGGCCTCATCGGCGCTTCCGTGTGGTTCCTGAATTCCCGCCTCCACCCGCTCGTGGGGCAGTTCGCCGATACGCACTCACCCGCGATCGGAAAATTTGCGCCGATGATTCTCGTCGCGGGCGTGCTGCCGCTCCTCGCCGCGCTCTTCGCGCTCACGTGGCGGGAAAGACCCGCCTCCGCGTAGGGCAGGCCACAGCGGGCCTTGCGTGTTTCCGCGTAGGGCAGGCCGTGCGCGGTTGACGCGGCGCGCTCGCGCCCGTTTCCCTCGCGCCGTGCGCCTGCTCCCGCCCCTGCTCGCCCTCCTCACCGCGCCACTGTTGCACGGTGCGAACGCCTTCGATCCCGAGGCGGGGCTGCCGCTGATGCAGCGGTTTCTCCCCGAGAGCTATCAGGGCCATTACCAAATCAACGATCTCGCGATCGCTCCCGACGGTCGCTTCTACGGGACGTCGCAGCGCGCAGTCCATCGTTTCGACGGCGTGCGCTGGGAGCGGCTCGCGTTTCCCGGATTGTGGTCGTGGCGGCTTGTGGCGACGCCGGACAACCGCGTTTACGTCTCCGGCGATGACGAGATCGGTTACTACGCCGACGATGCGCACGGTGCGGCCATCTATCATTCGCTGGTGGCCCAAGTGCCGGCTGAGGCCCTGCCGCTCGGCAGCGTGCGCGGGGCCCGGGCCGCGGGTAACGCGATCGCGTTTGCCGCCGAGAAAGGCTGGCTCGTGTGGCAAGACGGCCGGTTTCAATTCACGCCCCCGCCCACCCCCGGCCGCACGATCGTGTATGCCGTCGGCGGCACACTCTACGCGAGTTCGGGGGGTGGCGGATTGCGCCGCTGGGACGGCCAAAAATGGGAGCCGCTAGCCACCGAAACGTCGCTCGCGCGCTCGACCGTCACCGGCCTCGCCTCTCTCCCCGACGGTCGCCTGCTCGCTCTCGCGGCACCGGCTGACTTGGTCGCGCTGTCGACCGACGGTCGCTCCGCCGAAAAATGGTCCGGCGCTGCCGCCGCCGCTCTCCTTGCGCTGCGTCCGCTCGGCCTGCTCACGCTGCCGGATGGGCGCATCGCGGCGTTCACACGCTCCTCCGGGCTCGCCCTCGTCACGCCCGATGGCGCCACCCTGATCCGCTACGACAAGTCCCACGGCCTTCCCAGCAACACCACCTACGGACTCGCCGTCGATCGCGATGGCGGGGTGTGGACCGGCGGCACCAATGGCCTCGTGCGCCTCGATCTCGCGACGCCCGCGACGGTGTTCGACGAGCGCAACGGTCCCGGGCCGGGCGGCATGCGCGCGTTTTCGCGGCAGGACGGCGTGTTCTACTCGGCGGTCGTCGAGGGCGTCCACCGGCTCGTGCCCGCCGATCCGGTTTCAGGCGCGCCCGCTCATTTCGAAATCATCACCGGCACGACCGGCACCGTAAACGATCTCGCGCCGCACCCGGAGGGCCTGCTCGTCGCCACGACCAACACCCTGCACCTCTACCGCCCCGGGGCCGGCTTCCGCCCGCTCCTCCAGCGCAACGACGATCTGAGCGTGGTCTGGACCACGCCCGCCGATCCCGCGCGCGTTTATCTCGGCGGCGACAAGGTCCTCGTCGTGGCGCGGCTCGATGCCAGCGGCTTCGCCATTGACCATGAGTCCACGGCCTTCGGCTCCTCGGAAGTCATCACGCCGATCGGCGCCGACACCATCTGGGTGGGCACGCGCGCCCGCGGCTTCTTCCAGGTGCGCGCCACGGGCGCAGAGGGTTGGCGCGCGCCCGCGATCGATCAGTTCGCGGAAAAGGAAGGGCTGCCGCCCACGCGCGGCTACACCGCCGTCTTTACGGCGCCGTGGGGTCCGGCGTTCTTCACCACGGAGGGCACGTGGCAACTCGACCTCGCCGCGCGCCGCTTCACGCCCGAACCCGCGTTCCAGTTTCCCGACGGGCCCCGTTTCGGCTTTCCCAGCACGCTGGACAAGTCCGACCGGCTCTGGGCCAGCGGCGGCCGGCTCGACGGGCGCGATGGCCGGCCGCTCGGTTGGTATGAATTTCCCGCCGGCACACCGCGCCGGGCCGCCACCTGGCATCCCGCCCCGCCCGTGCTTCAGCCGCTCGCCGGCGCCGTGGGTTTTCTGACCTTCTACCGCGATCCCGTCGGCGACATCATCTGGGGCAAGTCCCCGCACGGCGTCGTGCGGCTCGACCCGGCGCGCCTTGCCGCGTTGACGCTGCGGCCGTGGCGTCCGCGTCTGCACTCGGTCGCGGCCGCCGGCCAGCCCCAGGCGATCGCGCCGACGGCGACCCCGCGCTATTCGTCCTCGCCAGAGCGCACGGTGTTTCGATTTTCGCCCGGCCGCCTTGACGGCGGTGCGGTCACCTACCGCACCCGCCTCATCGGGTTCGACCCCAGCTGGAGCGCGCCTTCGGCCCACCCGGAGATCAGCTTCACCAACCTCGAAGGCGGCCCCTTCCTCCTCGAAGTGATCGCGACCGACGGCGCGGGGCGCGACAGCGAATCACTCCGCTTCGCTTTTTCGGTCGCACCGCCCTGGCATCGCACGCCGCTCGCACTGACCATCTGGGTGCTCCTCGCGCTTGGAGCCGTAGCCGAATTCGTGCGCTGGCGGCTGGACCGCGCGGAACGCGAGCGTCTCCGCCTCGAAGGCATCGTCGCCGAGCGCACGCGCGATCTCGCGACGGCGCGCGATCAGGCGGAGGCGGCGAGCCGGGCGAAAAGCGCCTTCCTCGCCGCGATGAGCCACGAGCTGCGCACGCCGCTCAACGGCGTGATCGGCTACGCCCAACTTCTGCAAGGCGATGCGCGCCTCGCGACCGATCAGCGCGAACGCGTCCGCATCGTCCATCAAAGCGGCGAGCATTTGCTCCGCATGATCAACGACGTGCTCGACCTCGCCAAGATCGAGGCGGGCAAGATCGAGCTGCGCCCCGCGCCGTTCGCCCTCGGGGAAATGATCGCGGATGTCTGCGCCGCGCACTTCAACACCGCCACGGGCAAGCGGCTCGCTTTCCACCGCGAACTGGCCGCCGATCTGCCGGTGTGGGTCGAGGGCGACGCGCAGAAGCTGCGGCAGATCCTCGACAACCTGATCGGCAACGCGGTGAAGTTTACGGCGAGCGGGAGTGTGACGCTGCGGGTCGCGCGCGAAGTTGTAGGCGGGGTGCCCCCACCCTGCTCCGAATCGGCTGACTCAGCCCGCATCCCGCGGGGTGAGGGCACCCCGCCTACAACAAAACTCACCTTCGCCGTTATCGACACCGGCCCCGGCATCGCCGCCGCGGATCAGGCACGGCTCTTCCAACCCTTCGAGCAGGCCCGCGCCGCACGGCCCAACGCACCCGGCACCGGGCTCGGCCTCGCGATCAGCCGCGCGCTCGTCGAGCGGATGGGTGGCACGCTCACGCTCGCGAGCGAGGTCGGGCGCGGCAGCACGTTTTCTTTTTCCGTCGCACTACCGGCCCACGACGCCGCGGCGCTCAAGCCCGCCGCTCCCGCCGTCACCGGCTATGAAGGCCCGCGCCGTCGCGTGCTGATCGTCGATGATCACGCGGTGAACCGGAGCCTGCTCACCGACCTGCTCGCGCCGCTCGGCTTCGAATGTCACGAGGAAATATCCGGCGAGGCCGCCCTCGCCCGCCTCACCACCGGCGCAGAACCGTGGCCCGATCTCGCGATTGTCGATTTGCGGATGGACGGGATGGACGGACTCGAAGTCACGCGGCGGCTGAGGAAACTGCCGCGCGGTCGGGCGCTTCGCGTGCTGCTCACCTCCGCCTCCGTGATCAGTTTCGATCCGGCCGAGGCGCGCACCGCAGGGTGCGACGATTTCCTCCCAAAGCCTTTCCGCACGGAGGATCTGATCGAGAAACTCGGCGCGCTGCTCGCGCTGCGTTGGCAGGCGGCGCGGCCCGCTTCGCGCGATCCGTTCGCGGCACCAACACGCGACGCGACGCCGATCCCCGAGGCCGCGCGCGCGACGCTGCGCGATGTGCTCGCGCAGGGGGACTTGCAGGCGTTTCGCGCGGCGCTGGCGCAGGTGCGTTCCGCCCACCCCACCGCCGCTGCCCACTGGGATGAACTCGACGAGGCCGCAGCGGGCTTCCAGCTTTCGCGGCTACGCCAACTCCTCGAATCACCGTGAGTTCCCCCGCCGTCCTCGTCGTCGATGACACGCCCGCCAGCCTCGGTGTCGTGTGTGATGCGTTGCGCCGCGAAGGCGTGCGCGTGCTGCTCGCCGATAGCGGCGACGCGGCGCGAGCCGTGCTCGCGCGCACGACGCCCGACCTCGTGCTGCTCGACGTGATGATGCCGGGCGAGGACGGGTTCACTGTCTGCGCAGCGCTGAAAGCGAACGAGGCGTGGCGCGAAATTCCCGTCGTATTTCTCACCGCAATCGACGCGCCCGAGCAGAAAGTGCGGGCATTTTCCGCCGGGGCCGTCGACTACGTGACAAAACCCGTGCACGTGCCCGAGTTGATCGCGCGCGTGCAGGTGCAACTGGAGCTGCGCGCCGCGCGCCGAAAACTGGAGACACAGAACGCCGACCTCGAAGCCGAGGTTGCAATCCGGCTCGACGCCGAGGCGCAGCTCGCGGATTCCCTCGACCGCGCCGTGGTGGTGCTCGCGCGCGACGGCGGCTTGTTGTTCGCGACGCGCCTCGCACACGATCTGATGGCGAAATTTTCCCTGACCCCGAAGGCCCTCGCCAGCGGGGGACGATTCGCGAGTGGCGATGGGGCGCTGCAAGTCCGGCGCTTCACCGCGCCCGGCCACGACGACACCGTGATGCTCACGCTCGAGGAGGAGCACGCACCGCCTGGCCCCGCCGCACTCTGCGCGCTCGGCCTTACCACGCGCCAAGCCGAGGTCGCCTACTGGGTCGCGCAGGGCAAAACGAATCCCGAAATCGCCGTCATCCTCGGCGCCAGCCCGCGCACGATCGACAAGCACATGGAGCGCATCCTCGCGCGCCTCGCGCTGGAGGGCCGCGCCGCGCTGATGCTGCGCGCCGGCGAAGTGTTGCGACCGCCACGGTGACAGCCGGCAATCATTGGGAATTATTCGAACGGTCCGATGCTTTTGAATTTTGCCGGTTAGCGGGAACGTCCCCGCAGGACTGGCGGCGAAGTCCGAAAGCAAAGGGGAATTGCTATGCGAGCGGGAGTTCCGAGGTAGGGCAGGTCTTTGACCTGCCCATTGCGCCTCCGAGGGCGGGTCAAAGACCCACCCTAATTTCAAACCCGCCGCCACATCTTTGGGGAAATCGCCATAAGACACGGCCGCCAAGCGATCCGCGTGGCATACGCGAGTCCACGTAACGACAGTGGGGTGTTTCTCGGATATGATTCCGGGACTCGCTTCGTTTTTCTCCCATTACCATGTCACTCCTGAATGTTCTCTCCCGTTCGCTGCGCACGTGTGTGCCGGCGACGCTGCTACTCCTCGGGCTCGCCGCGCCGCGCGCCCTCGCCCAAAGCGCCACCGCTGCCGATATCGCTCCCGCCAGCCTGCCGGGTAAGACGATTACTTTGAACAGCCTCTTCGCCATCGCGCCGTTCCAAGGCACGGGGATCTTCACGATCACATTTACCGCCACGACCTACACCATGCCGGTCGCGGCCGGCAATCCCGCCGCCTTCTCCGGCACCTACACCGCGGTCAGCCAGAGCGGCACGACCCTGATCCGGCTCAACGGCTATCTGGTCGGCGGCTCGCCCGTTCAGCTCGTGCTGGTCCCGCAAGCCGCAGCCCTGATTCCCGGAGCGTTCGAGATGTTTGCCGATGGCGTGGCGTCCGCCAAGACTGGCAGCTTCACGGTCAGTGGCGGTGGCGGCGGCGGTGGAGGGACGGGCGCACCCGCCATCACGAGCGCGACCACGGCGACAGCAACTGTTGGCGTGCCATTCAACTACGCCATCACGACCAATCCTGCTGCCACCTCGTTTACCAACACCGGCGGCAACGCCCCGATCGCGATCAACCCCGGCTCGGGCCTTGTGACCGGCACCTTCACCGCTGCGGGCACGTTCACGTTTTCGTTCACCGCGGTCAACGCGGCGGGCGCGAGCCCGGTGACGACCGTCAATGTAACTGTCGCCGCCTCCACCGGCGGCGGTGGCACCATCGCCAGCTACGCCGGCACCTACACGGGCGGCGTCTTTCAACGCATCAACGGCGTCACCGCCGTCCTCGGTGGCGCGACCTACAGCGCCGTCATCTCTGCGGCCGGAGCCGTCACGATCACGGTCACGAATGCGGGCAACAGCACCACTCTCACCGGCACCATTAGCGCCGGCGGAGCCATCACGCTCAACGGCGGCACCGGCCTGGTCCTCTACCGAATCACCAGCGGCACTGTCGCCGCCTCGGGTAGCAGCTTTGTCCTGAGCACCCCGTTCTTCGCCGCGACCGCCACCACCGAGTATGCGCTCCAAAATAGCAGCGCGTTCATCGCGGGCGGCGGCGGCACGCCGACATTTGCGACCGCGCCCGTGAATCTGGTCGGCTACCGCAACAAGGTCGGCCAGGTCTTCCAGTTTACGCTCACCGGCACCGCGAGCGGCGTCGTGTGGGGCACCGATGTCTATACCGACGACTCCACTGTCGCCCGCGCCGCGGTGCATGCAGGCGTCCTCGCCGTCGGCGAGACGAGGACCGTCACCATTACGATTCTCCCCGGCCAGTCCTCTTACGCGGCCACGACGCGCAACGGCGTCACGTCCGCCTCCTGGCCCGCTTGGTCGGGCAGTTATTCCTTCGCCGGCGCG
>JANOAF010000144.1:0-1663 GCA_031411015.1 Opitutaceae bacterium | reverse complement strand
ACCTCCAAGGGCGATCGCCCCAAGCAAAATTGCGCCGGGTACGGACTCCGTACTCGGCGTTTTTCTTTTATACTTCTCGTTCCATAAAGCCCTTAAGCCCTTAAGCACTAAAGACCTTTTCATGGCCCCAGAAACCGCGACCGCCCCGCCACACCGCACCCTTCCGCATAACCTCGAGGCGGAGCGCTCGGTGCTTGGCGCCATCCTGATCGACAACGACTCGATGAACGTCGCGGCGGCGATGATTGACTCGAAGGCGTTCTTTCGCGACGCGCATCGCCGCATCTTCGAGAAGATGCTCGACCTGTCTGAGCGCAGCCAGCCGATCGATCTCGTGATGCTGAAGGAAGAGCTCGAGCGCAGCGGCGACCTCGAGGAAGTCGGCGGCCCCGCCTACATTGCTTCGCTGGTCGACGGCGTGCCGCGCTCGACCAACGTCGAGTACTACGCGCAGATCGTCAAGGAGAAGGCGACGCTGCGCAACCTGATCTTCTCGGCGAACAAGATTCTCGGCAGCGCGTATGAAGCGGACCAGGAAGCCGACCTGATTCTCGACGAAGCGGAAAGCTCGATCTTCGCTGTCGCCGAGGATCGCATCAAGTCCGGCTTCATCTCGATGAACCAGCTGGTGCGCGAGAGCTTCCCGAAGATCGAGAAGCTGTTCGAGAACAAGACGTTCGTCACCGGCGTGCCGACCGGCTTCGACGACATCGACCGCAAGACGCGCGGCTTCCAGCCCGGCGACCTGATCATCGTCGCGGCCCGCCCCTCGATGGGCAAGACCTCGCTCGTGCTCAACATCTGCCAGCACGTCGCCACGCATGGCGGCGTCGCGGGGTTCTTCAGCCTGGAAATGTCGAAGGAATCGCTGTTCATGCGCATGCTCGCATCGGAAGCGAAGATCGACATGTATCGACTGATGAGCGGCCAGATCGGCCAGAAGGAATACGGGCAGATCACGCACGCGATGGAATCGCTGAGCGAGGCAAAGCTGTTCGTCGACGATACCGCCGGCATCGGCGCGCTCGAGATGCGCGCCAAGGCGCGGCGCCTCAAGGCCGAGCACGGCTTGAGCGTGCTGGCGATCGACTATATCCAGTTGATGACCGGCCGCGGCCGCTTCGAGAACCGCACCCTCGAACTGGCGTCGATCTCGCGATCGCTCAAGGGCCTCGCCAAGGAATTAAGCGTGCCGATCGTCGTGCTGTCGCAGTTGTCGCGCGCGCCCGAGGCGCGTTCGGACAAGCGGCCGATGCTCTCGGACCTGCGTGAATCAGGCGCCCTCGAGCAGGACGCCGACGTGGTCGCGATGATCTTCCGCGAAGAGATGTACAAGATGGACGACCAGCCGGCGGATTCCGACGGCGTCGCGGAAATCATCATCGCCAAGCAGCGCAACGGCCCGACCGGCACGGTGAAGCTCGCGTTCATTCGCGAGCAGACCCGGTTTGGGAATCTCGCCGGTGGCTACACCACGCCGGACGATAACTGAGGTGCCCTCAAGCCCTCAAGACCTGTGTGTTGTAATACCCCTGTGGTACGTTGCACAACCGCGCGCGTCGATCTGAACGCGCTGGAATCCAACTTCAAGGCGATCGGCGCCTATCTTCACAACGAATCCGGACTAAATCGCGGCGCCGGCCGCGGCCCCGCGATCGCTCCG
>JANOAF010000143.1:0-3524 GCA_031411015.1 Opitutaceae bacterium | reverse complement strand
CGGTTGCCGACCGACTTGTTGTTGATCGCCTTGTCGCTCACGAGGAGCAGCGTGCTCTCCAGCAGCAAATCACGCTCGATCAGCCGGCGCTCGGCGTCGGTGTAGAGCGGAGTGCCGTCAGCCTGCCGCGCGTTGCAGGTGAAATCGTAGGCCTCGACGACGCGGCGCACGAATCCCGACTCCTGCCCCACCCCGCTCGCGCGACCCGCGGTCCAGTAGCCCGTGTGTAGTTTCCGATCCGGACGATTCGGCGGCGCAACGAGCTCGGGTTCGGGCAGGTTGTTGATAAACTGCGCGGCGACGCGTGGGTCCATGTCGGCGAATTCGCCGTAGCCATTGTGCACCAGCCAGCGCGGATAACATTCCGCGAACCGCAGCAAGATCGCCCGCACGCCCTGCGCCGCCCCGAGATCACCCGTGAGCAGATGCGCTTCGGCCAGCGTGCGCGCGACGCCGGCCATGTGGCCAACTTTGTGCGCACGGATATTGGCCGTGAAACTGGGCCGGCCGGTCCTGTAGCCAAATACGACAAACGGTTCCCCGCCGGCAAAGGTCAGCGTCTGCGGTGCGCCCCACTTCGTCTGAAGCGCGATGTTCTCGGGATATTTTTCGTTCGGGAAAACCGTGCGACACACGTTGCACGTCAGCTGGTCCGGCGACGCTTCCCGCCAAGTCCACAATCCGTGCGGATGCACCGGCTTGCCTTGATCGCGGCACGCGGGGCATGGGGTGAACTTCACGTCGCCCGGCGTCGTCTCCGGAATCATCGTGCGCAGATAGTCGGGCGTCAGCTTGCCGCTCTGACCCCGCGCGCCGCGCTCCAAACCGGCGAGGTAGGATTTCGCCCACGCGTAGCGCGCTAGGTTTTCGCGCGCCCGCGCGACGTCGCCGGGTTTGAACGCCCCGCTCGGATGCACGACGCCGCCGCGAAATTTTTCCCAATCACTCCAGTCGAACAGCGGCTCCGGTTCCGCGGCCCCCGCCCGCGCGAGCACGAGGACTGCAACTCCGGCGACAAAATAGAATCTCAGCGGGGCGAGGTGAAACATAGAGCGGGAAACTCGCGCCAACGCTACGGGCCCGCCGCCCCGGGGCGCGAGCTTGCGTTCTAGAGCATGCCGCGCGTGAAATCTCCCACGCCCCACCGCGCGCCCGGCCAACGCACCCCGCGCTTCGACTTTCCTTCCCATGCACCCCGCCCCGACTTCAGCCCCTACCGCCACCACGCGCCGCACGTTTCTCAAACACTCTGCGGTTGCCGGCACCGCCCTGGGTTTCCCTGCCGTGTTGCGCGCCGCCAATCCCAACAGCCGCGTGCAGCTCGCGGCCATCGGCGTCAGCGCCCGCGGTTACGCTGATCTGCACAGCGTCGCCTCGCACGCGGCGGCGAAGTTCGTCGCGTTCTGCGACATCGATCAGGCGAATTTTGCCAAGGCCGATGCCGACCACCCCGGCACACCGCATTTTTCGGATTTCCGCGTGATGCTCGAGAAACTCGGCGACACCGTTGATGCCGTGATCGTCGCGACGCCCGACCACATGCACGCACTCGCCGCCATCGAAGCGATGCGGCGTGGCAAGCACGTCTATTGCGAGAAGCCGCTCGCGCACACAGTCTGTGTATGCCGCCAGCTCCGCCTCTGGGCCGAGAAGAAGGGCGTCGTCACGCAGATGGGAAACCAGATTCACTCCTCCGTGGAGTATCGGCTCGCCACGCGCCTCATCCGCGAGGGCGTCATCGGCAAGGTGAAGGAAGTTCACTCGTGGCTCGCTTTCACCGGCAACGAACGCACGCGCCTGCTTGAGCCACCCGCCTCCGGGCCCGTGCCGAAGGGGGTCGATTGGGATCTCTGGCTCGGCGGCGCGCCGCACCGGCCGTTCGCGCCGGGCGTTTATCATCCGTTCGCGTGGCGCGACTGGCAGGATTTCGGCAGCGGCGCGCTCGGCGATTTCGGCGCGCACATCTTCGACCCGGTGTTCACTGCGCTCGGCCTGAAGGCCCCGCTGACCATCAGCGCCGATCACAGCGGTATCAACCGCCACATCTGGCCGACGCGCGAGACGGTGCGCTACGTTTTTCCCGGCACCGAATTCACCGCGGGAAAAACCGTGCAGCTCACGTGGACCGACGGCGGCCTCAAGCCCACGCGCAAGCAGGCGCAGCTCCCCGGCGATCTCGAGCTGCCCGCGAGCGGCTCGCTCTTCATCGGCGAGAAAGGCAACATGGTCCTTCCGCACGTTGGCGGCCCGCGGCTCTACCCCGTGGAAAATTTCAAGGACTTCACCTACCCGAAGGACATCAAGGGCCTCAACCACCATCATCTCTGGATCGACGCGATCCTCGCCGGCGGCCGCACGAGCGCCGGCTTCCACTACGCCGGCCCGCTCGCCGAGACGGTGCAGCTCGGCAACGTCGCCACCCGTGCCGCCCAGCCTGTGGTCCCGAAACGCGGATCGAATGTCGTGAAAGAAGCCCCCGCGCTGCAATGGGACGCCGAGCATCTCCGGATCACGAACAACCCCGAGGCGAACGCACTCCTGACCAAATCCTACCGCACTGGTTGGGCAGTGCCGGCGGCGTAGGGCCTCTGATAAGCGGAGCTTTGATTGGCTGAAACTGTGACGACACTGGAGCACGGGGTTCCAAGAATGCGTCTCTTTCGGCGCTGGTCACACAACGTTTGCGATGGCAATTCGCCTATAGGCTTCGAATAAAAATGGTATTTGTTGCACGTTCGCTTTCACCATTGGCCAAGATTTTCTCCTCAAAATTAAGGACCTGATCACCTCATCGAGCGGAGCACCACCAACAAAGTAGATGAACAACAGACCTGAAATCACGCAGCGATAGATTCGGTTCTTTCCGACGCGTTCGCAATCTGGGGACAGGATCACGCCTTCATAGAATTGGCCGTCCATAATTGGCGCGGTGAGCGTGATAGGATATGTTTCCTCTGAGAAAGAGCTGTCGGCTAGCAGTGCAGCGCGAAGAATTTCTTCGTGCTTCTCTCCGAGTTCGACGTTCTTAAAAAATGAATGTGAGGAAACGCTCATACGCCACAATATCGACAGGAGCGCGTTCTTTAGCCTGTGGTAGTCGTAACCTTCCACCACAAGGATGCGCGAATTTACCGCCTGTGCTCTTAAGCCGGGGTTTCCGAAAAGAGCGCGCGCCAAGTGATCTTCGTTTATCTGCAGGCGTTTTTCGCAGGCTTTACAAAGGATATTTTCAGTAATGCCTTTCTGCGCTTTTTTTCTTTCTTAGCCGCGTTTGTTGAAAGAATGGAGAAACTAACCTCAGAGCTTTTGAGCGGCTTGTATTGAAATTTGGGGATTATGTGCGAGTCGAGAAGTCGATCGTCACACAGACACAGGCGACACTTTGAGGGTGCCTCGAATTAGTGGACATAGACATCCGCGTTGACGGGTAGCTGTTTGGTCGCTTCCGAGGACAGGAGCCGAAGAGCTTGCCGCAGGAAGCGACCAAACAGCGGAGGACACGGAGTCGGCCGGTTCGGGCGACA
>JANOAF010000142.1:0-7101 GCA_031411015.1 Opitutaceae bacterium | reverse complement strand
GAAGAGTTTTTTGCGGCGTGCGTATTTGGGCAAAATGGCTCGTTGGAATCGCGGTTGCCGTGGGCGGGCTTGCGTCGCTTGTGCGTGCTGCCGACGCGTTGCCTGCGGTGGAGTCTGGCGCGAGTCGCGAGGCGGTTTTTCAAGCGTATGGCTGGCCGACCGGGCAGTGGTGGTTCGGGTCGCGCGAGATTCTAAATTATCCGCAAGGTTTTGTGACGCTCGAGTCCGGTCGGGTGGAGCGGGTGAATTTCTCGACCAGAGTGCCGTGGCCGGCTCCGCGTCCGCAACCGGCGGCACCTTCGCCGGTGTCAGCGAAAAAATCGGGTGCGGTCGCTGATCCCTGGCTCGATGATTTCGAGTCCGCGGCTCGAGCGGCGGCTGATCGTGGCCTCCCCATCCTGGCTTTGTTTTCGGGCCGCGATTCATCGCCGGCGAGCCGCCAGTTTCACGAGCAGGTCGCACTGCATCCGGACTTGCGCAACGAACTCTCGGCGCACGTCGTATTTTTGCGGCTGGATTTTTCCCCGCGCACGCCGCTCGCCGACGAACAGCGCGAGCAAAACGAGTGGCTGCGGGCGAAGCATGGCGTGACGGTTTATCCGACTCTGTTGCTGCTTTCTTCAACGGGCACCGCGCTTGCGGCCATCGATCTCGGAACGCCGGTCGCGGGCGAGGCGTTTCGTGCCCGGGTGATCGCGGCGATCAAGGCGCAGTGCGCGCAGTTGACCGAGGTTGCGGCGGGGGCGGCTTCCGCTGAAGCGGCGAGTGCGGCGGAGGCGTTGCCGGCAGGGGCCGGATGGGTGCAGAAGCTTTTGGCGCGAAACCTCGGGTTGCACCTGGCCGATGCGTTTACCGTGGTGGTGGTCGCGGCGGTGCTGGCGGTCGGGACGCTGCTGGTTTGGCTGCTGTGGCGCACGCGCACGCCGGAGCACTTGCCGCGGGCGGCGCTGGCGGTGCGATTGTCCGACAGTGCGGGGGGAGTGCCTACGTCGACCGAGATTGCGGCCTGGCCGAAAGAAAAAATCTGCGCGGTTACGGCGGCGCTGGCCGAGTCCGAGGGTTACGTGGCCGAGGTCATGCCCTTTGGCAGCGACAAGGATCTTTTGCTCATGAACCGCGGTGAATCGCACCCCCGCGTGGTGGTGTTTTGCGCGGCGGGTAACAGTGGCGTCGTGCCGGCGAAACGACTGCGTGAACTGCGGGGCACTTTGACGGCGGAGGGCGTGCAATCGGGTTGGTTCGTCTCACCGAAAGGCTTCGCCAACGATGCGCTTTCGTATGCCGCCGAGCATCACCTGAACTTGATCGATGCTTCGAGGATGATTGAGCGGCTCAGTGAATTGCCGCCGCTGCTGCTCCCGAAAGTGCTGCCGCGTGCCGCGGTGCGCGAGGCGGCCTAGCGGCTGGCATGAACTCTGGGCCCCGTCCACGAGGTAGCGCGGAGCTTTAGTCCGCGCTTGGGACCGAAAAGCGCGGGCTAAAGCTCAGCGCGACCACTGCCGCACGATACGCCAAGCTCGACCCCAAGATTTGCGAAATCCTCCGCGTGGTGGGTAAAATCTCAACCCACTCCGCCCCGCCCATCCTACGCTGCTACGCCGGCTTCCTCGAGGACACCAATAACCCGGATAACCGTGAGTATTCCGACGCCGCCGACCAAATCCGCGAAGTGCTGATCCACGCTAAAATGGACTTCTTCGAATCCTTGGGCGATCGTCGCTTATGGGAGCGGCAGAGACACACTTCCCGCCTCTCGCCTCAATGAACAAAATCAAAGTCAGGCCCGACTCGCCCGCGGAAATGCTGATCGAAGTCCGGCGGAAGGAAACGCTCCTCAAGGCGGGTGCCCTCCAGGACGCGATTTTCAACAGCGCCAACTTCTCCAGCATCGCAACGGATGAAAAGGGCGTGATTCAAATTTTCAACGTCGGTGCAGAGCGCATGCTGGGCTATGCCGCCGCGGAAGTGCTGAACAAGATAACCCCGGCCGAGATTTCCGATCCGCAGGAATTGGTGGTGCGGGCCACCGCCTTGAGCGCCGAGCTGGGCACGCCCATCAAGCCGGGTTTCGAGGCACTCGTGTTCAAAGCTTCGCGCGGCATCGAAGACATTTATGAACTGACCTACGTCCGCAAGGACAACAGCCGGTTCCCCGCCTTGGTGTCCGTCACAGCCCTGCGCGACGACGGGGGCGGAATCATCGGCTATCTTCTGATCGGCACTGACAACTCCGCCCGCAAACGCGCGGAGGAAGCGCTGCTGAAAGCGGGCGCCCTGCAAAACGCGATTTTCAACAGCGCCAATTTCTCGAGCATCGCGACGGACGAAAAGGGCGTGATTCAAATCTTCAATGTCGGCGCGGAACGCATGCTGGGCTACACCGCGGCGGAGGTGTTGAACAAGATTACCCCGGCCGACATTTCCGACCCGCGCGAATTGATTGCGCGCGCCAACGCGTTGAGTGCCGAGCTGGGCACCGCGATCAAGCCCGGCTTCGAGGCCCTCGTCTTCAAGGCTTCCCGTGGCATCGAAGACATCTATGAACTGACCTACATCCGCAAGGACGAGAGCAGGTTTCCGGCGCTGGTGTCAGTCACGGCGCTGCGCGATGCCGCCGGCGCAATTATCGGTTACCTGTTGATCGGCACGGACAATTCCGCCCGCAAGCAGGTCGAGGCCGAGCGCCTCGTGCTTGATCAACGGCTGCGCGATCAGCAGTTCTACACGCGTTCGCTGATTGAATCCACGATCGACGCATTGATGACCACCGACCCGCGCGGGATCATCACCGACGTCAACAAGCAGATGGAAGCGCTCACTGGTTGCACCCGAGATGAGCTGATCGGCGCCCCGTTCAAGGACTTCTTCACCGATCCGGAGCGGGCAGAGGCGGGAATCAAGCTGGTGCTGAGCGAGGGCAAGGTCAGCAACTACGAGCTGACGGCACGGGCCCGCGATGGGAACGAGACGGTAGTGTCTTACAACGCGGCCACCTTCCACGATCGCGATCGCAATCTGAAAGGAGTGTTCGCCGCCGCCCGCGACGTGACCGAGCGCAAGCTTTTCGATCGCACATTGCAGGAGAAAAACGTCGAGCTGCAGGCCGCCAACGTCGCCAAGCGCGAGTTTCTCGCAGTCATGAGCCACGAAATTCGGACCCCGATGAATGGCATCCTCGGCATGACCGAGTTGACGCTGAACACCGAACTCACCTCCTCGCAGCGCGACTATCTCAAGGTGGTGAAAAGCTCCGCCGAGTCGCTCCTGACGCTGCTGAACGACCTGTTGGACTTTTCCAAGATCGAAGCCGGCAAGCTCGAGCTGGAGAACATCGCATTCGATCTGAGCGAGACGCTGGGTGATACGCTGCAAACGCTCGCCACGCGCGCCAGTGAGAAGGGGCTCGAGCTCTCGCTCCACATCCGTCCGGGGGTGCCCGATGCGTTGTTTGGCGACCCGCACCGGCTCCGGCAAATCGTCGTGAACCTCGTCGGCAACGCGCTTAAATTCACCGAACATGGGGAAATCAAGGTGGAGGTCGAAAATGCGGGAAATATCGATGGGCAGGCGATCGTTCGTTTCGCCGTCGTCGATACCGGCATCGGCATTGCGCTCGCCGCGCATGCCAGTATTTTCTCGGCCTTCGAGCAGGCGGACGCCTCCACGACCCGCCGCTACGGTGGCACTGGACTTGGACTGGCGATCACGAAGCAGATCGTCGAGTTGATGGGAGGGGAGATCAAGGTCGAGAGCGAGTTGGGACGTGGCAGCACCTTCTCATTTAGTGCGCGCTTCGGCCTGCAAACCGGTCGGAGCGATGGCGATCAATGCCCTGAACTCAAACACGTGCGAGTGCTGGTGGTAGACGACCACCCTTCCAACCGCATGATCCTGAGGGAGCTTTTCACGAGCTGGCAGATGGAGGTGGTCGAAGCCGATGGCGCCCGGACGGCGATGATCGCGCTCCGTGCTGCGCAACGCGCCGGCCAACCCTTCGCGCTGATGGTCACCGATCTCATGATGCCGGAAGTGGACGGCTTCGGCCTCGCGGCGTTAATGCAGCAGGATGTCGCGCTACGCGAGACCCGCATCATTCTCCTCACCTCCGCCGGCCGCACGGAGGACGTCGTCCGCTGCCGCGCGGCCGGCATCGCCGCGCAGCTCAGCAAGCCGGTCAAGCACTCGCTGCTGCTCGATACGATTCTCGAGATCGGAGGCCACGCCCGTAAAATTCCCAATGCCACCCGACGGATTCCGCGCCAGCGTCCTCTGCGCATTCTGCTCGCCGAGGACAACGCGGTGAACCAGCAGGTCGCCGTGGCGAACTTGGAATCGTGGGGCCACAGCGTGACCGTCGCGAACGATGGCAGAGTGGCCATCGATGCCCTGGCCCGCGCCACATTCGATCTGGTGCTCATGGACTCCCAGATGCCCGGAATGGGTGGATTTGAAGCCACCGCGGTGATACGTCAGCGGGAACTCGGCACCGGCGGACACACCCCGGTCATCGCCATGACGGCGAATGTGATGAAGGGCTTCCGGGAAGAATGCCTTGCGGGTGGCATGGATGGCTATGTCTCCAAGCCAATTCGGCTCCATGAGCTGGTCGCGGCGATGGCAGCGGCGGTGCCAGATTTGCTCCTCGAAGCGCTGGCGCCTGCCGTTGGATCATCGGCACTTTCGCCGGGGGAGAATCACGCGCAGCAGACCTTCGACGTCACGGCGCTCCTCGACGGTGCAGGCGGAGATCGCTCACTCGCCCTCCAAATGATCGCGCTGTGTTGCGAACACGACGGGCCCCGGCTTTCCCGCGAACTTGCCGAGGCACTGGCACAAGGCAATCTCATCGGCATTGAGCGCGCCGCCCACGCGATCCGCGGGCTCGTCGGAGAGTTCCACGCGGCGCCGGCTTGCCGCCTGGCGCAAACCCTTGAGGACAGCGCCCGTCAACGGCGCAGCGATCTCGTGCAGCCGCAGGCAGCCGAGTTGGATTGCGAGTTCCAGCGGCTGGTGGCGGCTCTTCAACTTTACGCTCGTGAACCCAATGCAATCGTTGCAAGCATGCCGATCGCCTGACGATCTCGGTCTCCGTTTCGCGTCCACTCGCCACTGACATGAATGAACTGCGCAAAGGCCGAATCCTGATCGGCGAAGATGTTGGGGTCGTCGCGCTCAAGATGCGGCAGGCCCTGGAGAAAGCTGGCTACCAGGTGGAAGTCGCGGCCGATGGCAGAGCCTGCCTGGACCTGGCGCTGACCACGGCTCCTGATCTCGTTATGCTCGATATCATGATGCCGAAGCTGCATGGCATCGATGTGCTCAAGGCGCTCCGTGCCGATCCGCGCACGCGGGAGATCGGGGTCATGGTCTGCAGTGCAAAAGATTTCAAAACGGAGCGCGACGAAGCTGCCCGTTTGGGTGTCCTCGAGTTTTTGATCAAGCCGATCGCATCGTCGACCCTGGTTACGAAAGTCGATGCCTACATCGGCCGTCGCAGCGGCGGCAGCGCCCCGGAAAGCCCGCCGCGGCCCGACAAATCCGAACCAGCCCCCTACCACGCTGCGCTGGATACCAGTCGCACCCACTTCACTCTCTGGGGCGCGCGCGGTTCGACCCCCACCGTCGGTGCTCGATTCCAGCGCCATGGCGGCAACACGTCCTGCATGTCGATTACGCTCGGCGAGAGGATTTTCATTTTCGACGCGGGCAGCGGCATACGTGATCTTGGACTCCAGCTCCTGCAGGGCAGCACACGCGAGGTTCATCTGTTCATCACGCATCCCCACTGGGATCACATCCAGGGCTTCCCGTTTTTTGCGCCGGCGTATGTCCCCGGATTCGATATCACGGTCTACGGCGCGAAAGGTTTCGGCAAGGATTTGGAATCGCTCTTTCGCGGGCAGCTCGATCGCGACTATTTCCCCGTGCAGTTGGACGACATGAAGTCGAATCTCCAATTCCGGCACTTGCCGGAAGGTGCGATCGAAATTGGCGACGCACGAATCACGTGGGAATTCGCGCAACATCCGGGCGCCACCGTCGGCTACAAGATCGCCGTGCCGCGACGCAAGATCGCGTGGGTGCCCGACAACGAATTTCTCCAAGGCTACGTTGGTCCGCCCAGCCTCCAGCGCGATCATCCCCTCGTCTCCTCGTATGAAAAAATGATCAGGTTCTTGTCGGATGTGGATCTGGTGATCCACGAGGCCCAATATTTGCCAGGGGAATACGCCACGAAAATCTCCTGGGGACACTCTTCCATGGTCAACGCCAGCCTCCTCATGAAGCTGGCCAATGTCCGCCGCTGGGTGATCACCCACCACGACCCCGGACACGACGACGTCTTTCTCGAAACCAAGCTGAATTTGACCCGTCAAATTCTCGCGGAAATCGGCCACCCCATACTAATGTCGCACGGTTATGACGGGATGACGGAATATATCTGAGTTCGGGTTCGACCCACCCGTGGGCGCGGTGATGCGCGAATTCTGTCACCGGCGGGGTCAAATACAGCCACAAGGGGCGGAGTTAAATGCAACCACCCTGAGTGGGCAGTGAGGACATGAGAGATTGGAAAAAGAGGAAAAGGTAAAATGCGCAGAATACGGAGTGCGGCGGGGTGTGCTTCGCTCTCAGCAATTAACCCAATCTGATCACGGCGGTGGAATCACAAACGAACGAGCGATCCGGTGGAGACCAGTCCACCGCTCAGATCTTCGGCATGCGAAGCGCGGCTCTTTCCTTACTCGCGTTCCGTAATTCCTTCAACTCAAGGCCGGATCCAAATTTTGGGGCACACGGGGTATGGTATTTCGCAAGGCTTAACGTTTACCTGAGCTACCCCGGGCGGGATGCCGGCGTTCACGCGCAGGAAGACATTGATCGGGTCGATCTGGATGCAGCCGTGGTGCGAGAGAGCGGTGGCGATGTCAGGATGCGTTCGGTCTAGCCCAAGAGCGAGGCGCAGGAAGCGGAGGGCGGCAAGACGCGTGACGCAGAGTGGTTCGGGCGGGCACACGCGCAGGATTCAGCGGGCCGGCATGGAAAAAACAAGGCCGCGCCGCATTGCGCGACGCGGCCTTGCGGGAGTGGTGCAAAATG
>JANOAF010000141.1:0-3202 GCA_031411015.1 Opitutaceae bacterium | reverse complement strand
GTGGATCATCGCCGGCGAGGAAGGCGTTGCTCGGGTCGTAGTTCACCCCGAAGCGCGGATGATGGATGCGGTCCACCAGCTCGCAGAATACATCCATTTTCTGCGCAAACTCCGGGTAGCTCCAAAAATCATCCTTGTAGTGGTTTTCGATGATGAGCGTGACCTCGCACGCCTCCGCCTCCGGCAGACAGGCCTCGATGCTCTCCACCACCAGCGAAATCCCCCGCTCGCGCGAGAGCTCAGGCCGGCGCTGGCCGGATAGCACGCGGCAAAATTTGGCGCCCAGCGCCGCCGCCATTCGAATCCAGTTTTTCTCCTTCTCGATTTCGCGTCGCCGGAACTCGGCGTCGGGATGCGAAAAGTCCGGTGAGCAACAGAGCATCGGAATCACCATGCCACGACTTTCCACCTCCCGCCGCGCGTGCGGCCAGCGTGCCGGGTCGGCGAGTTCCAACATCCCGCCGTAATACTCCAGGCCATCCAGCCCGAGCGGCGCGGCGAGATCGACCCATTCGCGCAGGGTCATTGTGCCATCCTTGACGAGCTGGCGCATGAACGCCTTAGGAAACGCAGCGAGCTTCGGCATGGCGGGCGGGCTTATTTGGCCACGGACTTGTTTGGATTCCGTCCGATGATCGAATACTGCTCCAGTTCGAGCACCGAGCCGCTGACTGGGCGCGATTCGTCGCCGAGCCAGTAAACGGCTGCCGCCGCGATTTCCTCGGGCATGATCAAACGGCCCGACGGCGCGAACTGCTCCGGCAAAGTCGTCGGCCAGTCGGCCGCCATGCCGTGTTCGATTTGGTGCGCATACTCCCGATCGGTCAGCACCCAACCCACGTTCAGGTGATTGAACCGCACGCGATCGGTGCAGTGGGCGTTGGCAAGATTGCGCGAGAGCGTTTGGAGCGCGCCTTTTGAGAGGCTGTAGTCGAGCAGGTTCGCCTGCCCGCTGTGCGCATTGATCGAGCCGATGTTGAGCACACTGCCTTCGGCTGCCTTCAAGTGCGGCAGCGCCGCCTGGATCAGGAACACCGGCGCGCGGAGATTCACCGCCATCATGCGATCGAAGAACGCCACCGTCGTCGTTTCGAGATTGGTGCGCGCCACGATCGCGGCGTTGTTCACGAGGCCATCAATGCGGCCAAACGCCTTCACCGCCGCCGCCACGATGCGCGCCGGGCTCGCCGGATCAGCGAGGTCGGCGAGGCACAGCGCGGCGCGCTTCGCGCCCAGTTTCTTTACGACGGCCTTGCCGTCGGCGCGCTCGATGCCGTGGACGAGCACGCGCGCGCCCTCCGCGACGCAACGCTCTGCAATCGCCTTGCCGATCCCACTCGTTCCACCGGTGACGACGATGACTTTGTTTTTCAATCTCATGAGCGGGCGCTTTCGTAGCGGCGGGCTTCCCTGCCCGCCGGTTCAGGACGTTCGCCAAACCTCGACGGGCAGGGACGCCCGCCGCTACGCCAAACCATCGCCCGCAAGCGGGCTCCTACCTTTCGCGATTCGACGTTCATGGCGTGGGCTTGAGCACGGCCTTCACGATTTCACCGTGGTGCATTTTCTCGAACGCTTCGTGCCACGACTCCAGTGCCCACACGCCGCCCAGAATCGGCTTCACGTTGAGCTGCCCGGACGCGAGTAGAGCAAGCACGCGTTCCCACACCGGCCAGTTGTGGCTGAAACTGCCTTGGAGCGTGACGTTCTTTTGCACGAGTTGATCGAGCGAGAAATTCAGCGGCTGCGGGCCCCAGCCCACTTTGCTGATCCAGCCGGCCGGCCGCACGAGGTCGAGTGCGGTCTTCAGCGCCGCCGAGGCACCCGCCGCATCGATTACGCCGTCGGCTCCGAGTCCGTCGCGCTGCCGCGCCCACGCCGTCGCGTCTCCGACTATTACCTCGCAGCCGTAAACTTTAGCCACGTCAAGTCGCGTGCGATCGCGCTCGAGCCCGACGAGCGCCACCTCGGCACCCGCCAACCGTGCGACGGCCGCGCACAAAATCCCAATCGGCCCCGGCCCGAGCACAATCACGCGATCGCCGGGACGCACCCGCGCGTTGTTAATCACGGCGTTGTAGGCGACGCAGCACGGCTCGGTGAGTGCGGCAAATTCCATCGGCAGCGCGTCCGGCACGCGGTGCAGGCAGCGCGCGGGCACGCGCACGAAGCGCGTCATCGCGCCGTCCACACCGTAGCCGAAGCCCTTGCGCTTCGGTTCGAGGTTGTAGAGGCCGGCGCGCGTCAGCGGACTGTTCGGATCGATCACCGCGGCCGTTTCGCTCACCACGCGGTCGCCTTCGCTCCAACCCTTCACGTTGACCCCGAGTGACGCGATGCGCCCGCCGAACTCGTGGCCGAGCACCACGGGGTAATTCACCGGCCAACTGTGTTGCCCGGTCCATTGGTGGAGGTCGCTGCCACACACGCCGACGGCCTCGACCGCGAGGATGATATCGTCGGCGCCCGGTTCGGGCCGCGCGAATTCACGCAACTCCACGCTGTGGGGCGTGGAGGAAAAATTAACGACAGCGGGGGATTTCATGCAGCGCGGTTGGAGGTGGGCGGGGCTGTGACTCGCCCTTGAAATTTTTCATCGCTTCGAGGGCGGGTCAAAGACCCGCCCTACTTTCACGTCACCGTAGCCATGCACGCGGTCGCAGATGATGCGCAGCGTGCCCTCAAGATTTCCATCTGCCGTCCGAAACGCATCCGCGTCGACTGCCAGCGGAGCGCCGATGACGACAAGCGGAGCGCCAAACTCCGGCGTGCGCACAGCTTGGTCCAGCGTGAGTCCACCGACGGCCTGCACCGGCACGTTCACGGCCGCCACGACTTCGCGCAATTGATCGAGCGGGCTCGGCATCCGTCGGCCCGCTGACGCGATCCCGCGACGCTCGTCGTAGCCGATGTGATGAATCACAAAATCGCAGCCGAGATCCTCGATGATGCGCGCACCCTCCACCATGTCGGGAAACCCCAGGTTGTCGCCCATCACTTTCACCCCGTAGTCACGCCCGGCCTTGACGACGACCTTCAAGGTCTCTTCGTGCGCCCGCGCCATCACGACCACATGCGTCGCGCCCGCCTTCGCCATCATCACCGCCTCCAGATAACCACCATCCATGATCTTGAGATCGGCGACGAGCGGCGTGGTGGGAAAACGTTCGCGCAGCGCGCGCACCCCGTGCACGCCTTCCGC
>JANOAF010000140.1:0-18953 GCA_031411015.1 Opitutaceae bacterium | reverse complement strand
GGCAGCACGGCGATACCGAGCCCGTTGAGCATCTTAATGTCCGCCTCCGAACGTCCGTCGTTATCGACGAGCCCGCCGCATTTATTGTGATGCAAGCTCGGCATCTGCGTGAAACTGCAAGCCGAGTGGACGACAAGCTCGCATGACCCGCACGAAACAACGGTGTGCTCAGGGAAGGCTTTGCCGTAGATGAAATAGTCCAAGCTACTGCGATCACCTTCGACAAAAAGGATAGGCCGGCGACTTCCCATCACTTCCAACAGCATTGATTCGGGGAAGGCATCTGATGCGGGAACCCCTTCCCAATCCCATTTACCGTCGATGTATTCCCGCAGCCAAACTTTCGTGGCGTCTTTTCGTGACGCCGCAAAACCCAAGTCATGGGTGATGTAAACGAACGCGCAGTCTGGCCGGGCGGACTCAACAGCGTCCCACAAGCGCGCTTTAAGGGCGCGATGGAGATGCAGCTCAGGCTCATCAACGATAAACACCCCGTCCTTCGGCACGCTCAACGCTTCGCCGATGAGATGGAAAACACCGCGCTCTCCGTCACTCATTTCCTTAGCGTGATACGATTTCTTATCTTGCCGGTTTCGCGTTTCGATTCGGTTGCCGGTGATGATCAAGTCGCGCGCAGGCAAAACCGCCTCCCAAATCTGTTTTACTAGGTCTAATCGTGTCTTCGGCGGCGTGACATATTTGTCCTCGACCTGCATCGCGACGCGATACTGGTCACTCACGGTGAAACTCTCGGACACCATGAGCGTGACGAGAGGTTCGAAGTCATCAAGGAGCGCGGTGGCCGGCCGGTTCTGCCATCTGTTGTGCTGCCGATGGTGAGCGGGGTTATCCCTGTTTGTGTGCCCAGTAAACAATCGGGATTCTGCCTCCAGAAAATCCATTGGTTGAACTCGCTCTGGAAAGACAAGGGAGCGGTGTGCCGATACGCGGTGATTTAGCTTCGCATCCTGTGCGTCTAGCCATGCTCCGAAGCGCGTCTTCCCAGATCCGTTTGCGCCAATCACCACAAGCACCCGATCACGAAGTGGGAGTTGGTGACCCTCTGGAAACTTGACCGTCGGCGGCATCGGGACGTGGCGTGTAGTCGGTTCGTTCATGTGGTTTAGATCACTATCTCTTGGCTAGTTCCTCCACGTTCAACTCCCCGCTCAGCAGCGCCGGCAGCAGCGTGTCGCGCAGGGTGCGGGATTGGTCTGGGTTGCGATTGATGCGGTCGGACACCGGCTTTATGAAGGTGGTGAAGGTCTGAATCAACGGCGGCAGTGGGAGGTTATCCATGCAGGTCGGACGCTAAAGAAATCGCCGCCGGTTCGGCGGAGGAGTCTTTGACAGTAGGGGCGGACTTTGCGCGGGCCATGCCGAAGCACACGGCGCACGTTACGCCGGTGCAATCGTGCAATGGACGGGCGCACTCGTGGCGGCCGGGCAGGAAACGTCGGGGGGAGACGGCGCTAGAGCCGCGACGGTTGAAAAATCGACGCGGGCTCCGGCGGAGTGCCGCGCGCGAAGGGCGCGAGCCGGGTGCGAAATTCGCGAACCGTGGCGGCGTGGGCGGGGTCGCGTGGCCCTCGGCCGGGTTCGGGGTAGACGAGGTTGTTAAACTCGTGCGGGTCGGTGGCGTGGTCGTAGAGTTCGCTGCCGTCGCGGCCCTCGTTCCATTCGGTGTAGCGCCAGCGGTCGGTGCGGATGGTGCGGCCCATCACGGGAGTGGCGAAACGCGCGTCGGCGGGGCGAAGGATTTGGGTGATGGCGGTGGCATCCCACGGTGCGGCGGGATCTTCGAGGAGCGGGCGCAAGCTGCGGCCGGCGAGACTTGCGGGGGGCGGGAGGCCGCAGCGTTCGGCGAGCGTAGGAAAAATATCCACGAATTCGACGACGCGCGCGCACGCGGTGCCGTTGCCGTGCGCAGCGGGATCGCGGATGAGGAGCGGGGCGCGGGCGGATTCCTCGAAGAGCGTGCGCTTCTGCCACGCGCCACCGTGTTCGCCGAGGTGGTAGCCGTGGTCACTCCAGAGGACGACGATCGTGTTCTGCGCGAGTCCGAGGCGGTCGAGGGCGGCGAGCACGCGGCCGATCTGGGCGTCGACGAACGAGACGGAGGCGTAGTAGGCTTGGAGCGCGGTGCGGAGCGTAAGCTCGTCGAGACCGTAGTGAGGACTGGCGTTGTTGTGCGCGAAGGCGGCGGGCGGGACATCGGCGCGGTCGCTAGGCGGCGTGGCGGGGAGCTGGATTTTTTCGATCGGGTAGAGATCGAAATATTTTTTCGGCGCGACGAACGGTGTGTGCGGGCGGAAAAAACCGACGCCGAGGAAAAACGGTTTCGCGCGCGACTGCTCCATCAGCTTGATTGCTTCGGTGGCGATGAGGCCGTCGGTCTGTTCCTCGTCGGCACCGTCGGCGCGGAGCCAGCTCAAGGCGGCGCTGACGGGTTTCTGCGGCGTGGGGTTGATGATTTGCGCGGCGTCGGCGACATCGCGGCCCTTCGGGTTCACGACGATGTTCCATGAGGGCGGATCGTCGAGGCCGTCGGTGCCGATGCCGTTGGGCACGTCGTAGTGATAAATTTTCCCGACGCGCGCGGTGAACCAGCCGTGGCTTTTGAAAAGCTGCGGGAGTGTAATGACGTTCGGCAGCGTGGTGCGAAAATGCCGGTCGAGATCGTAGACGCCGGTGGTGTCGGGGCGCAGGCCGGTGAGGACGGAGGCGCGGCTCGGGTTGCAGAGCGGGATCTGGCAATACGCGCGGTCGAAACGCACGCCGGTGGCGGCGAGACGATCGAGGTGCGGCGTGGAGGCGACGCGGTCGCCGGCAGAGTGCAACACGTTGCCGAGATCGTCGACGGCGATAAAGAGGACGTTCAGCTTCGGCTGGCCCGCGGACGAAGCCGGCAGCGAGTCGGCTGCGCCGAGGCGGGAGCAGGCGGAAAGGAGAAGGGCGACAACGACGCGCATGGGCTAATTTTCAGCGCGAGATTTTTGCTTGGTCGGGCCGGCCGCGGAGGTGGCGGGCTGTGGCACGAGGTCGAGGCGAGCGAGGAGATCGCGCACGACGGCGGTTTGGGCGGAGGCGACGTTGCGGGTTTCCTGTGGGTCGGCCTGATAGTCGAAGAGTTCGGCGCGTTGATTGGTGCCGTCCACGATGAGGCGCCAGCGTTCGGTGCGCACGGTGCGCGCGCCGCCGGTCCAAAAACCGTGGGCGGGTTTCGCGGTCGGCGCGGCGGGATCCGCGAGTTGGGCGCGCAGGCTGCGGCCATCGAGACCGGTGGGGGCGGGCAGGCCGCAGAGATCGGCGAGCGTCGGGAAAATATCCACCGTCTCAACGAGGGCGGCGCTGGTGCCGCCGGGTTGGCGCAGGCCGGGCGTGCGAATCAGGAGCGGAGAGCGAAGGGCTTCTTCGTAGAGGCAGTGTTTGCCCCAGATGGCGTGCTCACCGAGGAGGAAGCCGTGATCGCCCCAGAGGACGACGACGGTGTTTTGGTCCTGGCCGGTCTCGCGGAGAGCGGCGAGGACGCGGCCCAGTTGAGCGTCCATATAACTCACGCTCGCCGCGTAGGCGCGGCGTAACAGCCGGGCATACGCGGGATCGGTGGCGGGGTCGCGACCGGCGTGGCTGTAGTTGTTGCGAAATTCACCGCTGGCGTTCCAACCCGAGGGCCAGGTGGGTTTCGCAGCGACGTCGGACGAGAGATCCGGGACGCCGTCGGGATACAGGTCATGCCACTTCTTCGGGGCGTTGAACGGCAAATGCGGTTTGAAAAAGCCCACGCCGAAAAACCACGGCTGTTTTTGCGCGGCGAGTTCACGCAGCGTGGCGACGGCGTCGTTGGCCACCCAGTGATCCGGATACGCGTCGTCGCCGCCATCATGCAACTCCACGGCGGGCGATTGGCCGGGCACGCGCGCGCCGCCGTTGGCGTAGCCGTGCATGATCGCCTCGGGTGTGGACCACGGTCCGCGCGGAATCCAACTGCGTTCCCACACGCCGGGCATCTCCTCGGGACCGGTAGCCCAGCCCTTGCCGGTGAGATTGCCCGGGTAATGGGTGATCTTGCCAAGGGACAGCGTGCGGTAGCCTTGGGCTTTGAAAGCGGCCGGAAGGCTCTGCGCACCCCATGCCGCGTGCGTGTCGCGGATGCCGTTGTTGTTCACCTGCGCGACCTCGGTCGGATAGCGACCGCGCAGCAGCGCGCAACGCGACGCGCCGCAGGTGGGCACCTGCACGTAGTGGTGCGTGAAGATCCGCGAGGTGCGGGCCAATGCATCGATGTTCGGGGTGCGGGCGTGCGGGGCGCCGAGGGCGCCGAGCTCATTGCGCAGGTCGTCGATGGCGAGGAAGAGGACGTTCAGCTTCGGCTGGCCAGCGGGCGAAATCGGCGGCGGTGTGGCGGCGCGAAAACTGACGATGAGCGTGAGCGACAATGCGAGGGCGAAGCAGCGTGCGAGCGGCATAGGGCGTGGGGGAAACGAAGTGATGCTCCCGGATGTTGTCGTTGTGCAGTGCGGAAATATCAAATCCAGTTTGTGCCGTTGCCCGGCTTACTTGGCTCCACCCCATCGTCCCCATGAAAAATTCCGCCCGCTTTCGTTTCGCCACCACGTGGCTCACATTCTCGGCCTTCCCCGTAATCCATCAGATGTCGCTCGGTGCCGAGCGCACGACGACTGCGGCCGCGACGGGTAGTGTCGCCGGCCGCGTGCTCAACCTCACTACTTCCGACTACGTCTCGCGCGCGGAGGTGCGCGTCGTGGGGACCGATCTGGTGGCGATCACAGAGAGTGACGGCTCGTATCGTTTCCCGGCCGTGCCTGTCGGCGCGGCGGAGATCAGCGTGGCTTACACCGGGGCGACGGCTAAGCGCGCGAGCGTGACCGTGATCGCGGGGCAGGCGGCGACTCTCGACCTCGAACTCACCAGTGCGTTTGCCAAGCCGGCGGCGGCGGGCGTCCTAAAACTGGACGCGTTCGTCGTCTCCTCCGAGCGCGAGGGCAACGCCAAGGCGATCATGGAGCAGCGCACTTCCATGAACGTCACCAACAGCGTCTCGTCGGATTTTTTTGGCGATGTCGCCGAGGGCAACGTGGGCGAGTTTCTCAAAAATATGCCGGGCGTGGATATCGAATACGTCGGGCCTGATTCGCGCGGCCCGCGCCTGCGGGGACTCGACCCGCAATACATCGGCGTGAGTGTCGATGGTTTCAAGATGGCGAGTGCCGACGCCTCGCAGGGCTCCTCCGCGGGAGCGCGTTCCTTCAGCTTCGACCAGGTCTCCGTCAACAGCATCGATCGCATCGAAGTGAATTACACCTCAAGTGCGGACCAGGATGCCAACTCTCCGGCCGGGACGATCAACTTGAAGACGCGCCGCGCCTTTGAGCGCAAGGGCCGCCGGATCAGCTGGCAGGCAAACCTCGCGATGAACAGCGACGATCTGCGGTTCGGGAAAAGCTACGGCCCCGGCGACACAAAGTCCTACAAGCTGCGGCCGGGTGGGATTCTCGAATACTCCGACGTGTTCCTCAACCAGCGGCTCGGCGTCGTGATTAACCTCAGCGAGGCCAACCAATACGCGCTGCAATGGCGCGTGGACCACACCTACAACACGACCCCAACCGCCGCGGACCCGCGCCCACGCGTCCTCACCGCGGTCGCGCTCCTGCAGCAGCCGAAATTCAGTGAACGCTTCACGCCGACGCTCACGGTAGATTTCAGGGCCGCGCCGGGCCTCGTGCTCTCGCTGACTGCGATGTATAACTGGTATGACACCATCTTCGACGGGCGCACGGCGACGTTCACCGCCGCCAACCGTGCGGCCGTCACGGGCGACGGGCTCACGGCCTTGGGCTTCAGTAGTGCCTCGCTCGCGCTCAGCCAGAACCAGTCGCACAAGATCGTCCGCACGCGCACGCTCACGCCGAAGTTCGAGTTTCGCCGCGGCAATCTGCTCGTGGAGGGCGCGTTCAACTACTCGATCTCCACCAACCAATACGAGGGCTTGATCCGCAGCGGACCGGTGAACACGCCGACTAACGCCCTCACCGGCCTTGCGCTGCAGGTGAGCCGTTCCGGCCTGCGCGACACCGACTGGAAATTCACGCAGACCGGCGGCCGCGATTTCGCCGACCTCGGCAACTACGCGAACCCGCGCGTCAACGACGAGGCGCGGCATCTGGAGGACGAGATTTTTCAGGGCCAGGCGAGTGCGAAGCTGACCACCGGCTGGCGCGTCCCGACTTGGTTCAAGCTGGGCGCCAAGGCGACGGAGGAGGCGCACCGGTTCCGTAACCCGAATCCCGCGCTCACCTACCAATACAACGGACCGGGAGGCGGCGTGACCGGCAGCTTCGCGCAGGCGGCGATGCCGGACTACCGCTGGGAACTCGGCCACGGCGTGAGCGTCGCCTCGCTCACCGGCCGGCCGCCGACGTTTCCGAACCGCGTGCTCCTCGGTCAGCAGTTCCTCGCGCAGCCCGAGTATTTCACGGACATCTCGACGCCCGCGAATTTCTATACCGCGCAAATCGCCAATCCCGTGAACATCAAGGAGCGCTTCCTCGCCGGGTTCGGCTTGGTGAACACGAGGGTGTTCGGAGTGCAGTGGCAGGGCGGCCTGCGCTGGGAAGACACGCAAACCTCCCTGCGCGAAATCCAAGCCCGCACCGCCGCCCAAGTGCGCGCGGCCGGCTTCGTCGTCACGCCCGCCACCGGCCGCGCGACCACGGTGCCGGGGCTTGTCTATCAGTTCGCGAGTCTGCCGAGAATCACGCGCACGAGCGGCTACGACAACCTCTTCCCCTCGGCCAGTGCCAAGTATGACGTGACGCCGAATCTGCAGGCGCACTTCGGCTACAGCGGCACCATCTCGCGCCCGGCGTTTGGCAACCTCGGCGGCGTGCTGACCTTCGACGAGACCGCGCTCACGGCCAACGTGCCGAATCCCAATCTGCTCCCCGAGCGTTCAAAGAATTACACGGGCCGGCTCGCCTACTATTTCGAACCCGTGGGCAGCTTCGCGGTGACGACGTTTCAAAACGACATCAACAACAGCGCTTCCACCGACGAATTTTCCGCCGCCGATTTCGGTTTCGGCAACGACCCCACCTATTCCAACTACCGCTTTATCTCGACGGGTAACAATCCCGGCGTGACGCGCATCCGCGGCTATACGCTCGAATACAGTCAGGCGCTTTCGTTTCTGCCGGGCGCGTTGAAAGGCCTGAACGTCTCGTCGAGCTACACCCGCACCTACGCCTCGAAGCGCAAGAACGGCATGGTCCCGCACATGGTCAGCGGCACCCTCAGTTACCGTCACCGCCGCCTCGCCCTCGGCGTGAGCGGCAAATACACCGACGCCACGCCCGTGGCCGGGACGACCGTCATCACCTACCGGAAACTGCGCACGATGATTGACCTGAACGGCAGCTTTCAGGTTACGCCCCGCACGAGCCTGTTTTTCCAGGCCCGGAATATTTTCAATATTCCGCTGAACCTCTACCAATCCGACCCGACGATCATCACGCAAAACGTGACGTTCGGCACGTTCATGACGGCGGGGATAAAGGGGACGTTCTGAGCCGGAAATGGGCCGTCGGAGGTGGAGCGCGTTGACCTCAACGCGCTGGTTTGAGCGCGCTTCGACTGAAGCGGCTTGAGCTCCACCTTGGGGAGACCGTCGACGGCGATGACGAGGATGTTGGCCCGCGCCGGCGTCCGATTTGCGGCGGCCGGTTTACGCCGTCAGCGCCTGGGTGATGTCGGCCTTGATGTCGTCAAGGTGCTCGATGCCCAGCGACACGCGCAAGCCGCCCGGGGCCACGCCGGCCGAGAGCTGCTCCACCGCGGAGAGTTGCGAGTGGGTCGTGGAGGCCGGGTGAATGATCAGCGTCTTTGAATCGCCCACGTTCGCGAGGTGGGAGATCAACTTGAGGCTGTTCACGAATTTCTCCGCGCGGTCGCGGTCACCCTTAAGCTGAAAGGACAGCACGCCGCCGAAACCGCGGGTCAGATATTTTTTGGCGGTCGCGTGCGTCGGATGATTTTCCAGCCCGGGATAATTCACGGAGACAACCTCGGGATGGGCGGCCAGCCAGCAGGCGAGCGCCAGCGCGTTCTCGCACGTGCGTTCCACGCGCAGCGAAAGGGTTTCGAGGCCTTGCAGCAGCAGGAACGAATTGAACGGGCTCTGGGACGGACCCCAATCGCGCAGCCCCTCGATGCGGCAGCGAATGATGAACTGGATGTTGCCGAAGGGGCCGCCGAGGCCGAACACGCTGCTGAGCACCAAGCCGTGGTAGCTGGGCGAGGGTGACGTGAATTGCGGATACTTGCCGTTGCCCCAGTTGAACGTCCCCGCGTCCACGATCACGCCGCCCATGGTGGTGCCGTGGCCGCCGATCCATTTTGTGGCGGATTCCACGAGCACGTGCGCGCCGTGGCGCAGCGGTTGGCAAATCGCGCCGCCGGCGCCGAAGGTGTTGTCGACGATGAGCGGCAGATCGTGCTTTTTTGCCAGCGCGACAAACGCAGCGAAGTCCGGCACCGTGAGGCCGGGATTGCCGATCGTCTCCAGGTAGATGGCCTTGGTCTTCGCGTCGATCAACGGCTCGAAGCTCGCCACGTTCACGCCGTCGGCGAAACGCGCGTCGACCCCGATGTTGCGGAAGGCATTTTTGAACTGGTTGTAGGATCCGCCGTAGAGGTGCGAGGTCGTGACGAAGTTGTCGCCGACCGAAGTGATGTTGTTGATCGCGATGAACTGGGCGGAATGGCCCGACGCCGTGGCCAGCGCGGCGACTCCGCCTTCCAGCGCGGCCATCCGCTTCTCGAAGACATCGTTGGTCGGATTCATCAGCCGCGTGTAGATGTTCCCGAACTCCTGCAGGGCGAACAGCCGCGCGCCTTGGGCGGAGTCTTTGAACTGATAGGCGGTCGTCTGGTAGATCGGCACGGCGCGCGATCGCGTGGTGGGGTCGATTTCCTGGCCGGCGTGCAATTGAAGGGTTTCGAAGTTCATAGCTTGAGGGGGAATGTTTTTCGGGGAGCAGCGACGCGCCCGAAAGTTTGGATTTCCGGGAAGGCTGCAATCCTGCAAATCGCAGGGAGTATTTTTAGACTCGGGCCGAAGCCCGTCGATGCTTTCGCCAGGCCGGTTTGGAATCAAACGGAGTGCCACTCCGCTTGATTCCACGATGGAGCTACGCCAGCTCCCAGCCCTTGCGATACGCGCGGCGGATCATCGGGGCGGCCTCGGGCGCGTTCTTCGCGACGAGCTTTTTGCCGTCCCAATCGATCTTCTTGCCGACGCGGATCGCGAGGTTGCCGAGGAGGACGGTTTCGCTGAACGGACCCGAGGCGGCGAAATTCGAGAGCGCGGGCGTGCCGGTCTTGATCGCGTTCAGCCATTCGACGTAGGGGCCGCCGCCATCTTCGCCCTTGCCGTCTTGGCTGCCACCGGGGACGCGCGCAATCGTCTTGGGTGGTTGGGTGAATTCGCTCGTGAGATTTTCCGGTTTGAAGACCCAGTCTTGGCGCGAGCGGCCAAAAAACATCCGGCCTTTTTCGCCGACGAGCAACAGATCGAAGCGGCGGAAGACGTGATCGGCGGTGGGGAAATCGTCCTTCCACAAGTTTTCCGGCGGCGGGTTGGCGTAGGCGCCGTCCTTGCCGACCACGCCGTCATACCACACGAATTTCACCGGACCGCCGAGCACGCTGGTGGGAAACTGGTAGGTCACGCGCGAGCGGTTGGGCGCGGCGATGGCGGTGCCGTCTTCGTGCCACGCTTCGACGGAGGTCGGCGAGGTGAGGCCGAGTGCCCAGTAAGGCATGTCCATGATGTGGCAGCCCATGTCGCCGAGCGCGCCGGCGCCGAAATCCCAATAACCGCGCCAGTTGAACGGCGCGATCGTTGGACTGTAGCCGTGAAACGGCGCGGGCCCGATCCACTGCTCCCAGTCGAGACCGCTGGGCACGGGCACGGGGTCGGGCCACTTGGTCATGCCTTGCGGCCAGATGGGGCGGTTGGTCCACGCGTGGACTTCGGTCACGCGGCCGAGCACGCCGGCGCGGATGAGCTCGACGCCGCGGCGGATCGGTTCGCCGGCGTGGGCCTGGTTGCCCATCTGCGTCTGCACTTTGTATTGCACGGCCGCCTCGGCGAGCCGGCGTGCCTCCCAGATCGAATGCGCGATCGGCTTCTGCGTGTAGACGTGCAGCCCCTTCCGCATCGCCAGCAGCGAGGCGTGGAAGTGGTGATGGTCGGGCGTGGAAACCGTCACCGCATCGATGCCCTTCATCGTCGCGATCATTTCGCGGTAGTCGGTGAAGAATTTGGCGTCGGGAAACCGGTCGAGCATCGTGTCGCCGCCGGCCTTGGTTTTTGCCTTGGCCTGTTTGCGCCGGCCGAGGCTGGCGTCGCGCGGGTTGGCGACATCGCAGAGCGCGACGATCGCCGCGCCCGCTTCGTTGCACGCGAGGATGTCGACGTGGCCCTTGCCGTTGGTGCCGATGGCGCCGATCTGGATGCGATCGTTGGCGCCGCGCGCGGAGGCGGGCAAAATGTGGAACGCGAAGGCGGTGGCGGCCGAGGCGCGGATGAAATCGCGGCGGGTGAGCGGAGGAGTTTGGGGCATGAGGAGAAAGTAGTTGTTTGGCGGAATTTCAGCGCGGCTGGCAATCGCCTAGTAGGAATAGGTCGTCGTGAAGCGAATCTCGCGGGGGGCCACGAGATCGTAGCGGCTGTAAGCGAGGCCGCGGCCGCCGGGCAGAATGTAACCATCAGGCGAGGCCGCGCCGGTCGAGAGGCGCACGGGGATGATTTCGTTTTGGTCGAGGAGATTGGAGACGTTGACCTGGAACCGCACGCGGCCGGGCAGGCGACCGAGCTTGGTGGAGTAGGCCATCATGGCATCGGCGGCGGCGATTTCCCGGCCGACGATCTCGCGGCCCTGCGAATCGGAGCCGATAATGTTGGCGCTCCGCCAGCGCCAGCCGCCCCCGAAGGTGAAGCCCTTGAGGCGACCCTCCTTGAAATCGAAGGCGGAGAAGAAACTGATTTTATGTGGGCGCACGCCCCAGCGTTTTTCGTTCTGCTCCTTGGTGTCGTTGATCGCGTTGGTCAGATCGAAAATTTCCTGCGCCACCGTCGCGCCGACCGTGCCGGTAGTGAGCGTCGATGGATTGGCGGCCGGCGCGCGGCCGCCGAGTTCGATCCACTTCGCGACGGTGCCGCCAGTCTGAAACGCCGAGGGATCGACGAGGTAGCGGCCGGTGGCGTCTTGGCGGACGCCTTGCACCACGCGAAATCCATCGGCGGCGGGTTTGAAGCCATACCAATCCACCATTTCGTTGGCCATGTTCTTGCGGCCGGAGTCGGTGTAGGAGTAGTTCAACACGAGCCGCCAGCTGCGGGTGAGGTTGGTGGTAATGCGCGCCTCGTAGCCTTCGGAAACGAAATCTGACGCGACGGCGTTGGCGGGCGGGGTGTAGGCCTTGTAGATCGCGGCCCAATCACTGGCAGTTATCGGGCGTCCGGTCCCGGCCAGCACGCCGGCGAAGGCATCCATCACGCGGGTGTTGAAGCCCGGCGCACCGCTCAGGCCGCTCGACGTAATGCGCCCTTGCTCGCGGGCTTTGAAATACACGAAGCGCGAACTGATGCGGCCATCGAGCAGGTCGAGTCCGATGCCGTAGTCCTCGCCTTTGCCGTGCGACAACGGGGCGAGATTGCCGAGGGGGAAAACCGTGCGGGCCAGCGGCGGCACGCCGACGTTGGACGAGCGGTTGGCGATGAACGAAAGCCATTCGGTCGCGTGGTAGACGGCGCCGACGGTTTGAGTGCGGGCCGTCACGTTCGTGACCGTGGCCTTCGCCGGATTTTGGTCGGGCCGATCGCCGATGGCCGGATCGACGAAGTAGCCAAATTGCGTGACGGCGACCTTGTCCTCCCGGTAGCCAAGGGATGTCACGATCTTGTCGCGCCAGAAATTGCTCTGCAGCACGCCGAGAAGGGAGTCGGTGCTTTGGCGCATGCCGCTGTTGTTGGCGCCGGCGGCGTCGTTCGCGAAGGCGAGATCGAAGCTGCGGCCGTCGAAGTTCAGTTTCGTGGGGAGCCGGCGCCAGTCGCCGCCGCGGTAGGTGCCGATATCACCCTCCGTGAAATAATTCCGCACCGAGACGCGATTGTTCACGGCGTTGGGAACCGCGCCGTAGGGACTGCCCACGAGGGAAAGCCAGGAAAGTTCGTTCGTGTCGGTCTGTTTTGAGGTGGACCAAGCGCCGGCAATGCGATGCCGACCGAGCCACGCGCGCTTCGGGACGAGCGAATAAGTCGCAGACGCGCGGGTCTCCCGGTAGTCGCCATAGTGAAGATCGCCGCGCCAGCTGCCATCGACGTAGAGTCGGCCGGCGAAAGGATTCGGCGCGCCATTGAGCCCAAGGGTGCGGTTCGGATCGCCGCGGATCGTCGGGTCGGTGTTGGCCAGCAGGCGGCTGATGAGGGTGGTTTGCTGGTAGTGCTGCGCGACGTTCAGGACCAAATTTTTCGTCGGCAGCCAGTCCGCGCTCAGCGTGTAGTTGTGCAGCCGCTGTTCGCGAAACGCCCCGGCGCCGTTGGCGTTGGCCCAGCGCGGGTAGAGGCGTTCGTCGTTGATCACGAGGCCCGAGCCGGTGCGGCCGGGGGTGCCGTCCGGCGCGCGCACCGCGGCGTTGTTGTAGGAGCCGGAGAGAAAGGTCCCGATGGCGTCGAAGGTAGTGCCGGAATTTTCGATGAACGTGGCGCGGCGATTCAGGCCGCCGCTGGTGCCGTTGCGGGTCGTGAGACCGAGGGCGATCTGGGCGGCGGTGGGCGCGGCGGTCGTCGGCACGGCCGTCACGGCGTCGACGCCGCGGGCCACCCGGTTGTCATACCACGCGAGAAACTCGTCGCTCGGCGGCTGGGTCTTCATGATGGCGCCGAAGTCGCGACCGGTTTCACCCATCGCTTGGAGCGTGACGGTGCGGATGGGGCGAAACACCACCGAGCCGAAGATGCGTTTCTTGTCTTGAAAATCGAACTGCCGCCAGCCGCGGCTGTTTTGGTCGAGAGCCGCGACGGCGAGAGCGAGGCGATCTTTTTTCAGGACTTTGTTGGCGTCGAGTTCGGTGCGGCTGTGATGCCAGGAGCCGAAGCCGTGGCGGAGGTTGGCGGCGTCGCGATGCGTGACCGCGACTTTGGAAGTTTGGTTGAGCAGACCGCCGGGTGCGCCGACGCCGAAGAGAATGCTGTTGGCCCCGCGCGTGTCGTCGAAGCGCCCGACGCGGTAGGGATCCATGTTCGTGATGCTCGTGAAATAATCCATGCCCTGGCTCGCCGCGAGGCCACGGATGATTGTGCGCGTGAGGAGATTCTCGCCACTGATCGCAGGGTTTTGACCCGAACCGGGCTGCCAGGCATTCGTGTCCAGCTCGGAGTTGACGGTGTATTCGAGCAGCCGGGAAAGGTCCGTGATGGCGAGTTCGTCGAGAAACTCTTTGGTGAAGACCGAGACGGAACCGGCGGTGTCGCGCAGGCGCGAATTCAGGCGGCTGCCGGCGAGCGTGTTCTCCGCGGCGTAGCCGAGGTCCTTATCGGTGTTGACGGTGAACGGGCTCAGCTCAACGGCCGGCTCGGTGGGAGGCGCGGGAGGGGTCGGCGAAGTCGGCGCGGTTTGCGCAAACAAGCAGCCGGCGGACAACAGCCCGGCGCAGGCAGACAGCAGCGGGCGGCTCCCGCCGGCTTGGGGTGATGGGGCCATGAAAAAATTTCTGACAATCCGCGTGACGCGCGGCAATCAGAAGTTCGGGGCGACTCAGCCCACGGGCGCAAATCACGTTTTTAGCGTCCGTTCAGACTCACGGGCCGCACGCCCCTGCCACGTAGCAGGGGCGTCCCGCCCATGTCTTCAAACCGGCGGTCGCTCGAAACCTGACTTGCGCCTTCACTCCACTCATCGGCTCGGCCAGGCCTCGCGCCGACCCGCCGGTCCGGCCTGGAGGCCCAAGGCCCCGACGCCGTTACTTCAGTTCTTTGATTTTGATGTTCCGATACCAGACGGGCGCCTGCGCCTTACCGTGGAGACCTTGGAGGCCGAGCGGGCCGTTGCGGCTGAAATCCTTCAGCGCCTTGGCGAACTTGTTGGGCGTGCCGTCGGGATTTTTCTTCGGCTCAGTCCAGTTGTTCAGATCGACGTTCCAGACTTCCTCGCCGTTGAAGATGAGCGACACGTGGCTGTCGTGGCAGGTGATCGTGAAACGGTTCCACTCGCCGACAGGCTTGGCCATTTCCTTGGCGGGCGGCTGGGCGTTGTAGATCGCACCGACCATGCCGTAGTGCGCGCCGTCCTGACGCTCGTGCACCTGGATTTCGAGCGCGGCCAAGACATTCTTGATGTCGCCCGAGCGGAGGAAGACGCCGCTGTTGGATTCCTTCGCGACCTTGAATTCGAGATCGAGGGTGAAGTTCGAGTAGGATTTTTTCGTCCAGATCGTCTCGTGATTTTTTGCGACGAGCGTGCCGTTCTCAAAGACCCAGTCGCCGGGCTTCGTCTGCGCGTCGGAGAAATCGGTGGCGAACAGGTTGGCCCAGCCCTTGGTGTCGGGGTGGGCCTTGGGGGCGGCGGTGAGGGGCGACAAGTTGACGGTGAGGCAGAGCAGGCCGAAGGCGGCGTGGAGGAAGGTTTGGCGGGTCATGGAGGGGATCGTCTTGATTTGGTTAACGGTGGAAGCAGGGCGGAAGCGTCATGCGATACGACTGACGCCGGCAGGCAAGCCGAAGCCGCGGCGATAGCGTTTGCGGATGAACGGGGCGAGTTCGGGGGCGTTGGTCGCGGTCATCGTGCGCGCGTCCCACTGGATGCGTTTGCCGGCGAGGATCGGCAGCACCCCGACGAGTAACGCCTCGGTGAACGGGGCCGAATACCAGAAGCCCGCCTTGGCGTCCTCCGGCCGGCCCGCCCGGCAAGCGTCAACCCACTCGCGGCGGTGGCCGACGCTGCGGGCGATCGTTTTCGCGGGGCGCGGGAACGCCTGCATCTTCGACTCGGGCACGAGCCGCGGCGCGCCGGACCAGCCGGGCGCCATGATGACCCCCTCCGTGCCGACGAAATAAATCCCGTTATCGCCAAGCGCACGCTCGGGCTCGAGCTGGGCGGGACGCGGCGGCTGCTTCCCGCCGTCATACCAAATCATCTTAACCGGACCGCGCCGGCCTTTCGCGGGAAAATGGTAAGTGAGAATGCTCCACTCGGGAAACGAATCGGGATTGGTTGGCGACGTCTGCGCCTCGACCCAGTCGGGCGCACCGAGGGCGAGCGCGTAGAACGCGGGGTTGGCGTTGTGCACGGCCATGTCGCCGACGGCGCCGCACCCGAAATCATACCAACCGCGCCACGCCCTTGGGCAGTAAAGCGGATGGTAAGGCCGCACCGCCGCGGGCCCGAGCCAGGAATCCCAGTCGAGTCCGGCGGGAACGGGTGGCGTCTCGGTCGGACGCGAGTGGCCCTGCGATTTCCAAAACGTCCCGGGGCGATCGGACCACACGTGAACTTCGCTCACTGCGCCGATCGCGCCGGCGTCGATCCACTCCTTGGTCAACCGCACGCCTTCGCCGGCGTGGCCGGTCTGGCCCATTTGCGTGACGACGCCCGTCGCGCGTGCGACCTGCGCCATCAGCCGCGCTTCCTCGATGGTGTGGGCGAGCGGTTTCTCGCAGTAGACATGCAGGCCTTGCAGCATCGCCGCGATCGAGATCGGCGCGTGCCAGTGGTCGGGCGTGCCAACCATCACGGCGTGAAGATTCTTTTCCTTTTCCAGCAGGGCGCGGAAATCGCCGTAGACGGGACGGCCGGGATATTTTTTCACGTTCCGCGCCGCGTAGCTCGGATCGACATCGCACAGCGCGGCGATCTCCACGTCGGGAAATGTCGCGAGGTCCGCCGTCACGCTGCCGCCCTGGCTGCCGAGGCCGATGCAGCCGACGCGCATTTTTTCGCCGGGTGCGATTTTGCGCGCGACCGGGCGCGAGGTCGTGGCGCAGCCACCGAGCCAGAGGCCGGCGGTGGCGAGCGTGGTGCTTTCCAAGAACGTGCGACGCGTGATCGGAGTCGGGGTGATCATATCTAGGGGTGACGGCGAGTCGCGAGGCTCGGAATGCGGACGAGCAATGTCGCGACAAATGGGTAGCGCCCCGGGGTCATTGGCGATGCGCGTTCGCCTTCACGAAGGCGACCAGTTCGGCGCACTGAAAAAAGCCGGTCCACAGATTGTGGCCCTGGCCGGCGGGCACGATGAGCTGCATCGCGCCGCCGAGCGCGAGGTAGCGGGCGCGGAGCAGGGCGGAGTTGGCTTCGAGCGGGACGAGGGTGTCGCTGTCGCCGTGGATGGCGAAGAGCGGGACGCGCGCGGCGGCGAGAGTGGCGAGGCGGTCGATGGGATTGAATTCGGCCAGCCGCGCGGTGAGTTGCTCGGTCGTGAGGGCGAACGCCGGCGCGGCTTTGGCGAGGCCGGGGTAGCTCGCGAGATTGAACACCGGATAGATGCCGGCGAAGGCGGCGACGCGCGTCGGGTTTTCCCCGGCCCACGACAGCAGTTGCAGCCCGCCCCGGCTTCGACCCAGGAGCACAGGTTTGGGCGAGTAACCGCGTGCGGTGGTCAGTTCAGTGTGGAGCGCGGAGAAAATTTTCCCGCCGGCGGGACTGCCGTAGGATTCGCCGGCGTCGATGCCGGCGATGGCAATCCCGGCGGCGAGGAATTGCTCGAACATCCAGCGCTCCTCCGGGCCCGGATATTTTCCGAGCGTAGGCGCATACCAGACCCACGGTTTGGATGCTTCGGCGGCGGCGTGACGCGCCGGAATGAGAAACGCGGCGTGGCCGGCGACGAGAAAGTTTTCGCCGGGCAGCGGGAGGACCTTCGCGGTCTGGGCGGGGGCGGTGGCCAGGGATTCGGCGGCGCCAAGAGGAGCCAGCGAGGCCGGCAGCGAAAGCCCGGCGAGCAGGCGGAGTCGGCCCATGGATTTCATGGGCGGGCGGGCGCAGCCGTGAGATACTTCAGGAGGAAATCACGTTCGGTCGCGGGGCCACCGGCGGGGGGCTTGAGCCCGAGGCCGGGAATGTCGGCGACCACGGTGACGCCGATTTCCCGGCAGCGATCGTAAATGGCCTGGGAGTGTTTCGGGTGGTGGAGAAATTCCCCGCGATCCGTGATCGGGCCGGCGTCGCGCGCGACGGTGAGAAAGACGGGCGGGTCGTCTTTGCTGATGAGACCCCGCATGTCGCAGTCGGCGCGAATTTTTTGGCCGAGGGGGCCGGTGAGTTCGGCGTCCGACTTGAGACCGTAGATAAGATGGGGCGCGACGTCTTCCCCGAATTTTTTGGCATTCTCTTCGCCGAGCAGCGCGGGCCAGAGAAGGATATCGTAGGAAAACTGCGTGGCGTTGGCGCCGGCGCAGACGAGGCGCGTGGATTCGCGCAGCACGGGATCGGGGCTGGCGGGGTCCGCCATGTCGTCGTGAAACGCGAGCCAGAGCGAGGTGCCGGCGCCGGCGGAGCCGCCGAAGGCGGCGAGGCGAGCCTTGTCGATATTCCACGCGGCGGATTGGCTGCGGATGAACTGGATGGCGCGGGCGCAATCGCGCAGCACGTCCTGAATCGGCGCGCTGGTGCGGTAGCGATAGTTGATCGCGGCGAACGAGACGCCGGCGTCGAGGTAGGGTTGGATTTTGGCGGCACCGCCGGCCTTCGATTTGTCGCCGGAGGTGAAGCCGCCGCCGTGGATGAAAACGATCACGGGGGTGGGTTTTTCTGACTTGGCCTGCCAGAAATCGAGGACGTTGCGCTCGTGCGGGCCGTAGGGGACGTCGGCCAAGGTCGGCGGCAACGCTTCGGTGGCGGCGGGAGCGGCGGCTTTGCCCTTTTTCGCGCCGCGGATTTTTCGCAGGTAGTCGCGCGCCTCGTCCACCGTGAGGACGCCGTCGTGGTTCGTGTCGGCATCGGGATACTGGCGGAGATAGCGTTGCAACTGCTCCGGCGAAAATGCGGCCGCATCGGCGGCGGAGAGCGCGGGCGACGGAGCGAGGAATGCGACGGCGAGGAGAGAGAGGAAGGATTTCATGGTGTGATGGCGGGCTATTCTTTCTTGGCGCCCTGGCGCGCGGGTGGGTTGCCGGACTTCGCGCGCTCGGCGGCAATCTCGGTGCGGAGGGTGCGCATGGTGGCGATCATCGTTTGCATGCGGTCGGGATTCTTAGCGGCGAGATTTTGTTTTTCACCGGTGTCGTCTGCGAGGTCGAAGAGTTCGAATTGATCGAGCGTGGCGTTGGCGAGGAGTTTCCAGCGGCCGTCGCGGAGCGCGCTGGTCCACGGTTCGCCGATGGCGAAGTCGTATTGCCAGTAGAGTGGGCGCGGGCGGGCGAGATTCTTGCCCGCGAGCAGCGGCAGCAGGTTGGTGCCGTCGAGGGCGCGATCGAGGGGTGGCGCGATGCCGGCGAGGGCGCAGGCGGTGGGGAGAAAATCCAGATTGCAGATCGGTTCGGCGCTGACGGTGCCGGTCTGCGCGTGGCCGGGCCAGCGGATGATGCCGGGGACGCGGTAGCCGGCTTCGGTGACGTGGAGTTTCATGCCGCGGAGCGAGCCGGGGGAGCCGTGGCTGCGGTTGGCGTTGGGGTAGCGGTTGAGGGTTTCGGGGCCGTTGTCGCTGGAGAAAAAGATGAAGGTGTTTTCGCGGAGGCCGTGGTCATCCAGGTAGCGGAGCAGTTGGCCGACGGCGGCGTCCATCTGGGAGGCGTTGGCGAGGTAGTGGCGGCGGTCGAGGCTGGGCTCGGTGGGATAGAGGCCGAGAAATTCTTCGGTGGCGGCGACGGGTTCGTGGGTTTCGTGAAACCAGAGGTTGAGAAAGAACGGGGCGGCGGGCGTGGAGGGAGC
>JANOAF010000139.1:0-9868 GCA_031411015.1 Opitutaceae bacterium | reverse complement strand
CGCGGTGACGGCGAGCGCCATCATCAGCGAGGACATGAGCAGGATGAACGTGGAGAACGAGGTGAGCTCCGGGCTGAAGATGATTTTCGGGTCGAGTCCGCCGGAGGGCGGGTGGAGCCGGTAGATGAGGTGCGTCGAAATGAGCGCACCGAAGAACATGCAGTCCGAGGCGAGGAAGGTCCACATGAGGAGCTTCTTGTTCGGAATGCCCGTGGACGTGCTCGGGTCGTGATGGTGATCGATAGTGGCCGCGTGACTGCTCATTTTCAGGAAAGTAGGACCGGAATTCGGTGTTGCGAGGACGGGAGGTAAGCGGCGATTAATGCTTCGCGTGAGGGTCGGAGTGAGGGTCGCCCTCGATGGGGTTACCGTCTTTGTCGAGGTGGAGGTGGTAGCCCTCATTGCCCTCAAGCGACCAGAAATAGATTCCGATAAAGGTAATCGTGAAACCCACGAAGGTGGTCGCGAGCCGCGCGTGAATGCCGGGCTCGGGATTGGAAACGATCATCGTGACCGCGATGGCGACGACGAGAAGGCCGAGGCTGGCCACGAAGGGCCAGATGGAACCGAAAGGCATGTGAATGCCGCCGTGCGCATCCTCGGCCTTGGCGATCTCCGCGCGCTCTTTGGCCATCTCGGCCTTGTGATTTTTCTCATACCACCAGGCATCGCGGGCGTGAACCTTCGGGATGACGCGGAAATTGTATTCCGGCGGGGGATTGTCGATCGACCACTCGAGGGTGCGGCCATCCCAGTAATCCTTTTTCACCTTTTCGCCCTTGAAGAACGTGTAGGCGATAACGGCGAAGTAGATGAACATGCCGAGGCCGAGGACATAGGAGCCCATCGTCGCGATGAAATTCGGCGTGTCCCAGCCGAGGTTGTGGTCGTAGGTGAACGTGCGGCGGGGCATGCCGTTGAGCCCGAGGAAATGCATCGGGAAGAACGTGACGTTGAAGCCGACGAAAATAACCCAGAAGGAAAGCTTGCCCCAGAACTCGGAGACCTTGCGGCCGAACATCAGCGGGAACCAGTAGTGGAGGCCGGCAAGCAGCGCGAAGATCGAGCCGCCAATGAGCACGTAGTGGAAGTGCGCGATGACGAAGTAGGAGTCGTTCTGCTGCGAGTCGGCCGGGGCGGCGGAGTGCATCACGCCGGAGAACCCGCCGATCATGAACATCCAGACGAACCCGAGGGCGAACATCATGGGCGTGCGCATCATGATGTGCCCGCCCCAGAGCGTGCCGATCCAGTTAAAGATCTTCACGCCGGTTGGCACCGCGATGGCCATCGTCGCGAGTGCAAAGGCCGCGGTGGCGACGGTGCCCATACCGGTCGTGAACATGTGATGGCTCCACACCGTGAAACCGAGGAAACCAATGGACGCACCCGAGAAGACCACGATGGGATAACCGAAGAGCGCCTTCCGCGAGAACGTCGGGAGGATTTCTGAGATGATGCCCATCGCAGGCAAAATCAGAATGTAAACCTCGGGGTGACCGAAGACCCAGAACAAGTGCTGCCACAGAATCGGCATACCGCCGCCGGAGACCTCGAAGAAGTTGGTGCCGAAATTGCGGTCCATCATCACCTCGACCAGTGCGATGGTGATGAAAGGGAAGGAGAGGACGATAAGGAACGACGTGAAGAGCGTCATCCAAGTGAAAACCGGCAGGCGCATCATCGTCATGCCCGGCGCGCGCATGTTGATGATCGTGACGATGAAGTTCAGCGAGGCGGCGATGGAGGCGACCCCGAGCAACTGGAGGCCCATAATCCAGTAGTCGGCGGAGTGGCCGGGGGTGAAGGCCTTGGAAGTGAGCGGAGAGTAACCATACCAGCCGGAGTCGGGCGCGTTATGGCCAAAGATACCGAACTTCGCCAGAATCGGACCAGCCCAACCGATATTCAAAATGATGGCGCCGGCGACAAAGGTCCAAAGCGAGAAGGCATTGAGCCGGGGGAAGGCGACGTCACGCGCGCCGATTTGCAGCGGCATGATGAAATTGAAAAACGCCGACGACAACGGCATCACGGCGAGGAAGATCATCGTCGTCCCGTGCATCGTGAACATCGTGTTGTATTGCTGCGCCGTGAGGAAATCGTTGTTCGGCACCATTAGCTGGGTGCGGATGAGCAACGCCTCGAAGCCGCCCACGATGAAAAAGATCAGCGCGAAGAAACCGTAGAGAAAGCCGATCTTCTTGTGGTCGACGGTGGTGAGCCAGCCCATGAGGCCGGTCTTGGCCGTCGGGTGGGCGAGAAATTTCGGCTGCGCCGGAGCATGCTCCTCGGTGGTGAGGTGAGAGGGTTTGGCCAGTGCGTCCATTGTGGTGAGAGCGGAAAAACGGAATTGAGCGGAAAGTGAAGTGGAATACAGGCCGGCGATTGGCCGAGCGCGGGAAAATTATTTCAGGCTCTCGAGGTAGGCGACGAGTGCGACCTCGTCTTCGTTCGTGAGCTTGATGCCATCGACCGGTTTGCCGGTGTGATCGATGCGGGCGTAATTGAGGCCCATCTTGTTGCCGGGTTTAACAGCGGTGGGATTGCTAATCCAGCGGCGGAGCTGCTCGCTGTTATTTTCTAGCAAACCGCCGGCAATCGTCGTGCGCGAGCCGATGTGGGTGAGGTCGGGGGCGGTGATGCCGGCGGCACCGTGTCCGCGAACCGCGTGGCAGGCCACGCAGGTCTTTTCGGTGAAAAGCTTCCGGCCTTGCGCGATGAGAGCGGCATCCTCGTCTTTCTCTGGGAGCTGCTTGGCCTCCCAAGCTTGGAGCGGGTCGATGTCGAACTTGGCCGTGATGCCGGCTTCGTTCTGTTTGAAATTACGAAGCGAGGCGAATTGCGCCTTGGGGCGGTTGGCATCCGCGGCGCTGGGCTGGCGCGTGCGGGCGAGCTCCGCCTGATCCTGCAGCCACTGCGCGAAACGCTTCGGCTCAAGCGCGATGACGCGGAAGCGCATCACGGCATGTGAGTCGCCGCAGTATTCGGCGCACTGGCCCCAAAAGTAACCGGGTTTATCGGCCTTGAGCCAGAGATGATTCGCGCGGTTCGGGATCATATCCACCTTGCCGGCGAGTTTCGGCACCCAGAAGGAGTGGATGACATCCACCGTGCGGACTTGGATGCGCACCGCGCGACCGGCGGGGATGACGAGTTCGTTGCCCGTGATGAGCGGAGTCTTGGCCCCGGTATCATTCACCGGCACGAGCTCGCTGGGATACTCAAACTTGAACCACCATTGGTAGCCGGTGGCGGTGACGTTGTAGGCGTCCTGCTTTTCCGCCTCGGGCACATCATAAGTATACCAGATGCCCTTCAAGGTCGGGATCGCGATGACGACGAGTGCCAGCACTGAAGCGCCGATGAGACCGAGCTCGACAAACGGATTGCCGTGGCCCTGGTCCGGCGGGACGGCGTGCTCGTCAGCCTCACTGCGAGCGCGAAACTTGAACGTCGCGTAGGCCAGGACCGAGCCGACGATGATAAAAATGACGAGCGACACCCAGCAGGTGACGATGAAAAGGTCGAGCTGGTCTTTGGCCACCGGGCCGGAGACGACCATGGTCGATTGATGACCATCCATCCGCCAAAAGTTGATCTTGTCGCAACCGGTGAGAAACGTGAGGCCGATGATCGCGGCGATCGCGCGACTCCATCGGGCAAGGTTCGGGAATAGGTTCGGCATGTGGGCTGGCGGGAAAAATCGTCGAGATGGCGAAGGGCCAAAAGCTCAGCAGAGTTGGCGAAGCTTTTTGCATTTCAAGCCATAATCCGGGGATTTGTGATCGCTTTGCCCCTTCGCGGCGCGTTGGAGACGATTATTAATTTCGCAGCACCTCGCATTAGCCGGCCGAGTCGCCCGGCGCGGAACGCGGCGGTGGCGCTCCCGGGGACGGACGCGAGATCGCCTTCCGCACGTGTAAACTTCGCTTCAGGTTTGCATGTCCGGCAGCGTGCAAGCACGTTTTCCGCGCTATGAAAAATCGCTTATTCTCCCTCTCGTTTCTCGTTGCGCTGGCCGCCGGCTTGACTGCCGGAGTCGCGCCCGCTCTGGCCGCTCCTCGCGTGGTCGAAATCACCGCGAACGACCAAATGAAATTCAGCGTCGCCAACATCGACGCCAAGGCCGGCGAAGACCTGAAAATTGTCTTCAAGAATGTCGGCACGCTGCCGAAAGAGGCCATGGGCCACAATTGGGTGCTGCTTAAGGCCGGCGTCGACGTGACCGCCTTCGCCACGGCCGCGATGACCGCCAAAGAGACCGACTACATCCCTGCCGCCAAGAAGGGTGATGTCATCGCGGCAACTCCCGTGCTCGGGCCTAAGAAGGAAGCCGAGGTTCTCTTCAAGGCTCCGGCCGCCGGCACCTACACGTTTATTTGTTCCTTCCCCGGTCACTACGCGCTCATGAAGGGCACGCTGACGGTGAAGTGATCGGAGCGACGCGCTCCCAGTAAAAATTTAGCCGGGCCGCGAAGCCCGGCTTTTTTTGCGGCCTCACTTCGCCGCCGGCCACCACTGGTAGAGGAAGAAATACACGAGCACACCCGTCACGCTCACGTAATACCAAATGGGAAACGTCCATCGCGCCCAGCGCTTGTGGCGCTCGAAGTCGCCGCGGATCGCGAAGAGAAATGTTCGCGGCACGAGCCAAGCGATCGACGCCGCGAGCGGGATGTGCGTCCAGAGGATAAAAAAATAAAGAGCTCGAATCGCGCCTTCGCCGCCGAACTTCGTGTGGACGCCACCGATGAGAATCTTGTGGCTCACGTAGCCGACGAGAAACACGGCCGACACCACGCCCGCGCTCAGCATTGCCCGGCGATGCGCGTGCTTCCGGCCGGTCTTGATGAACACGAAGCCCGCCGAGATCAGCAGCGTGGCCAGACCGTTGAGCGCGGCGTTAAGCGGAGGGATGTCTTGGACGGTCATGGGACGATTAGCCGGTCGGCCACGAGCGCACCGAGCACCAGCGGCAGGAAAATGATGGAGGCAAAGAAGAGCTTTCTGGCCATCGCATCCCGCGTCTCGGCCCGCAGAAAGACAATCGCGCGCCACACGAACCACGCGCCAATCAGCGCGGCGGCGATGCCGTAGGCCTTGCTCGCGAGACCGAGGGCGACGGGCAGCAGCGTCACGACGAACAGCGCGATGGAATTCACGAGCGCCCAGACCGCGACGCGTCCGCCCGCCTCATCCCGCACCGGCAGCATCGGGAAATGCACCGCCGAGTAATCGCGCCGATAGGTCCAAGCGATCGCCATGAAGTGTGGGATCTGCCAGAAAAACAAAATCCCGAAAAGAATCCAGCCGAGCGCCGTCACCTTACCTTCGCCCGCGCACCAGCCAATCAACGGCGGAAACGCCCCGGCGATCGCCCCAATCTCCGTGCTCCAGATCGAGCGCCGCTTCGCCGGCGTATACCAGCCGAGATACGAGACAATCGTTGCCAGCGTAAACAGCGCCGCCAGCCGATCCACCCACGCAAAGAGGACGAAGAGCGCCACCGCGCACATCAGCCAGCCGAGCACGAAGGCCGAGCCGGTCGCGACTTTGCCCGAGGGAATCGGTCGGTCCGCCGTGCGCTTCATCTGCGCGTCGGTCTCGTGCTCCAGCCATTGGTTCAGTGCCGCCACGCCGCCGGCGGCGAGCGAGGTGCCGACGAGGAGCAGGGTGAGTTTTGTCGGATTCGAAACTGGCCGCGCCGCGAAGTAACCGACGAGCGCCGTAATGACCGACAGCATGCTCAGCCGCGGTTTCGTCAGTTCGAGGTAGTCGCGAAACGTCGCGCCGGTGGCGGTCTCGGTTGTCATGCGCGGGAGCGAGTGGCGAGTGGGGCTCCGCCTTCGACGGCGTCGCGGTGCGCCGTCCATGTTAGCCAAAAGGTAACCGCAAGCGTCAGCGCGCCCACGACCACATGCGCGGTCGTCGCGTCCGGCTGACGGCCGCCGAGCACGACGAGCGCGCCGAGGAGAATTTGCAGCACGAGCAACGTGATGAGCGCTGAAGCCGCCGCGCGCATCGCTAGCGTAGAGGCGCGGTCGCGCCGCACCGACCACGCAAAAAGCGTCAGCGCCACGGCGAGCACGCATGCCATGGCGCGATGCGTGAAGTGAATCGCCACGGGGAAATTCCACTGCGCCGGCAGCCAGTGCCCGTCCGGGGTGGAGTAGGGGAAGCTGTAAATCGCAAGGCCCGCGCCGTTGTGCCGCATCGTCGCCGCGATCACGAGCTGCGTGAGCACGAGCCCCGTGCAGATCACGCCGATCCGCCGCACCCGCGGGCTCACCGGCGCGGTGCGCTCGATCCACGCCCGCGAGAGGGCCACCGCGATCGCGATGAGGAGACACACGTAGATTTGGGCCAGGATGCCGTGCGGGATGCGCAGCATTTCACCGAGCGACATGTGAAAGCCCGGCACTTCGATCGCGTTCAAGGTGACGCGCTGCCCGCCGATGATGCCCTGCAAAATCACGATGCCCAGCGCCCAAACGCCGAGTTGCCGCACCCACGCCCGGCCTTCGCGGAGCCAGAGCCAGATCGCGAGCCCGATGGCGATGAGACCCATCATCATGCCCGTCAGCCGGTGCGAGTGTTCGGCAAACTTCGCGATGTCGGTCAACCAGCCTTGCGGATTGATCGAGCCGTTCGAGAGCGGCCAATCGGGAAACGCCATCCCGGCGCCGATGCTGGTCGTAAACGCTCCGAGCGTCACCAACACGAATACCCACACGCTGCCCGCCGCCGCAAAAAGTGCGAGCGCCGGCTGGTGTATTGTGGTGCGGCGGGAGTGTGCGGCGTAGGCCATGAGCGGAGCGAGCGCGAAGGAGAAGGGGCGATGCTAATCGCCGCAAACCCTTTGACAAAGTTTTCCTCCGGCGAATCCCTTGCAGCATGGACGCTAATACGGGATGGCCGCAAAAAGGCGCAGAGGGCGCAAAAAACGACATCCTGATTTTTGCGCCCCTTGCGCTTTTTTGCGGCCATCTCCTGTTGTTGGCGGGGTGCTCCAAACCGGCGAACTTGAGCGCGACCGCGCCGGTGGCCGAAACGAAAACCGTTTCCGCGGCGAAATCGGACAAACCCAAGGAGGAGCGTTTCCCGCTCACGGGCGAGATTGTGAAGGTCGAGGCCGCGCGCCGCGTCCTCATCGTGCAGCATGACGAAATCAAGGGCTACATGCCGGCGATGACGATGGAGTTCAACGTCTCCGCTGGCGACGCCGCGCTCGCCCAACCCGGCCAAAAAATCCGCGCCGAGATGGTCTCGCCGCCCGATGGCGAGCTGCGTCTTGAGAAAATCTGGCCGGCCGACAAAGCGGTCGCCGATACCGTCGCCGCCGGCGCGCTCCAGCTCCGGCAGGAAACTCACACCCGCGGCAAGAATGCCTACCGTGAGGTGGGCGAGACCGTGCCCGACTTCGCGCTCTACGATCAGAGCGGTCGCGTCGTGCAGAGCTCCCGTTTCCGCGGGAAGCAGATCATGATCAACTTCATCTTCACGCGCTGCCCGATTGCGACGATGTGTCCCGCCGCCACGATCAAGATGATCAACGTGCAGCGGCTCGCGCGCGAGGCCGCGGTGCCTAACCTCGAACTCATCTCCATCACGCTCGACCCGACTTTCGACACGCCGGGCGTGCTCAAGGAATACGCCGACGTGCGCGGCATCGACACCAAGAATTTCTCCTTCCTCACCGGTCCTGCCAACGCGATTAAGGATCTTCTCACGCAGTTTGGCGTCATCGCCGAATTCGAGGGCGACTTGATCAAGCACACCCTCACGACGCTGCTGATCAACGCCGACGGTAAGATCATCCACCGCGCCGACGGCAGCATGTGGGAGCCATCCGAGTTCGTCGCGAAGATGAAACGCGGATGAGCTTCGCACCCGCAGAGCGGCGGCAGTTGGGGTGGATCACGGCCGGCGCGATCGGCGTCTTTGTCACGCTGCGCCTGCTGCCCACGGGCACGAATCTCAGCCACATGGATTTTCGCGTCGACCCGCGCGCGGGCAACGCGATCGAGTTCTGCGATCCGCTCAACCCGCAGTTCATCCCCGTCGTCGCGGCGAAGTCGCCGGTGACGATCGCGCTCTCGACGGCAAATCCCGCCGCGGCGGGACGGGAAGCGCGCGCGACCCTCACCCTGAAAACCGCCGGTGGCAAAGCGGTCGCCGTCGCCGACTTGTTGGAAACGCACACGCGCCGCCTGCACTTGCTGATCATCGATCCCGCGTTGCGCGACTACCAGCACGTCCATCCCGAACCGACCGACGCGGCTGGCACGTGGAGCTTTGCCTTCACGCCGCGCCGGAGCGGAACCTATCGCGTGTTTGCCGATTTCACGCCGGCGGCCACGGCGCGGGGGCTCTATGCGAGCGTCGATTTGGAAGTGGCGGCCGCAACCGGGGCGAAGCCCGACCCGATTGAAAATGGCCGCGCGGGATTTGCGTTTGCGCTGACGCCGGCCGCCCTGCCCGCGCGGGCTGGCCAGCCGGTTGAGCTGCGCTTTTCCGTTGCGCGGACCGACGGTGGCACCGTTGCGCTTGAGCCTGTCATGGGCGCCTACGCGCACCTCGTGGCATTCGACGCGACGCGGAGCGGTTTCGCGCACTTGCATCCGGTCGAGTCCGATCTCTTGAAAAAGCCGGACTCGTTTCATCCGGCCTTGAATTTCAAACTCACGATTCCGCGCGCCGGCCGCTACACGATCTGGGCGCAGGTGAACTTGGGCGGCAGCGGCGACACGTTCGCGCCGTTCGCGCTCGATGTGGTGGAGTGAACGAGCGGTCTGCGCAGGTGTAGGCCGGGGTGGCCGAACACCCGCCGAGTTTGAAAAGTGCGTCCGCGTTCGCTACGGATGGCGGGGTTCGGCGACCCCGCCCTACAGCTACGACCACGCGCTTACGCTCGCGGCTACTGCGGCCCCTTAAAACTTCAGGTGCTTCACCGTCACACCTTCGTTGATCAGCTGCTTGAGCGAATCTATGCCGATGCGGAGGTGGTCCTTCACGAACTTCTGATCGATCTGCTTGTCGCTCTCAGCGGTCTTCACGCCGTCAGGCGTCATCGGTTGATCGGAGACGAGCAGCAGGGCGCCGGCGGGAATCTCGTTGTAGAAAGCCGTCATGAAAATCGTCGCCGTCTCCATGTCGATGCACAGCGTCCGCATGAGGGTAAGTTTCTTTTTGAACTCCTCGTCGTGCTCCCACACGCGGCGGTTGGTCGTGTAAACCGTCCCGGTCCAGTAGTCGCGGGCGTGGTCGCGGATCGTCGTGGAAATAGCCTTCTGCAAGGCGAACGACGGCAGCGCGGGCACCTCGGGCGGGAAGTAGTCGTTGCTCGTGCCCTCGCCACGGATCGCGGCGATGGGGAGGATAAGGTCACCCAGCGAGGCACGGTGTTTCACGCCGCCGCACTTGCCGAGGAAGAGCACGGCCTTGGGTTTGATCGCGCTGAGCAAATCCATGACCGTGGCGGCCGTGGCGCTGCCCATGCCGAAATTGATAATCGTGATGTTGTTCGCCGTGGCGCTCGGCATCGGCTTGTCTTTGCCGACGACTCGGACGCGGTGCCACTGCGCGAAGAGCTTCACGTAGTGGTTGAAGTTGGTGAGGAGGATGTATTACCAAATTTCTTGAGCGGCACGCCGGTGTAACGCGGCAGCCAGTTTTCGACGATCTCTTGGCGGGTCTTCATGCGCCCAAGGAAACCAGTAAACACCGGAAACACACGAAAAAGTTGCGCGGCGGAAAAAGCGCGTGGCTGTCGTTGCGGGCGCGTAGTGAACCTCGCCGAATAGACTGCCCAGTGGTTCGAGGTAGGGCGGGTCTGTGACCCGCCTTGCGAAGATCAAATGAGGTT
>JANOAF010000138.1:0-4814 GCA_031411015.1 Opitutaceae bacterium | reverse complement strand
GCAACGAGGAGAAACACGCCGCGCGAGACGAGGCGCGATAACGTGGGACCATGCAACACCATGAGTTGACGCAAAATTGAGGGGGCAGACGGCGGGATGTCCACCGCGATTGCAATCCATAATCTTGAGCCTCGCGTTGCGGGCGTGCCAGCCTCAGCAAAGTCCCACGCCTCGCGCGCCTGTCCGCCTCCATGCAGTCCGAAATCTCCGCCCTCGCCCGAGAACACCTCGAACGCGTCCGCGCCTTCTACGACGCCGCGCCGACCGAGCCGCAGGCGGGTGCCCGCGCGTATCGCGCGCTGCTTGCGCACTACTACAACCTCCTGATCCCCCCCGACGCCAGTGTGCTCGAAATTGGCTGCGGTTCCGGTGCGCTGCTCGCGCAGGTCCGCGCCGCAAAAAAAACTGGCATTGATCTCGCACCCGCGCAGATCGCCGCGGCTCGCTCCCACGTGCCAGAGGGACGCTTCTTTGTGCAGGCCGGCGAACTCCTCGATCTCGCGGAGAAATTCGACGTCATCATCATCTCCGACACGCTCAACCTCGCGGCCGATGTGCAGCGGCTCTTCGAGCGCCTGCATCAAATCTCGCACGCCGAGACGCGCCTCATCGTCAATTTCCAGAACACCCTCTGGCGGCCTTTGCTTTCGATCGTGCGGGTGCTCGGTCTTAAGTCCCCGCAGCCGCAGAACAGCTGGCTCGCGTCATCCGACGTGCTGAACCTCCTGCGCCTCGCGGGCTGGAGTCCGGTCTGCCGACACGGACGGATCTTGGTGCCGTTTCATCTGCTCGGCCTCGGGTCGCTGATCAACCGCTGGATCGGTCCGCTGGTTTCATGGCTGTGCCTCACCGTGTTCTTCGTCGCGCGCCGCGACCATGCACCCGGCGGCAAACCGCTCACGGTTTCAGTCGTGATCCCCGCGCGCAACGAGGCGGGCAATATCGAGGCCGCCGTCACGCGAACCTCCGAGCTCGGCGCGGGCACGGAGCTGATTTTCGTCGAAGGCCACTCGAAGGACAACACGTGGGCGGAGATCCAGCGCGTCGCAGCGGCCTACCCGCAGCGCAAAATCAAAATCTTTCAGCAGACCGGCAAAGGTAAAGGCGACGCCGTGCGCGCCGGCTTCGCGGCTGCGACGGGCGACATCCTCATGATCCTCGACGCCGATCTCACGATGCCGCCGGAGGAGCTGCCAAAATTCTACGACGTGATCGCGAGCGGCCGCGCGGAATTCGCGAACGGCGTCCGGCTGGTCTACCCGATGGACGAAAAGGCGATGCAGTTCCTTAATCTCTGCGCGAACAAGGCGTTCGGCCTCATCTTCACTTGGCTGCTCGGCCAGCCGGTGAAGGACACGCTCTGCGGCACCAAGGTGCTCTCGCGCGCGCACTACGAGCGCATCGCGGCGAATCGCGCCTACTTTGGCGACTTTGATCCGTTCGGTGATTTCGACCTGCTCTTCGGCGCCGCGAAACTGAACCTGAAAATCGCCGACGTCCCGATCCGTTACCGTGAGCGCACCTACGGCACAACCAACATCCAACGCTGGAAACACGGCTGGTTGCTTTTGCGCATGGTGGCGTTTGCGGCGCGGAAGTTGAAATTCGTGTGATTGATTTTGCCCACGGAAAACACGGAACACACAGAAATCGGAAATTCCTTTCGTGTGTTCCGTGTATTCCGTGGGCCATCTAGCTCTGAAATGACCATCCCCATCCTCGATCTCAAACCCGCCTACGACGAGCTGCGCGCCGAGCTCGATGCCGCTTATCACCGCGTGATGGAGTCGGGTTGGCTGTTGTTGGGAAAAGAGCTGGAGGCCTTTGAGGCGGAATACGCCGCGAGCGTCGGCGTGAAGCACTGCGTGGGCGTGGCGAACGGCCTTGAGGCAATGCAACTGGTGCTGATGGCGCGCGGCATCGGTGCGGGCGACGAAGTCATCGTGCCCTCGCACGGCTACATCGCAACTTGGCTCGCGGTCACGCACGTCGGTGGGCGGCCCGTGCCCTGCGAGCCTGACTCCGCCACCTACAATCTCGATCCGGCGCGTCTCGAAGCGCTCATCACCCCACGGACCAAAGCGATCCTGCCGATTCACCTCTACGGCCAGACCGCCGACATGACCGCCATCAACGCCATCGCGGCGCGGCACGGGCTGTTTGTGCTGGAGGATGCGGCGCAGTCGCACGGCGCGCGGTGTCATGGTCGCGCCGCGGGCGCACTGGGCCATGCGGCGGGCGTGAGTTTTTACCCGAGTAAGAATCTTGGCGCGATGGCCGACGGCGGCGCCGTCACAACAAACGACGCCGCCCTCGCCGAAAAAATCCGTCACCTCCGCAACTACGGCTCGAAGGTCCGCTATCAAAACGAATTCCTCGGGCTCAACTCGCGGCTGAGCGAATTGCAGGCGGCATTCTTGCGCGCGAAGTTGCCTCGACTCGAGGAGTGGAACGCGCGCCGCTCCGCGCTCGCCGGGCGATATCGCGAACAATTAGGAGGAATCGTCGAGCTAACATTGCCCGCCGTGGCACCCGGGGCCGACCCCGTGTGGCATCTCTTTGTCATCCGCACGACCCGGCGTGACGCACTCCAACAGCACCTCGCGGCCGCCGGCATCGGCACCCAAATTCATTACCCCGTGCCACCGCATCTCTCGCGCGCGTATGCGAGCGCAGGTTGGAAGCGCGGCGACTTTCCGCTCGCGGAAAAATTCGCCGATGAAGTGCTCAGTCTTCCAATCGGCCCGCACACGACGATGGCACAGGTGGATTACGTGAGCGCCGAAGTTCGTCGATTTCTCCAAACGACATGAACGCGTCGGCGAACGAGAGCAGCGAGACGATCTTGTTCGATTCGATAGGGTTGTTGCCGGAGCAATGGCGAAAATTTGCCGACGAGGGGCCGGTGCGGGCATTCAATCCCGGACTCCTGCGCGACGGTGCCGGCTGGATCTTCGCATATCGGATTGTGGCGGCCGACGGCCTGCGGCGCATCGCGCTCTGCCGGCTCGATCAACACCTGCGGATCGTGGCGGGCTCACCGGTGCCGTGGAGCGACCTCGTGCGCTTCCGCGGCGGCAACAGTTATCCCGCGCAGGCAACCCGCTGGTTTGCCGACCCCCGGCTTTACCGGCTGGGGGGCAAGCTGTGGATCTACTGGAATTCGGGATGGCATGAGCCGCACAATTGCCAATTTCTACAGGAGTTCGACGCGACCACGCTCCATCCCGTCGCCCACCCACGCGAGTTGGTGCTGCGCGGCGAGCGACGAAAGTTGGAGAAGAACTGGACGTGCTTTGAAACCGAGGCGGGAGAATTTCGCGCGGTCTATTCGATTTTCCCGCACGGCGTGCTCGGGTTTTCGGTGGCGGGTGCCGCAGACATCAGCTTTGAACCAATCGCGAGTCACGAATGGTCGCTCGCAGCCTACCCTGCCTGCCACGGCGGTCTGCGCGGCGGCGCACCGCCGTTTCTGTTTAACGGTGAGTTTTGGTCCTTTTGCCACTCAGTGCATGACGCCGCCGATGGCTACCGCTACGCGCCGGCGGCCTATGCGTTTTCAGCCCTGGCCCCTTTCACCCCGACGGCCCGGCCTAAAGCCCCGCTAAATTTCGCCGACCGTTTCGCCGCAACGCGCGCGCATGCACGACTAAATCCCGCGGTGAGTGAAGTAATTTACCCTTGTGGTGCGGCGCACGACGGCGCTCGCTGGTTGGTCAGCCATGGAATTAACGACGAAAGCTGCGCTATCTCGGTCATCAGTCACGAGCACGTGTTGGCCTCGATCGAACGGCTTTCAGCCTCCAGTTAGAGGCCGTCTCACCGAGATAGCCATTGCCCGATGAAGGGACTCGTTTCCAGCCTGCTTCTAGAGCCATCGAAAATGGTGACGGGACTTTGGTCGCGCCGAGACCTGATTCGCCAGTTCACACGGCGTAGTATCGAGCTGCGTCACCGCGGCAGCCGGCTCGGAGCGTTCTGGGCGTTAATTAATCCGCTTTCGATGCTGGCGCTGCACTTCGTGGTCTTCGGGATTTTTTTCGGCCAGCGGTTCGGCGTATTACCGGGTGAGACGCGCTTCGATTTCTCGCTGGCAATGTTCCTCGGGCTGGCGCTCTTCCACGTGTTTGCCGAAACGCTCGGGGCCGCACCCAGCCTGATCGTAGCTAATCCCAACTTCGTTAAAAAGGTGGTCTTCCCATTGGAAGTTTTACCCGTCGCTCAGATCGGGGCCACGACCTTTCATCTCGCCGTGAGTATTGGCTTGGTGCTGGCAGGAGGGCTTTTTGGTAGCGCAGGACTTTCCGTAAGCGTGCTCTGGCTGCCTGTGCTGGTTCTCCCGTTGCTGCTGTTCTGTCTCGGGGTTGCCTGGATGCTCGCGGCCCTCGGAGTGTTTGTGCGGGATATCGGTCAACTCACCGGGTTTGTGTCATCGGCGCTGATGTTCGCTTCCGCGGTTTCCTTTCCCCCGGAGAAAATCCCGGCCGAACTGCACTTCCTTCATTACAACCCATTGTTCCAAGTCGTGGACTTGGCGCGCAAGGTCGTCCTTTGGCAGCAAGCGATGCCCATCGACAAACTGATTTACGTTTATGCCAGTTCGGTCGTGGTCTGCGTGGCCGGCGCGGTGTTTTTCTCTCTCCTGCGAAAATCGTTCGCCGAGGTCATTTGATCGTAAGCGGTAATTCCTCCACAGCGTAGCCAAGATCCGGCGGCGGTGATAAGAAGAGCGGATGCGAAAATTCGCCGCCCCGAACTCAACCGCGTGGAGCGGCAGCAAAATCGTGAGGAGTGAAGTTGGCGGCGGTGCGATT
>JANOAF010000137.1:0-3271 GCA_031411015.1 Opitutaceae bacterium | reverse complement strand
GGACTGCTACCGGTAGGCGAAACGGAGCGTCGGTTAGCTGGGCTCGCGGAGGATTACACCAGCGGACACTGGCGCTACAGCGATGTGTCCTTGAAGGAAATTCTTGCTGAAGGCGCACGGCTCTCCGCGGAATACACCGCCCACGGCGGGCATCGGGGTTTGGACATTCTGCACGTCGCTCATGCGCGCCTGGCCAAGCCCAAAGTATTCCTTAGTTTCGACGCCAACCAGCTCCGACTCGCCGAGGCTGCCGGCCTCCGCTGCTGAAGGCGCATCGTCGCCCGCTACGATTCTCGCGCCCTCATTCTCGAAGTGGCGAAGTCGGTCGTGCTGCTCGCCGTCGCCGAACAATACTGGCGCGAACTCGGCCGGCTCATCAAACGGACGGGCGAACCTTGGTGGGACATCTGCGCGGTCGCGACCGATTCAGAGCCGCAGAAAACGAAGCCGCACGCCCACGCCCTTTCGCTCTATCGCATCACCGCGAAAGGTGAGATGCGTTACCTCCACAGCGACATGCCCGAAGCACTCTGGCCCGAGCAATACCCCGCGCCGAGCAAACGTGCAGGCAATGCCAACGCCAAGACGCCGCTGCGCAAGAAATGGAAATTCTCGACCGACCTGATCGGCATGCTCGACGGGCCCAGCGATCTCTCCAGTCGAAAAATCGGCGTGCTCAGGAGGAAGGGATGACAGGGTCAGGTCGCGGAAATTGATATTGCGATCGTTCACCGCACCGGGCGTTTAATTCGGTAGCAGGCAGACTATGGCGCGCGTTTCGTGAAGACGACATACGCCGCGTGCGGCGACGGCACGTGCTCGGTGCGTTGATCACCGAGCGCGGGCAGGTCGAGACCGGCGAACCGGTTTTCTCCCTGGCCGAGGAGAACCGGTGAGACGGCCAGGTGCAGCTCGTCGATGAGGCCGGCCCGCAAATATTGGCGCACGGTCGAGACGCCGCCACCGATCCGCACGTCCTGACCACCGGCGGCCTCCCGCGCGCGCTCCAATGCAGCGACGATCGGTGCACGGAGCTGGTCGCGCGGTGGCGATTCGCTCTCAATCCGGCGATAATCCGCGACGACGACCCGTTCCCGCTGTCCATCAAACCGTCGTCCGTCTCCGATTGACTGGCGCGGCCCTATGAATCCCAGCACTCTCGCGGCACGGAACAGCGATTTCTACGATGCCTTCTGGTCGAAAACCTACCTCACGCGGCCGGAACGTTTCAACACGTGGCCAGTGATTTCCGCCCTGTTGCCGGTGGCATCGCAGCGCTTGGAGATCGGGCCCGGGCTGCGCCCTCGCCTGCGGATCGCCGGAACCCATTTTGTCGATATCAGCCCTCCGGTCATCAAACAACTCACCGCCCTCGGCGGCATCGCCCGCTCCGGCGAAATCACCGCACTCCCGTTTGTCGAGGGGCGCTTCGACTTGGTGGCCGCGTTTGACGTCATCGAGCACGTCGAGGACGACGAGCGCGTGTTTGGCGAATTGACGCGCGTGCTCCGGCCGGACGGCCGATTGATTTTTTCCGTGCCGCTGCATCCCGCCCGCTGGACCACCTTCGACGACTACGTCGGACACGCGCGGCGTTACGACCCCAGCGGGTTGCAGGCGTTGCTCGCCCGCCATGAACTCTCCGTCGAACAGAGCGCCATCTTCGGGATGCAATCGAACAATCCGCGCTTGCTGGATTTCACGGTCAAGGGGCTCACCCGCCATCATACCTTTGCGGTTCGCTGCTATAACTGGCTGTTTTTTCCGCTCGGGATGTTGTTTCAACGCCGGTTGGTCATGGCTGCTGGTTTGATCGATCTGGCGGAGGTTGACGAAGTCTTCCTCGTGTGCCGGCGGAAATAAAACCTCCCGCGAAGGCGGCTAACCCCGATGGATCACAAATTTTCAACTTGGCGCATCCCCTTGCCGCGTTCGCCGAACACGGACTGGCGACTTCGTCGCGGTTATGGCGCGCGTTTCGTGAAGACGACATGCGTCGCGTGTGGCGACGACACATGCTCGGTGCGTTGATAACCGAGCGCGGGCAGGTCGAGACCGGCGAACAAATTTTCTCCCGAGCCGAGAAGAACCGGCGAGACGGCCAGGTGCATTTCGTCGATGAGGCCGGCCCGCAAGTATTGGCGCACGGTCGAGACACCGCCGCCGACCCGCACATCCTTGCCGCCGGCGGCCCCACGCGCGCGATCCAGGGCGGCGACGATCCCGTCGGTCACGAAGTGAAACGTCGTGCCGCCCGCCAACTCGATCGCGGCGCGCGGATGATGGGTGAGGACAAACACCGGCACGTGATAGGGAGGATTGTCGCCCCACCACCCTTTCCATTGGTCGTCGGTCCAAGCGCCGCGGACCGGGCCAAACATATTCCGGCCCAGAATCCACGCGCCGAGTCCCGCCATGCCGCGCACCGCAAAATCGTCGTCGATGCCCGTCGTGCCGGCCGCGCCGCCGCCGTGCATTGTTTGAAACGTGCGCGTGGGAAAAACCCACTCATGCAACGCCATGCCGCCAACGCCGAGGGGATTTTGCCGGTCCTGGTGCGGACCGGCGCCATAGCCGTCGAGGGAAACGCTGAAACAATTGACGCGCAGTTTGGGTCGATGGAGTTGGGCGCTCATGGGATGGGGAGTGAATTGATCAGACGTCACCGCGCCTGCAACCCTTGTGTCGCACCGGTGGTGGCGCAGTTTGAATTATTACGGTCATTGCGAGGAGCGCCGCGACGAAGCAATCCATCACAAATTCCAGCTGGAGTGCCACGCCCGGCTGCGCCCGGCTCGCAATGACAAACCTAAACTGAGCCACTACCGTCGCACCGCGCCATGGGGCCGAGCCAAAAGCCCGCATGGGGTGATGGGTGAACGAACAACTGATACCAACGTCCCTTACGCTTCAGACGATTGTCATCGCGAGGTGCGCGTAGCGCGCCGTGGTCGCCGAGGCTCAAGCACTCGTCGCGATCCAGCCGGATTGCTTCGTCGCTTCCCTACCCGCAATGACCGTCTACACCTTACGGGACGCTAGTAGGCGCACACGGGCTGGCGTTCGAGGAAAATGGCCGCTCCGTAAAAACTCTCGGGGCACGCCCCGAGGCATTTGATCAATCCAAGTATGAGACCCTCGAACCCTGCCCGTGTGCGCCTACTAGCGTCCCGTAAGGTGTAGACGGTCATTGCGGGTAGGGAAGCGACGAAGCAATCCGGCTGGATCGCGACGAGTGCTTGAGCCTCGGCGACCACGGCGCGCTACGCGC
>JANOAF010000136.1:0-10350 GCA_031411015.1 Opitutaceae bacterium | reverse complement strand
TTCGGCGTATCGCCACCGGCGTGGTGGCGGACGGTGTAGCCGCCGTCGAAGAACGAATTCTTGCCCGGGCTGGGATCTTGCGGGCTCGGCACGGCGGGGAGGCCGCGGCTGACAAAAAGATCGCCGAGGCTGCGCGGACCGCGGAGGAGTGTCGCTGCACTGCCGCCGAGGCGTTTTTGGAGATCGCTAATGGTGCTGACGGCGATGACGCCGGAGGCGTCGAAGGCTTGGTCAGAGACGTTGAGATGTTTTGCGCCGAGGGCGTAGCCGAGTTCGAGGCGCGCGATCGTGTGACCATGGCCGTGCAGATCGACGAGGAAGGCGAAGCCGTGACGCGCGACCGCGGCAGCGATCGCGCCCTTGATCGCGGCATGATATTCGGACCACGTGCGCTCGGCCGCGGCGTGGCCCTGGGCGGCCTCCTTGATTTCGCGATTGGGATCGAGTTTCACGCGGTGGAGGTGGCTCGCGACGAGGTGGACGCGGTGGCCGGTGCGCGCAAAAAATTCGTCGGCGAGGGCGCGGGCGAGTTCTTGAGTGTTGGCGTCCATGTCGGTGACGCCCTCGGTGCGGTTGGGAATCGCGCCGGGCTTCAGCCGACCACCGTGTGGCGAGGTCAGCACGATGGGCAGATCGCCGGCGAGGTATTCGATGTAGTGCTCGGTGCCGAAGTAGGATTGGCCGGGAATTTTTTCGGCGGCGGCGGTGCGCAACGAAAATACGTTCAACGTGGCTAGGAGGAGAAAAAGGCGCGGGATGGGTGCGGGGCGCATGAGGCGGACAGAGGAGGATGTTTGACCGCGGATTTTGCGGATGGCGCGGATGAAGGCAGATCCGGAATTACGTGCGCAGCAGGAGGCGACGCACGCCCTCGATGGGCGCGGCGGTGATGGGTTGCAACGTGAGTCGCGTGCGGGGCGCGAGCGCGGCGGCGACGAGCGGGTGGTTGAGCAGCGCGCCGCTCAGGCCGGCGGGAATTTTTTCCGGAGCGGTGCCGGGGAAAAGTTTTTCTGCGACGCGGTTCGCGAGCTCAAGCAACTCGGCGGCGGACGCGATCGCGACTTCGCGTGCGACGGCGTCACCTTCATCGGCGAGGCGGAGCACGGCGGGGGCGAGCGCGGCGATCACGCGGTTGGGCTCGGCGTGTTGGTAGTAGTAGCGCGTAATGGCGCGGACATCGGCGGCGTCACCGAGCTGCGTGTGCTCGCGCACAGCGGGCCCGAGGCCCGAGGGTGCGAGCCAGCCTTGCAGTTCGAGGAGCGCGCGCGCGATGGCGCGGCGGCCGAGTTCGTAGCCGCTGCCGGGATCGCCGAAGCGCCAGCCAGTGCCGCCGGCGTAATGGATCGCGCCGTCGGGCGCGCGCGCGGCGACAAACGAGCCCGTGCCGGCGTGGATGACGAGGCCGGGCGCGCCGTGCGTGGCGAGTTCGAGTGTGGGCAGCGAATCGATCGCGGCGGTGACGCGACCGAAGCCGGTGAGCGAGGCGGCGAACTCCTGCCAGAACGTCGGCGCGCCGGACATGAAGAGGTGCGTCGCCACAATCGGCGACGAGCTGAGAGCGGAGAGTTGAGAGCTGAGAGCCGGAGACGAAATGAGCGCGGCGAGAGCGGCGGTGACGATCGCACGGGCGGGCTCGGGGCCGGCGACGTTGGGGTTGCAGCCGGGCGCGAGATGGCGCGCTACGATCTCGCCGCGGGCATCGACGAGGATGCACTCGGTCTTGGTGCCGCCGCCATCGACGCCGATCTTGAAATTCATCGGAGGGAGTTCACCACGAAACACACGAAAGACACGAAACTGAATAGCGGGGAGCAGACGTCAGGTTTCTTTCGTGTGTTTGGTGTATTTCGTGGTGACGGTTTTTCTACGCGAGCTGTTTGCTCAGGCGGTGCTTGTATTTTTCGCCGACGGCCCGGTTGTGATCGATGGCGCCGGGGATGTTCTGCGAGCGGAGCACGGGGAGGGCGTGGCCGTTTTGATTCAGCCACTCCAGCGTGGAAAGCATGAGCCAGTTGAGCAGCGAGGCGCCGATGAACGTGCTGGTCGGGCCCGTCGCGATCTCGGGCGTGATCTGCAGCATCGTGTCGCCGGGCACGCCGCCGTTATCGAGCACGTAGTCGGAAAGCGCGTGGAGATTTTTGCCGCCGGGGTGCACGGTTTTCGCGGTGGACGACATCGTGAGCGAGCAGAGGCCGACGACGAGGCAGCCTTTTTTCTTCGCGTGCAGCGCGACCTCGATCGGCGAGGCGTTTTTTCCCGAATTGGAAATGACGATGACGACCTCGCCGGCCCGCAACTCGTATTGGCGGTCGTAGCGCTCGACGAGCTTGGTGCCGTAGCCGACGAGGTTCTCGATGAAGCCGGCGGTGGGATCGTTGATGCTCGTGATGCACACGAGCCCACCGGCGCGGCCGACGATTTCGCGCGCGATGATCTCGCTGTGTCCGGAGCCGAAGGTGTGAATCACTTCGCCGCGGGCGATAGACGCGCCGAGGATCGGCGCGAGCGCGGCGATGGTGGCGGCGTTTTTCTCGCGCGCGGTGGCGAGCAGCGCGAGCGAGCGGTCGTAGTAAACGGAGGCGAGCGGGGAAAGCGACATGGCGGAGGGAATGAGGGAGTTGGCGACAGAGGGAAAGAGGGAAAAGCCGGTGTCGTCGGGTGAGGTGTCAGAGCTTGCGCGATCGGAAGTGGCTTTCAGCATCGACGCATGATTCGCGCCATCGATCACATCAACCTTGTCGTCGCCGATCTGGCGCGGTCGGTGAAGTTCTACACCGAGGTGCTGGGGTTCGTGAAGACGGCGGATGTCCACATGAAGGGCGCGTGGATCGAGGAGATTATCGGGCTCAAGGGCGTGGAGGGATTGGTGGCGTTTGTTGAGCTGCCGGGCGGCGGCGGGCCGCGGATCGAGTTGCTGCAATATGTGACGCCGGCCGGCGTAGTGCTGCCGGAGAATTCGCGGGCGAATACGGATGGGCTGCGGCACATCGCGTTTCGCGTCGATGACATCGCGGGCATGGCAGCGAGGCTGCGCGTGGCGGGCGTGACGTTGTTTTCCGATCCGGTGAAGGTGCCGCGGGGCGTGGTGAAATTCGCGGCGGGCGACAAGACGCTCGTCTACTTTCTCGATCCGGACGGGGTGATTCTGGAGCTATGCGAGTATCGGTGACCCGCCTTCGTCGAGGCTTCGGCGAGGTGGGCGAGAGTCTCAGCGGCAGGCGGCTCGAGTGGTTGGTGCGGACATGGCGTGAATCGCCTGCAAGTAGGCTCCTGCCCGCAGACGCGGGAGGCGTTTCACGAGGCTCCGACCAACTCCGCGAGCGGCACGACTTCGACGCGTTTATCGAGGCGGTAGCGGCGTTCGCCGGGGTAGGCGACGAGGAGTTGGTCGAGCTTCAGGTCGGCGAGCGCGATGCGCATCGAGGGCGTGAGCGTGGGGGCGTCGGCTCGTTTGCATTCGATGCCGAGGCGTTTGCCGCCCTTGAAGAGAACGAGGTCGATCTCGGCGCCGTTGTGCGTGGCCCAGTAGTAGGCGTCGTCGGGTTGCAACGCCTTCAGGATTTCCTCGACGGCGTAGCCTTCCCAGGAGGCGCCGAGTTTCGGGTGGTGCTCAAGGTCGCGCCGCGTGCCAAGGCCGAGGAGCGCGTGGAGAAGGCCGCTGTCGCGGAGGTAAATTTTCGGGGCCTTCACCTGGCGCTTGCCAAGGTTCTCGAACCAAGGCGGAAGCTGGCGCACCATAAACACGCCGGTCATCAGGTCGAGGTAGCGGCGCACGGTGGATTCGTTGACGGCGAAGGCGCGGGCGAGTTCCGCGGCGTTCCAAATCTGGCCGTGGTAATGCGCGAGCATGTTCCAGAATCGACGGAGCGTGACGGCGGGGATGGTCACGCCGAGCTGCGGGAGGTCGCGTTCGAGGAAGGTCGACAGAAACTGGCGGCGCCACGCGAAGGAGTCGGCGTCGTTGCGCGCGGTGAACGCGAGCGGGAAGCCGCCGCGCAGCCAGTGGCGCGACTGGGCGTCGGCGCCGAGATCGGCGAGGCGGAAGCCTTCGAGCGGGATGGTTTCGATGCGGCCAGCGAGCGATTCCGACGCCTGCTTGAGCAGCTCGGGCGCGGTGCTGGCGAGGAGGAGAAAGCGCGCGGGCAGCGGCCGGCGGTCGGCGAGCACGCGGAGGAGCGGGAAGAGTTCGGGGCGGCGCTGCACCTCGTCGATAACGACGAGGCCCTTGAGCGGACGGAGGGCGGTGTCGGGCTCGGCGAGGCGCGCGAGGCTGGCGGGGTCCTCGAGGTCGAAATAGTTCGGCGAGTCGGGGGCGACGAATTCGCGGGCGAGGGTGGCCTTGCCGCACTGGCGCGGACCGAGCAGCGCGACGACGCGGCTGCGGCGGAGCGCGGTGCGGATGAGCGAGCGGTCGGCGGCGCGGTCAAGCATAGCGAAAATAGTCACCATGAAAAACCCGCGGTCAATGCGGGATTTTCATGGAATGGAAAGTGCGGGAAAACGCGTCGAAAGCGGCGCCACTACGGTGAATGGCGGGGCCGGCGCGGCTCAGCGTGCGGTGGACTTCGCGCCCGAGAGGGGGAAAGTCAGCGCGATAGAGCCGTAGGCTTGGGCGTGGTCTTGGAGTTTGAATTCGGGGGTGCGGCGAACTTGCGAGAGGCAAAGGGTCCAGCGGCGGAAGGTGAACGCGACGCCGAATTGGACATCGCCGACGAAGGTCTCGCGGGTGACGTGGTGGCTGTGGGCGAAGGTATTGCCATCGAGAAAAATGTTTCGACCGACGAGGCGGCCGTCGAACCCAGCGAAGACGTGCGCGCCCCAGCGGGGTGGGATGCCGCCGGCCTGGGACGTATCGGCACCGGAGCGGATCGGATCGGTGCCGAAGTCATCGGGCAGGCCGACGCCGAAGCGCACGGTCGCACCCGCGTTGGCGTAGGTGGAGACGTTGCCGAGGGAGAAGCCGCCATGGGCGATCAGGTCGCCGCCGAAGCCGCGCCGGTCGCCCGCGAACCAGCGGAGCTTGGCTTGGTGGAACAGATTCAGGCCGGGTTCGTCGGAGAGTTGGTGCTGCCAGCCTTGAGCGCGGGGACTGTGCGAAATGCGATCGTGGACGAAATTCTGAATCTGTTTTCCGAGGGCGTCGGGCCCGACCAAGCCGATATCGGCACCCCAAACCGAAAGCCAGGCGCGCGGTTCGGTCGAGGTGGAGCGGGCTTGGAGGGCGGTGCTGAGGTAGAGCCAAGCCGCGTAGGGCCGGTCGTGGGCTTGCAGCGCCGGCGTGTGCGTGTCGGCCGGCGTGAACATGTTTTGGCCCAGCGAAAACGCCACGCGGAGTTGCGCCGGAGGCGGGGTCGGCGACGCGGGGGCGGGATACAGCGGGGCGCCGACCCGGCGCTGCTCACGTTCGGTGGTTTTTTCGGCGCGGTCGCTGGCGTGGCGCGCGAGGAACTGCACCCAGCGCGTCTCAAACGCGTCCGCGAAATTTTCCACCCGATCGGAAATCCGGGTGAACTTCTGGCCCGTGGTGTAGTAGCGGTCGGAAGGCGTGCCGAGAGTGTAGAGATCGTTTTCGGTGAAGATGGTCCCGGACGAATAGTCGACGCGCCTCGGCGCGGTTGACGGGGCCGCCGGTGCGCCCGATGCGGCCACGCTGCTCCCTGGGCCGGCAAAGAGGCACGTCGCGAAGAACAGCGCGGGGCAAACCTTCACCGTCATTGGATCGACCGTTACGCCTCCCAACGGCCGTAGATGCCGCAGGGCAGGACCTTGCCGTCGCGCTGAATCGGGAGGCCGACTTCACCGGCGGTGATGGTGCCGGAGCGACCGTGGAGGAGTTCAGCGAGGAGATTCGCGACGACGGTCGGCGAGAGGCGGGCGGTGTAGGCGTTGATGAGGAAGAAGAGGGGCTGCTCGCTGAGCAGGGCGCGACACTCGGTGAGCAGCGGCCAGAGATGCTCCTCAAGTTTCCACATCTCACCGGTCGCGCCGCGGCCGTAGGTCGGCGGATCCATGATGATCGCGTCGTATTTGCGGCCGCGCTTGAGTTCGCGGCGGGCGAATTTGAGGCAGTCGTCGGTGAGGTAGCGGATGGGCGCGGCGGCGAGGCCGGAGAGCGTGGCGTTTTCGCGGCACCACTTCACCATGCCCTCGGCGGCGTCGACGTGCGTGTCGCTCGCGCCGGCTTTGGCGGCGGCGACGGTGGCGGCACCGGTGTAGCCGAAGAGGTTCAGGACATTCACTTCGCGGCCGGCGGCGCGGGCGGTTTTGATTTTAGCGGAGAACCAATCCCAGTTCACCGCCAGCTCGGGGGAGAGGCCGGTGTGCTTGAAGGAAGTCGGGTGAATCTTGAAGCTGAGGCCGAGCGGCGCGTAGGAAATTTTCCAGTGGTCGGGGAGGGCGCGATGGAATTCCCATTTACCGCCGCCCTGTTCGCTGCGGTGGTAGAAGCCGTCCCAGTTTTCCCAACGGGCAGGCGGGGCTTTCCCTTCGGCGGTGTGGCGCGGCCAGATGATTTGCGGATCGGGGCGCACGAGGGTGAAATCGCCCCAGCGCTCGTGCTTCATGCCGTCGCCGCACTCAAGGAGTTGGTATTCGCGCCAGTGATTGGCGACGAGAAGTGGGGGGCGTAGGACAGCGGCGGGCATTTTTCGAAAAGGGAGGCAACTCCCGGCACCAGCGCGTGTCGAGCTGCCGTTTCTGGACATTGGGGTCTAGAGCCCGGCGCTTTTGGGTATTTGGCCCTAACGAGCCGTTGACAAAGAGTGTCTAGGTTCTAGATACGAGCCCCTGCGATTTCCCTCCATGAATAAAACCAACCTACTACGGGCTTCCCTGGCCCTCGCTGCTGTCGCCTTTGGCGCGGTAAACTTGTCCGCTGACGTCGTTGAGACGAAGAGCGGCGCCCGCATCATCGGCAAAGTCACGAAGATCGACGGCGGCGCCGTCACGGTCTCCACCGACTACGCCGGAGCGATCACGATCAAGCAGTCTGAAGTCGCAGGCATCACGACCGATGGCCCGATTGCAGTGCGCCTCGCAAGTGGCACGCGTGTCGATGGCAAGGTGACCACCTCCGGTGGCACCGTGCAGGTCGCCGGCGCCGAAGGTTCGATTTCCACCACGGTGGACAAAGTCGCGGCTTCGTGGGCCGCGGGCGGCAAGGATCCGGCGGTCGCGGCGCTGGAGCGCGGGTGGGCTTATGAGGCGGCGGTGGACGTTGCCGGCAAGACCGGCAACAAGGAGCAGCTCGCCACGGGTTTCTCGTTTCGCGCGACTCTCGCCGGCTCGCAGGACACGCTGCAATTCTACTCCGCCTACGACCGCCAAGTTTCCGACGGCGTGAAGTCGGCTGACCAGTTCAAGGCTGGTGTCGATTACGCCAATAATTTTTCCGGCCGCTACTCTTGGTATATGCGCAACGAAGGCGGCTTCGACCGCGTGAAGGATATTGAACTCTACGACGTGGCCGCTGCGGGTCTCGGCTACGATTTCATCAAGGAAGCGAAACAGCTGCTCACGGGCCGCGCCGGTGTGTCGTTCCGCTATGCCGGCTACAAGAACCCGAAGACGACCGATGTGAAGAGCGCCGGTTTGGACTTTGGCCTCGCCCACCGCCTGCAGCTGGACAACGCCGTGCTCGTGAACCGCATCTCCTACGTCCCGACGTTCGATGATTTCAGCAACTTCGTGCTGACCCACGAGAGCTCGCTCGAACTCCCGCTTCTCAGCACGCAGTGGAAGGTCCGCCTCGGTGTGGCCAACGATTACAACAGCAAGCCGGGCAAGGGTGTCGAACGGCTCGACACGACCTACTTCACGCGCCTCGTGCTGAGCTGGAAGTAAGCGCGGCCGATTCCGCCTGAAATTTCGGGCATCATTTCACGGGCCGCGCAAGCGGCCCTTTTTTGTGTCCGGACGGCGGAACCGAATGATGTCAGTGGCTCTTATGTTTTATGCCATTCGCCCGTGAAGCGTAGACTTTCACGTGGTAGACCCGCCCGCCGGGCGGGTGCCCGGCCACCGGCGGGGCCCACAACAAGCCAATCGCCCAAAAGCATCGGGCGATTTCATTAGCCCTTTGTCACCGCGCCGTGTGCGAAGCGCGCCGTGGCGATTCAGCTGGCTTGATCCGTCGTTGCGCTCCTCGCGACGAAAGCCCAAAAAACTAAGAGACGTTGGAAATATCAGGCGGCGCGCGGCGCGAATCGGGTTGCGCCCTTTTCGCGGTTCGTTCGTCTCTCTGTCACCCATGAAGTCACGTGTCTCACCCCTCCTCGTGCTGGCCGCCGCGTTGCTGCCGTCGGCGCTTTGCCTTGCCGCCGCCAACGATGTCAAACTCACCCGCGCCGACGACCGTGTGCGCGTGGAAATCGGCGGGCAGTTGTTTACCGAGTATATTTTCAAGGGCACGCCCAAGCCCTACCTCTACCCAGTCCTCGCGGCTGACGGCACGGAGCTGATGCGCCACTACCCGATGAAGAAGGATGTGCCCGGCGAAGTAAGCGATCATCCGCATCACCGCTCGCTGTGGTTCACGCACGGCGATGTGAACGGCCTCGACTTCTGGGCCGAGACCGGCGGCGCGAAGCAGGGGAAAATTGTCAGCTACGGAGTGGTTACGGTGGATGGAAAATCCGAGGGCAAGATTACCGGGATGAATAACTGGGTCGGTCCCGATGGCACCGTGCACATGACCGACAAGACGGTGATTACGGCCAAAGCAGTGGCGGGCGGTCGCATCCTCGACTACGAGGTCACGTTGCAAGCCCCCGCCAACAAGCCCGTCACGCTCGGCGATACGAAGGAAGGATCGATGGCGATGCGCCTCCCGCTCTGGATGACGCCGCCGCACAGCTACACCGGCGCAGACAAGAAGCGCGTGCAGCACCCCGGCCTCGGCACGATCATCAATGACTCCGGCCAGAAGAACGACGCGACGTGGGGCAAGAAATCGGCATGGGTCGATTACTACGCGCCGAAGGACGGCAAGGTCTACGGCATCGCGATGTTCGACCACCCGTCGAATCCGCGGCACCCGACCTGGTGGCACGTGCGTTCCTACGCGCTCTTCGCCGCGAATCCTTTTGGCCAACATGATTTCGAAAACCTTAAGGGCCAGCCGACAGCCGGCAACATGACGATCCCCGCGGGCGGCAGCGTGACCTTCCGCTGGCGTTTTTATTTCCACATGGGCGACGAAAAAACCGCCAAGATCGCCGAGCAGTATAAAGCTTACGCTGCCGGGAAGTGAAAGGTAGGGCGGGGTCTGTGACCCGCCCTTTTGCACGCTCAGTGTTCGCCCCGACGGCGGGTCACAGTCCCGCCCTACTTTCACCCCCCAACCTCCCCAAAAAAATGCCCCTCCATATCAATCACCTCACGCGCCGCGCGTTTCTTCGTAACACCGCGGTTGCGGGCGCCGCCACCGCGGCGTTTTCCGCCCGTTCGTGGGCGCAGGTGGCCGGTTCGAATGGCGACCTCCGTGTCGCGGTCGTCGGCCTTAACGGCCGCGGCAAAAGCCACCTCAACAGTCTCTCGAAAATTGCCGGCGTCCGCATCGTCGCCCTGTGCGATGTCGATACCGCGGTCCTCGCCAAGACCAAGGCCAACCTCGGCGCCGCGGGTGCCGACATTCGCACCTTCGTCGACATCCGCGAACTGCTTGCCGCGCCGGACATCGACGCCGTCACGATCGCGACGCCCAATCACCTGCATTCGTTGCAGGCCGTGTGGGCGGTGCAGGCGGGCAAGGATGTCTACGTCGAGAAACCTGTTTCTCATAACATCTGGGAGGGCCGCCAACTCGTCACCGCGGCGGCAAAATACAACCGCGTCGTCCAATGCGGCACCCAGATCCGTTCCGGCGCCGGCTTGCAGGAGGCGGTGGCGTGGGTGCGCGCCGGCAATCTCGGGAAAATCACGGCGTCGCGTGGTTTCTGTTACAAGGCGCGCCCGAGCATCGGCAAGACCGAGGGCCCCCAACCGGTGCCCTCGACGGTGAACTACGATCTGTGGTGCGGGCCGACACCGAAGGCCGAGCTGCACCGCAAGCGGCTCCACTACGACTGGCATTGGCTCCACATGACCGGCAACGGTGATGTCGGTAACCAAGGCATCCACCAGATGGACGTCGCGCGCTGGTTCCTCGGAGAGACCGGCCTGCCGCGGGGCACGCTGAGCGTCGGCGGCCGTTTGGGTTATGTCGACGACGGCGATACGCCGAACACGCAGGTCGTGATCCACGACTATGCGAGCGCGCCGCTGATTTTCGAAGTGCGTGGCCTTCCGTCCAAAGCGGGTGCGGCCGTCGCGGCGGCGGAGGGCGACGAAGCCGCCGCCGACGCCGCCAAT
>JANOAF010000135.1:0-2497 GCA_031411015.1 Opitutaceae bacterium | reverse complement strand
CATCCAAAGATGTGCCGACGCGGTTTGAAAGTAGGGCGGGTCTCTGACCCGCCCTCAGGTAGAAAAGGGCAGGTCGAAGACCCACCCTACCCCGGCGCGGCCTCACTCCGCGTCGTAGATCTGCACCTTATTCCAAAACGTCTTAAACGTGTTCACGAACGCCAGGTGGATCGGATCAATCTGGTAGGCATCGTGGCCGGCGATGTCTTTGCAGACGACCGTCAAGCCGATGGAATAGGTGTCCTCGATGATCGGACGCTTCGGGGTCTTCGCCGGCGCGCCGACATAGAGTTTCTCGACGGCCTTGATGCCGCCGAGCGACTCGACGCCCTTGCGAAATTCGGCCCGCTGCTGCGCGGTCAGTTCGGGTTTCAGCCAGAAGTAAACAGTGTGGACGAGCATGGGAAAGACAGACGGATTGCCGCGTCTCGCGGCCCGCGGCAATGACAACTTTTCGCGACGCCGAGCGTAGCGCGGTCAGCCGCCTGACCGCGTTCTCCGACCCGCGGTATGGCACGTGTCTTGCACGCGCCGTCGTGCGTTCAACTCGGAGCGGTGCGTGCAAGACACGCGCCCTACCGCGCGCTTCTCGCTTTCCAACGCTCCCTTCGCGCCTTCGACTCGCCACCCGCCCATGGACCTCACTCGCCTGCCCCAAACCGACCCGCTCGAAATCTACCGCTATCGCGACGGCCTCTACGCCGTCGACCTGATCACGGCGGCGCTCACGGAGTTCGATTTTTTCACGTGGCTCGCCGCGCACCCGTCGGACCTCGCGGGCATCTGCCGCGGGCTCGGGATTCACGCGCGCCCGGCCGATGTGATGCTCACGCTCTTTGCGGCCAACGGTTTTGTGCGCGCGGAACGCGGCGTGTTTCACGTCACCGACGTCGCGCGCGAGCACCTCGTGCGCACCTCGCCGTTTTTCATCGGACCCTACTACGCCTCGCTCAAGGACCGGCCGGTCGTGCACGACTACATCAAAATCCTCCGCACCGACAAACCCGCCAACTGGGGCAGCAGCAAAACCGAAAAGACCTGGACCGCCGCGATGCTCACCGACGAGTTCGCCGCCAACTTCACCGCCGCGATGGATTGCCGCGGGCTCTACCTCGGCGCCGCGATGGCGCGGGCGCTCGACACGCGCGGGCGCACGCGGCTCCTCGATATCGCCGGCGGCTCCGGCATCTACGCCTGCGCCATCGTTGCGCAGCACCCGCACCTCACCGCGACCATCTTCGAACGCCCGCCCGTCGATGGCATCGCCCAAAAAATGATCGCGCAGCGCGGCCACACCGCGCGCGTGAGCGTCGTCGCCGGCGACATGTTTGCGGACCCGCTCCCGCGCGGCCACGACCTCCACCTCTACTCCAACGTGCTCCACGATTGGGACACCGACAAGGTGCGACCGCTGCTCGCCGCCTCGTTCGCCGCGCTTGAGCCCGGCGGGATGCTCATCGTCCACGACGCCCATCTCAACGCCGACAAAACCGGCCCGCTCCCCGTCGCGAAATATTCCGCGCTGCTCATGAACGTGACCGAGGGCAAATGCTACTCGACCGCCGAAATGGAAACGCTCCTCGGCGCAGCGGGTTTTCGCGATTTTAGTTTCACGCCCACCGCCGCAGATCGCAGCATCCTGACCGCGCGGAAAGCGTGAACTACTGGCCAACATGAACGCGTGCGCATTATCGGTTTTCATCCTGCTGGTTGTCGTGCCGGTCATCGCGGCGCCCGCGCCAATCGCGCACCAGTTGCTCGAACTGCCAGTCGGCGAGTTCAACGCACAGGGTAAGGCTTGGCGCGTGAACGAAGCGAAAGCCGACTACCGTGGTGCCGCTGAGTTACTCGAGGCCTATTTAACCAAGCACGGTCCCGATATGCCGGACTACGAGTTTACATTGATGCATTTTCACGCGCTTCAGATGTTCGCCGCAGAAGGTGATACGGAGCGTGCCCTTTCACACGTGAGCGCGGCGAAGTTCAAAGTAGAGCCTCCTCGATGGCCGATGCGCTGGAATGACTACGTCGACGCCACCGCTGCCTTTTTGCGTCGAGATCGTGGCGCATTCATGTCGGCACGCTCCGCAGTCGCTGCTGCACCAGAGCTCGGCGCACGCGCTGCGACGCTAGCGGTGCTGGATCGCCTCCTCGCGAAATTCGATCAACCTTATCGTATCGCCTACGGCTTTGATGCGCAGTCCAAAAAGCCGAGCCATCCGTAGTCGTGGCTCGTCCACGATATCCTACCCCTTTGCCACCGGCCGTGCCGGATCGGCGATCCATTCGCTCCAGGAGCCAGCATAGAGTTTCGAGCCGAGGAGCCCGGCATATTCCATCGCGAAGAGATTCGCGCAGGCCGTGATGCCGGAGCCGCATTGGTGGCCGATGTTCTCCGCCGCCCGGCCCGCGAGCAGTGCAGTGAACTCCTTTTTCAATTCCCCCGCAGGACGCATCGTCAGATCGGCGTTGAGATTCGTTTTGTAGAAACGGTTCA
>JANOAF010000134.1:0-2493 GCA_031411015.1 Opitutaceae bacterium | reverse complement strand
GACTGACCACCGTGACTAACTGATGAATGACGGCACTTGGGGTTTTCCAGTTGTGATCAGTCTTTCTATACCCCCAAGAATTATTGAGCGTCATGCAGGTTTCCCAATGCTTCCACTTGCTACTCAGGGGAATTTGTCGATCACCGCCGCAGAGATAGTCCACGCCGATATCCCGCATCACGGCCGACTGCTCCGGAGTCATTGTTTCAATATTCAGGTCACGATTATAGATCCGGCTGTTGATCAAGGTGGCCGGTTGCACCGCCCGGACGGTATGGACCAGTTCCTTCGACATTTCCGGAGTGATATACCACGGCGTGTCGCACCAGAGTATCGCGAGCGGGCCATAGCCGGTAACCAACTCCCGGATCTGTGGCAGGGCTAGCTTGTGAAAGTAGTCATTAAAGTCACCCTTTTGCGCAGGATCCCATGATCCTCCTTTCCTCAAACTGGCCGCCCCCCCTGGATAGTGCCAATCTTGGGAGTGAGAGTAATAGAAGCCAAGTTTGATGCCTTGCTTGCGGCAGGCCTCGGCCAATTCCTTGAGCGGATCGCGTTTGAACGGGGTGGCATCCACGATGTTGTAAGGACTCACCTTCGAACCAAACATCGCAAAGCCTTCGTGATGTTTGCTGGTGATGACGATGTATTTCATCCCGGCATTTTTCGCAATCGTCACCCATTCGTCCGCATTGAACTTTACCGGGTTGAACTTGGTCGCATTCTTTTCATATTCGGCGACCGGAATTTTTCTAGTGCACATCAGCCACTCGCCCGAGCCCAACTCAGAGTAAAGTCCCCAGTGGATGAAGAGGCCAAACTTGGCGTCGTCCATCCACGCGGCGCGGTCCTCCGCCTGCGGTTGCACAGGCTCGGCATGAAGCGGCGCAAGCAAAGCGAGCAGCGGCAGACAGAAGAGAATTGATTTTGATTTCATGGTGCGTTGTTGGTTTGTGAGTGCGGTCTGATCCACAGGCAATGCCCGCCGCCTGGCGCGAGCTTGGGACTGAGGGGGATGACCGGCGACGCCAGCAACACGGCGAGCACAGCGGCGAAAGCATATTTAGTCATGACGCGGCAGGCAGCGTTGTATTAACGACGCGGTGGACGCGGAGTTTCGATCGCAATGCGATGCCGCGCCCAAAGCAGATTAGCCGTGGTGTCTGCGCTGCCTTTGATGCGGCCTCGATTGGCGGCGTGCAGGATAGGAAGCAGCTCGGGCGAGAACTCGCAGAGGTCGATCCAGGGGCCTCTCAGCGTTCCGGGTGGGCGTTTTCCGGCGGCTTCGCCATCGGTGCGGCCGGTGAAGGTGTTGTTGGGCCGCGCCATGATGTGGAGCACCGTATTTGCGAAGGGCTGCATCATCGCCGCCGTAATGCCATAGCGACCGCTGACGTAAGCGCGGTAAAGGCCGCCGACATCGTAGCCACCGTGCCCGGTGTCCTCGAAGTGACGCATAGGATTCTCCGCGGCGTAGGTCCAACGGTAGCATTCGTGCTCGTTCACCGTGATGCGCTCTGCGGCCTCGAAAAACCAGTTCACGGAAGCCTGCACGACGGCGTCGTAACGTTTCACACGTGCTGGATCATCGCCGAGCAAGGCATGGCATTCGGCGAGGCGCTGGAAGCCGTTGGTGAGCATCATCTGCTGATTCCACGGCACGGGCAGGTTCGCGCTGCCCGGACGAGTCGCGTCTTCGAAAGCCGGAGAGTCCGGCGTGATCAAGCGCTGCGTATCGGCCCGCACGAACCATTTCATGACGAAGTTGTCCGTCGTCTGGTCCAAGTCGCGCACATAGCGCAGCGCTCGTTCGTGATACGTCGCGCCAAAGCCGAGCGGATCGCCATCTGGCACTTTTTGGAGAGCGAGCTTGTCGTTCTGCAAAATAAGCCGCGCCGCGTAAGCGATGTGGCCGATGACGTCACCCGTCTCGGTGCCTGCGTAGGACGGTTTGCAGTCTTTCGGCACCGCATTCGGCCACACGGCATCACGTTCGCCAGTCCAGACAATGACGCCGGCCTTCGGATCATTCCTCGCCGCCAACATGCGATCCGTGAAGCACAGCATGAGATCGAGCAACTCGTGCTCCCCTGAGATTTCAAACATCCGCCCCAGCGACTCCACCGCCATGCCGCCGCTGCCATAGACCATTGCGTTATGCAGATTGTCCATCGGCACCGGCACTGTGCGCATGAAGCTCTTGAACGCCTGAACCTCGGTTGCGGTGACTGCACCTTCGAGCTTCTCAACGATCAACTCATCAGCAACCAAGAGCTGGCCGTTGAGTGCGAGGGTGACGGCGAGGATGATGGCTTTCATTGGCGTGCGGGACGAGGATTTGTATCCCAATCATCCGTGCGGAACGGCGAGGCCGGCAGACCCGCGCCGTTATAGAGATTGCAGGTCGGCCAGTTTTCCCAAGCGTAGCGGACGGCGACGGGCGACTTCACCTCCGCGCTGGAGACGATTACCTTCTCGCCTGCGATGCGCGCC
>JANOAF010000133.1:0-2977 GCA_031411015.1 Opitutaceae bacterium | reverse complement strand
GGGGAGCGGCGCTCCGCTCCCCAAACCGAATCGCGCGGCGGTGGTGTGCCAGTGCTGATCGTCCATTTCGCGACGCTTCACGGCGCGGTATTCCATTTCCCCGACGAAAAAGATGAAGATGGGTAGCGCGATGAGCTCCGGTTTCAGCCACATTGCGGCAACCAATCCGGTTACGCACAGGATTTTTCCAGTCGTCGCTGCCCAGAAAGTCGCTCGCGTGTAGCCCATCCGGGTTACGAGCGCCGCGCGCAGGAGGCGGCCGCCATCCATCGGGAAAGCCGGCAACAAGTTGAAGAGACCCATGAAGAGATTCCATTGCAGCATCACGTGGCCGAACTCCGTCCACGTGATGTCATCGGCGCTGCTCGCGACTTCTTTCGGCAGGAGCACCCAGAGCACGGCGACGATCGCGAAGTTCACCGCCGGTCCGGCCAGCGCGATGACGACCTCGCGGCGAGGCTCGCGGGGCATCGATTCGAACTCCGCCATGCCCCCGATGGGCAAAAGCAAGATGCGGCGCACGCCGATGCCGTAGTGCATGGCGGCGAAGCAGTGCCCCAGCTCGTGGAGCACGACACAGGCAAACGCCGCGACCAGCGCGCCGGTTTGTAGGAGCATGCCGTCGAGCCCGGCTTCGATCCAGCCGTAGACCGCCACGGCGGCAAGCAGGGCGAAAAACGAAAAGTGCAGCGCGAGCTGGATACCGCGCACTCGGAAAAGGTTCATTGACCAGCCCAGCATGAGAAGCAACAAAAGCGCGTCTGCGGAATAAGCCAGCGCTCTCTCGAACTTTCGGGCGGCGGTCCGGGCCTCCGCCCAGCCTTCGCGCCTTCCTTCATGTCCGACGCCCTTGTCAGATCACCGACCATCCTCGTCATCGATGACGACGCTGAGATTCGCTACTCGCTCTCGCGGGTGCTTTCCACGCGCGGCTACCAAGTGGCCGAGGCGGCGAGCGGGGAGGAGGGCATCGCGGTTGTGAAAAAAGGTCCGGCGCCCGATCTCGTTTTCCTCGACGTGCGCATGGGCGGAATGGGTGGCATCGAAACCCTCCAACACATCCGCGCGGCCAATCCGCGGCAGCTCGTGATTTTGATGACGGCCTTCGGCACCGCGCAGACCGCGATCGAGGCGATGAAATACGGCGCGTTCGACTACGTGATGAAGCCTTTCGATCCCGCGAAGGTGATCGCGCTGGCGCAAAACGCCCTGCAGGCCCACGCGGATCTCCGCGCCGTCGGCAACTACAAGCCCACGATCAATGCGGACGATTATCGCGAGGGCATCGTCGGCAGCTCGCCGGTGATGCAGGATGTGTTCAAAGTCATCGGTCAGGTGACGGCCAGCGATGTGACCGTGATGATCACCGGCGAGAGTGGCACCGGGAAGGAACTTGTCGCGCGCGGCATCTGGAAACACAGCCATCGCGCGACCAAGCCCTTCATCGCGGTGAACTGCGCCGCCATCCCCGACAATCTGATCGAGAGCGAACTCTTCGGGCACGAAAAAGGATCGTTCACCGGCGCGACGGTGCAGCGGCTCGGCAAATTTGAGCTCTGCGACGCCGGCACGATCTTTCTCGATGAGATCGGTGACATGGCGCTCGCCACGCAGACGAAAATTCTACGCGTGCTCCAGCAGGGCGAGATTCAGCGTGTCGGCGGCACCGAAACGATTCGGGTCGACGTGCGTATCATCGCCGCGACGAACAAGGAACTCGAGGAGATGGTGAAGGCGAAGACGTTTCGTGAGGATCTCTACTACCGGCTGAACGTCGTCCGCATCAAGATGCCGCCGTTGCGCGAGCGCGGCGAAGACATCCCGCAGATTGTCGATTTCTGCCTCCAGAATTTGGTGAAGCAGAAAAAAACGCGCGTCTCCAAAGTCTCGCCCGAGGCGATGGCGGTGCTCGTGCGCCACCGCTGGCCGGGCAACGTGCGCGAGCTGGAAAACGTCATTTATCGCAGCGCCGTCATAGCCCAGGGTGACGCGATTCTCGTGAAGGATTTACCCGTGGAAATCCGCGACGCCGTGGGTTTGCCGCCGGAAGCGCCAGCGGCGGTGCCGGCGGATTTACCCAGGGAGATGCCCAGACTGCCGACGCCCGCGGAACCTCCCCTCACGCTCGCTCGCGCGTTCGACTATGTTTTCGAGCAGCTGAAGACGGGCGACGAAAACATGCTGGCCCGCATCGAGCGCGAGCTCGTGGTGCGCGCGCTCGCCGCCGATGGGGGCGACGAGACCAAGACGGCGAAACGGCTCGGTCTCACCAAGGCCGTCGTGCAGAAGCGCGCGAAGGAATCAGCCGCCGCGCCGAAATGATCGTGGCGTGGCGGTGATGATTTTCTACCTCGCTTCCGGCAACGCCCACAAAGTTGCGGAGCTGCAAACCCTCGCGCGCGCCTCCGGGCTCGCCGTGACGATTCGCTCCGCGCGAGAGGTGGGCGGCATGCCCGACGTGGTGGAAGACGCCGGGACGTTTATCGGCAACGCGCGGAAAAAAGCGGCGGCCCTGCACGCGCTGATTCCGGCCGGGACGTGGGCGCTGGCCGACGACAGCGGCGTGTGTGTCGATGCGCTCGACGGTGCGCCCGGGGTCGAGTCCGCCTACTACGCGGGACCGCAGCACGATCCGGTCGCGAACCTAGCCAAGCTCGCGGCGGTGATGCGCGACGTGCCGGAGCTGCAACGCGGTGCGCAGTTTCGCTGCTTGCTGGTCGCGCTCGGGCCAAGTGGGGCAGAGCACATCTTTGAGGGAGAATGCCGCGGCCGTTTGCTCCGTGAGCCGCGAGGTCGCCAAGGTTTCGGCTACGATCCGCTGTTCGTGCCTGAGGGATTTTCCGCGAGCTACGCCGAACTGGGGGACGAGATCAAAAGCACAATCAGCCATCGTGCCCGCGCCTGGGCGCAATTGGCGGAGTGGGTGCGGGGGCGACGCTGAGCCGCGGTCATCCCATTCGAGTTGTAGGGCGGGGTC
>JANOAF010000132.1:0-18323 GCA_031411015.1 Opitutaceae bacterium | reverse complement strand
ATCCTCAACGACAACGAGTGGTCGATCGCGAAAAACGTCGGCGCGATTTCCAACTATCTCAACCGGATCAGCACGAGCCGCACTTACAACAAGCTGCATCACGATGTGGAGGCGTTCTTCAAGAGCTTCCCCGCCGGCGTGGGTATGAATCGGGTTTACAAGAAGTGGAAGCGCGAGACGAAGGACTTCTTCGTGGAGTCTTCGCTCTTCGAGAAATTCGGACTGCGTTATCTGGGGCCCGTCGATGGGCATGATTTCGACGCGCTCCAAAAAAATCTGGAGTTCGCCAAACATTGCGATGTGCCCGTCGTCATCCATGTGCTGACGAAAAAGGGCAAGGGACTCGAAGCCGCCATCGCGCACCCGGAAAAATTCCACGGAGCTTCACCCTTCGATCCCATCACCGGAGAGAGCAAGAAGTCCGCGCCCGGCGCCGCGCCCAACTACCAGGATGTCTTCGGCCAGGCGCTCACCCGCTTCGCGCAGGCGAACCCGAAGATCGTGGGCATCACGGGCGCAATGCCGAGCGGCACCGGCCTCTCGCATCTCGCGACGGGGGTGCCGCAACAATTTTTCGACGTCGGCATCGCCGAGGAGCACGCCGTGCTCTTCGCCGCCGGCATGGCCACGAAGGGTTTTCGGCCGGTGTGCGCGATCTACTCCACGTTTCTCCAGCGCGCCTACGATCAAGTGATCCACGACGTCGCGCTGCAAAACCTCCCTGTGACTTTCTGCATGGATCGAGCGGGGCTTTCGCCCAACGACGGCCCGACGCATCACGGCCTCTTCGACCTCTCCTATCTGCGCTGCGTGCCCAACGCCACGATCATGCAGCCGAAGGACGAGGATGAACTGGTCGACATGCTGCACACCAGTCTCTCACTCCCGGGACCGGGCTTCATCCGCTATCCGCGGGGTGCCGGCACCGGGGTGAAAATCAAAGAGCAGCCCGCCATCCTCGCCCCCGGCCACGCCGAGCTGTTGCGCGAAGGCTCGAATATCATGATCTGGGCGCTCGGCGGCATGGTGCAGGACGCGCTCAAACTCGCCGCCCGCTTGGCCAAAGAGGAGAACCTCAGCGTTGGCGTGGTAAACGCCCGCTTCGTCAAACCCCTCGATCGCGCCCTACTGCTCAGTCACGCGGCCTGCATCCCGTTGCTCGTGACCATGGAAGATCACGTGCTCGCCGGCGGCTTCGGCAGCGCGGTCCTCGAGGCCTTGCAAGACGCCGACTGCTCGACTGCGGTCGAGCGGATTGGGTGGCCGGACAAATTTGTGGAGCACGGCAGCAGTGTCGAACTCCTCCGGGCCACCTATGGCCTAGCGCCGGACGACATCCACCGCCGCGTGCTCGATCGCTGGCGCAACCTCCGCGCCGAACAAGTCGCGGCCGGGGTCTGAGTTGATGTAGGGCGGGGTCTCCCGCCCCCGCCGGATATTAAACGGTTTCGCACACGCTCGGACGGCGGGGTTCGGCGACCCCGCCCTACAGCCGGGCAAATTTTTCTGCCGTCAGTCCATCGAGTTTCGCATCCACAAAAAAACCGCGGCCCTCACGGACCGCGGTCGAAAACTAACAACAGCTAAGTCGCTGCTTACTTCTTCGCGTCGGCCTTCTTCTCGATCTTGCCGGAGCCCTTGCATTTCTCGCAGTTGTTGCCGGCCTTCGCCGCATCGACGCAGCACGGGTGCGCGCAGGTCTTGCCGTCGGCTTGAGCCTTGGCGCAGCAACCGGCGACCTTGCTCTCGACCGCCTTGTCAGCGGCGAAAACAAAGCCCGCGGTGGCGAGCGACAGTGCGATGAGGGCGATGAACGATTTCGATGATTTCTTCATATTTTGGTTTTGGTTGGGGTTAATATCTGGTGCGGGCGGCGGGAGTCGAACCCGCCTCTCATGCTTGGGAAGCACACATAATACCGATATACTACGCCCGCAAGTGGACATTGGACGTGGCAAAATGGTCGAGCCCAGCCGGGCACGGCAAGTGCAAATCCGGCCCACTTCATTGGTAGCCCCGGCGCCCCTCCAGTGCGCTCTTGAGCGTCACACTGTCGGCGTAGAGGACGCCACCACCGCTCGGCAGGCCGAATCCGATCCGGGTCGTCTTCAGGCCCTTGCCCGGCACGAGATGCTCGGTGAGAAAGTGGCAGGTCGCCTCGCCCTCAACATCATTGGGAAGGGCCAAAATCAATTCGCTCACCTCGCCCGCCTCGATCCGCACGCGCAGCGGAGCGAGATTCAAGTCGTCCGGGCCCACGCCGTGGATGGGCGAGAGCTTCCCGTGAAGCACATGATAGCTGCCGCGAAACGCCCCGCTCCGCTCGATCGCCACCAAGTCCGGCACGTGCTCGACCACACACACAATAGAGCGATCGCGCCGCTCATCGGCGCAGATGCCGCACATCGCCGTCTCCGCCAGATTCCCGCAGCGCTCGCAGCGCCGCACGGACCGCGCGGCATCTTCCAACGCCGCGACCAATGCAGGGAGCTGCGCGGGCTTTTCCACCAGTAAGTGCAGCGCGATCCGCTCCGACGAACGGTAGCCCAGCCCCGGCAGTTGCTTCAGGTGCTTCTGGAGTTTCTCAAACGCTGGCGTCATCGCGAAACGCGGCCGCGCTCAAAACCCGCCCGGCATCTTGAAACCCGCCGTGACTTTTTGCATTTCCGCGTCGTGATATTCCTTCGCCTGCTTCGCCGCGTCCTGCACCGCACTGAGCACGGTCTCCGCCACGACCTTGGCGTCGTCCTTCAGAAATTCGGGATCGAGCACGAGCGCGACGAACTTACCCGAACCACTCACGGTGAGCTTCACTGCGCCGCCGCCACTCGTCACCTCGATCTGTTTCGCATCGAGTTGAGTCTGGAGCGCCTCGATACCGCGCTGCATTTTCTGGGCTTGTTTGAGAAGAGTGCCTACGCCGGCCATGGTTGGGAAATGGGTTGAGGGTTGAAAACCGAGAGTTGAGAGACCGCGCCAAACCTAACGCGACAATATTTTTTCATAACCCTCGCGGAAACTCGGGTATTCCGGCCGCCAGCCGAGCACGGCCTTCGCCTTTCCATTGGCGATCACGCGATCGGGCGTCACCTCCCGCCGGCCGGTTGTCGGCTCGCCCGTGAAGCGCGGCGCCGGCAAGCCGAGCCGCGCCGCGAGCCACGCTGCGATTTCCGCCTTTGGCGCCGCGCCGTCGTCGGCCAGATTGAAAACTTCGTTCGCCACCACGGTCGGCGCCGAAAAAGCCGCCCAAACCGCCGCCACGATATCGTCGCGATAGATCAGGTTTAGCCGGTGCTCGCCCCGGCCAGCCACCTCGCCGGCACGGACCTGCTCGATTAGGTGATGCCGGCCCGGCCCGTAGATGCCCGCGAGTCGCAGCACGAACCAGCGCGAGCACGCTTCGGGGGTCGCGCGCAGCCCATTCTCCGCCGCGATCAAAATCCGGGCGCGCTCGCTCCCGGTCGTCGCCAGCGGCGCGTTTTCATCGACCCTCGCGCCCTCACCCTGCGGATAGACCGACGTGCTCCCCGTGTAGATCATCGTGCCCGCTGCCCCACGCGTCCGCGCCCAAGCGAGGATTGAGTTCATCCCGCCGAAGTAACTGCGCCGCGCGCCCTCGATGCCCCCACCGCCCGAACTCACGCAGTTCAAAACAAAATCCGCTCCGCCCGCGATCGCCGCGTGCCATGTCTCGCTCGCAAGGTCCGCCACGATCACTTCGCTACCGTCGGCGCGCAGCGCCTCCGCTTTCGCTTCGTTACGTGTCAGCGCTGTCACGCGCAGCCCGCGCGCCACGCCCTGCCGCGCCACTTCGGCACCGACGTAGCCGCAGCCGAAGACGACGAGTCGTTTTCCTGAAATATTTCCGTGGGCAGCACCTCGCATGGGTGCTCAAGTCACACCATGCCCACCGTTCTCGCAATCCTCCCGGAAGGGTTTGAGGAAATAGAAGCGACCGCGCCCATCGATCTCCTCCGGCGCGCCGGGGCCGAGGTAACCATCGCCGCGCTCGCTGACGGCATCCATGTCACCGGCCGCAGTGGCCTCACGATGCACGCCGACACCACGCTGACGTCGGTTGGTGAACGCGAATTTGACTGCGTCTTCCTCCCCGGCGGTCCCGGCGTGAAACACCTCCGCGCCGATGCCCGCGTGCGCGCGCTCGTGCTCCGTCATGCCGCCGCCGGCCGGTGGCTCGCCGCCATCTGTGCTGCGCCAACCGTCCTCCACGATGCCGGGCTGCTCCAAGGCCGCCGCTATACTGCGCATTTCTCCGCAGCCGACGAGTTGCCCGCCATCCTTACCGGCGAACGCACGGTGAGCGACGGTCGCCTGCTCACGTCGCGGGGGGCCGGCACGGCCATCGAGTTCGGCCTGCTCTTGGTCGAAAAACTTTTCTCGCTGGAGAAATCGAACGAGGTCGCCCGCTCCATCTGTTTCGCACCTGCTGTATGAAAACCAAATCCTACGACTTCGTCGCCATAGGCGGCGGCAGCGCCGGTTTCAACGCCGCGCGCGTCGCTGTCTCCCTCGGACTCAAGACCGCGATCGTAGATGGCGCGCGCGAACTCGGCGGGCTCTGCATTCTACGCGGCTGCATGCCATCGAAGACGCTGCTCTACATGGCCGAAGTGCTTCATCTCGCCCAAAAAGGAAAATTCTTCGGCCTGAAAGTTCACTCTGCCCGCGCCGACATGAAGGCCATCCACGCGCGGAAGAAAAAAATCATCGCGGAATTCGCCAGTTACCGGCTGCAGGCGCTCACCTCAGGGAAATTTGCTCTCATCCGAGCCCACGCGCGCTTTCTCGACGCACATACCTTGGCGCTTTCCGACGGCACGCGCCTCCGCGCGAAGCACATCCTCATCGGCACGGGCTCAAAGGTCAGCGTGCCGCCCGTGCCGGGCCTCGCCGAAGTCCCGTTTTGGACGAGCGACGACGTGCTCGATCTCGATTTCATCCCGAAGAGTGTGATCGTGCTCGGCGGTGGCATCGTCGCGTGCGAGCTCGCGCAGTTTCTCAACCGCATCGGCGCGCGCGTCACGCTCGTGCAACGCAGCGCCAATATCCTCCGCGATCACTCGCCCGCCGCCTCGACTGTGGTGCAACAGGCGTTTGTCGACGAAGGCATCGAGCTGTTCGCCGGCACGCAGCTGCAACGCGTAGCGCACTCACGCACGGGGTTCGGGGTCGAGTTCGTCCACGACGGCAAGGTCGTGAAGCGCCGCGCCGCTCATCTCTTCAACGCCCTCGGTCGCGAACCCAACACCGCGCCCCTCAACCTCGCCGCGGCCGGCGTGACAACGCGGCCCAGCGGGCAAATCCTGACGAACAAGTGGCAGCAGACGAGCGCGCCGCACATCTACGCCGCCGGCGATTGCTCCGGTCCCGCCGAAATCGTCCACATCGCGATCCAGCAGGGCGAACTCGCCGCGCGTCACGCCGCGGGCGTCGCCAAACTGAAGCCCGTCGACTATTCGCTCCTGCTCAACGTCGTCTTCACTGATCCCCAGCTCGCGACGATCGGCCTACTCGAACGCGAACTCGACGAACGCGGCACACCCTATCTCACCGCGAGCTACCCGTTCAACGACCACGGCAAATCGATCCTCATGGACGCCAACTACGGCTACGTCAAAGTCATCGCCGAGCCCAAACGCGGCCAAATCCTCGGTGCCGAAATCGTCGGCAAAGACGCCGGTGAACTCATCCACGCCTTCAGCGGCCCGCTCGCGATGAAAGCCACCGTCTTCGATCTCCTGCGCGCTCCTTGGTATCACCCCACCCTCGCCGAGATCATCACCTACCCGCTGGAGGAAATCGCGGAAAATGTGAAATAGCGCCAAGCCAAACGCGGAAACGCGCGAGGGCGGAATCACGGAACCGAGTCGGAACTTCCGCCCTTCAGTTCTTCCGCGCTTCCGCGACTTTCAAAAGATCGCCAAGCTCCACGCGTTTTTCGTAGAGCGCCTTGCCGACGATCACGCCGTCGAGATTCGCGTGCGACTGCGCGAGCGCGGTGAGTTTAACGACATCCTCGCGTCGGCTTACGCCACCGCTCGCGATCACGCGAAATTTGCCCGCGGCGAGCATCGCTTCCTGCGCGGCAAAATTCGGCCCGGTTAGCATGCCGTCGGTTCCGATGTCGGTGTAAATGATCGTGCGGACACCGATCGCGTCCATTCGCTTCGCCAGGTCGAGCGCGCCGGTGCCGGTGGTATCGACCCAACCCTTGACCGCGACTTTTCCATCCTTCGCATCGATGCCCACGGCGATTTTTTCCGCGAATGCCTGCACGAGCTCGCCCACAAAGCTCTCGCTCTCCGCCGCCCGCGTGCCGATCACCACCCGGCTGACACCCAAGCCAAGTGCACGCTCCACCGCCGCGCGCGTGCGCAGCCCGCCGCCGAGTTCCACTTTCATCCCGAGCGCCAAGATAGCTTGCACGGCCACGAGGTTCTGCGGTTCGCCCGCAAACGCCCCGTCGAGATCGACGACATGCACCCAGGCACTGCCCGCCGCACGAAACTGCGCCGCAACGTCGGCCGGATTCTCCGCGTAAATGGTCTCTTGATCGGCACGGCCCTGCGTCAGCCGCACACAGCGGCCGCCTTTGATATCAATGGCTGGATAGATCGTCATTCGCGGAAAACGCTTTGCTCCGCCGCCCGGTAGCGCGAGACTAAAACCCATGTCGACCTACAAAGTCCCCGCGTTTCTCGCTGAACTGCTGCACGCCCGCTCGCCTTCCGGATACGAGGGCGAGGCTCAGGCTGTGTTTGACCGGCACGTGAAGCCCGCGGCCGACAGCTACGCGAACGACGCGCTCGGCAATCGCATCGCCACGCTCAATCCCAAGGGCGACCCCGTGCTCATGCTCGCCGGCCACATGGATGAGCTCGGCCTCATCATCACCTACGTGAATAAAGACGGCTTCATCTATTTCGACACCATCGGCGGCCACGACCTCAGCGTCATCTCCGGCCGCCGCGTGATCATCCAGACGGCCAATGGCCCGGTCAAAGGCGTCACCGGCAAACGCGCGATTCACCTCATGGATGAAGAGGACCGAAAGAAAGTCCCGAAGAAGCACGAAATCTGGATCGACGTCGGCGTGCGCTCGAAGGCGGAGGCGTTGGAGCGTGTGAGCATCGGCGACGTCGCTACCTACGACCACGAATTGGAGATGTTTAGCGGCAGCATCGGCACCGCGCGCGCCTTCGACAACAAGGTCGGCGCCTACATCGTGGGCGAAACACTCATCCGCCTCGCGCGGGAAAAAAAGCCCTTCGCGGCGAAAGTCGTGAGTGTCGCCACTTCACAGGAAGAAATCGGCGTCCGCGGCGCGACGACCTCGGCCTACCTCGTCAATCCGCACATCGCCGTCGCAATCGACGTCGGGCACGCGACGGATCACCCGGACTGTGACAATAGGAAGTTCGGCGAAACGAAACTCGGCGGCGGCCCGATCCTATGCCGCGGAGCGAATATCAATCCCAAGATTTACGAGCGCCTGCTGAAAGCAGCGAAGAAGGCGAGGATTCCCTACCAGATCGAAGCCGACCCGCGCCCGACGGGGACCGATGCCCGCGCGCTCCAGATGGGCCGAGGCGGGGTGGCGACCGGATTGGTGAGCATCCCGCTCCGCTACATGCACACGCCGAGCGAAGTCGTGGATCTCGAGGATGTGGAGCGCTGCGTGCAGCTCCTCGTGGAATTCGCGAAGAGCCTCGACAAGGGCGACTACGCGCACTGGTAAAATCAGGGCAGGTGTGAGACCTGCCTTTTCGCGCCGTGCGCGTTCGCATCGAGGGCGGGTCACCCACCCACCCTACGTCACGCCGCGTCTTGCTTCGGCTCGGTCTTCACGGCGCGGCGCATCGTCGGCTTGCGGCGACCGGCGACGACTGCGGCGTCGATCACAACCTCGGTCACGTCATCGCGCTGCGGCAGTTCATACATCACATCGAGCATGATGTTTTCCATAATGGAGCGGAGGGCGCGGGCTCCGGTCTTGAGTTCGACGGCCTTCGCGGCAATCGCCTTGACTGCATCGGGCGTGAGCTTGAGCCGCACGCCATCCATCGCGAAGAGTTTGGAATACTGCTTCACCATCGCGTTTTTCGTGCGCAGCAAAATCTTTTCGAGATCGGCGATAGCGAGCTGATCGAGAATCGAGACGACGGGGAGGCGGCCGATGAACTCGGGAATCATGCCGAAGCGGATGAGATCCTCGGGTGCGAGTTCCTTCATCATTTGCTCGGGCTTCAACGCCGCGTCGGTAAGCGCCGTGATGGCAGAGAAACCGAGGCTGCGGGTGCCCTTGCGCCGCTGGACGATCGCATCGAGTCCAACGAAGGCGCCGCCGCAGATGAACAGGATGTTCGACGTATTGATCTGGATGTATTCTTGGTTCGGGTGTTTGCGGCCGCCCTGCGGCGGGACGTTACACGTCGTGCCCTCGAGAATTTTCAGCAGCGCTTGCTGGACGCCCTCGCCCGAGACATCGCGAGTGATCGAAACGTTTTCTGTCTTCCGCCCAATCTTGTCGATTTCGTCGATGTAGATGATGCCGCACTCGGCTTTCTTCACGTCGTAATTCGCAGCTTGCAGGAGGCGGAGGACGACGTTCTCCACATCCTCGCCGACGTAACCGGCCTCGGTGAGGGTGGTGGCATCCGAAATTGCAAAGGGAACATCGAGCACCTTGGCGAGGGTGCGGGCGAGGAGCGTTTTGCCCGAACCGGTGGGGCCCACGAGCAGGATGTTGCTCTTCTCAACATCGACTTCGCTGAACTCCGGCGACAGCGCCGCAGAATCCTTGGTCTGGCCCGAGTCGAACATCAGCCGCTTGTAGTGATTGTAGACGGCGACGGAGAGGACCTTCTTCGCGTGGTCCTGACCGATGACGTAATCGTCCAGCGTCTTCTTAATGTCCGACGGCTTGATCAGCCGAAACGCCGGCTTCGCCTCGGCGGCCGGCGCCTTGATCTCACGATCGATAATCGTTTTGCAGACGTTGACGCACGAATCGCAAATATAGACGCCCGGACCCGCGATGATTTTTTTCACCTCCGCCTGCGACTTACCGCAGAACGAACACAGGGTCATGCGCGCCGATTTTGCCATGCGCGGAGATTGCGCGACCGAACTCCGGAGTCGAGACGGGATTGGGGCGGGAAATGCCTATTAAATTTCCGTCATGGCTCGGACAGAAGTTAACCCACCCGAGCGCCTAACAAATCCGAAACTCAGGCCGCCGACTGCACCGTTGCCTGCACGTCACGGGTCGAACTTACGACGTGGTCGACGATGCCATAATCCTTGGCCTCCTGCGCACTCATGTAGTAGTCGCGGTCGGAGTCCTTCTCGATCTGCTCGGCGGTCTTGCCCGTGTGTCGGGAGAGGGACTCGTTGAGGGTCTTGCGCCAACGGAGAATCTCCCGGGCCGCAATCGCGATGTCGGCCGTCTGGCCACCGGCGCCACCACTGGGCTGGTGGATCATCACGCGACTGTTCGGGAGGGCGAAACGTTTGCCCTTCGTCCCGGCGGCGAGGAGCACCGTGCTCATACTGGCCGCCATGCCGAGACAGTAGGTGACGATGTCGCACTGGAGGAAGTTCATCGTGTCGTAGATGGCCATGCCACCGGTTACGATGCCGCCGGGCGAGTTGATGTAGAGGTGGATGTCCTTCTTCGCATCCTCCATCTGCAGATAGAGCAACTGCGCGATCACGAGATTGGCGACGTTATCGTCGATGGGCGTCCCGATGAAGAGAATGCGGTCCTTGAGGAGCCGCGAATAGACGCTCATGGGGCGTGTTTCGCGCCCGTTATTATCCCAAATGGTGACGTCGTAGCTCACGTGATGTGTGTAGAGTTTGCAGGCGCTCAGGCCTTTGGCTGGACGGTGGTGATCGTAGCCTTGGACACGATAAAATCAACCGCCTTGTCGAAAATGATGCTCTGCTGCACCGAGCGCAGTTGATCGCGATCGGAGCCAAGGGCCTTGGCAAGCTTGTCAGGCTTCTGGCCCGAGCGCATCGACTCGCGGTAGATGTAATCGTTAAGGTCGTCGTTGGAGATTTCGAGTTTCTCCTGCTCCGCGATCTTCGCGAGGAGGAGCTGAATTTTCACGCGGTTGACGGCGGACTTTCGCGCGCCCTCGAAGAGTTCCTTCTTGTCCTTCTCGAACTGTTCCTGCGGCACGCCGCGGCGCATGTTCTCCTCAATGAACTGCCGGAGCACGCCCTGCGTCTCGGCCTCGACGAGCGAGTCCGGCACCGGGAAATCCGCCTTCGCCCCGAGCTGATCGATCACCTGGCGGCGCTGCGCGGCACGATTCTGATTTTCCTTCTGCATTTTCAGGTTGGTCCGCACCTGCGACTGCAAGCCCGCGAGGTCATCCACCTGATGGGCCTTGAAAAATTCCGCATCCAGCGCCGGCAACACGCGCTCGCGGATTTCCTGAATCTCCACGGCATAGTTCGCAACACGTCCCGCGAGCGCCGGCACGGCTGCGAAATCGGCGGGAAAAGTGATCACGACATCCTTCTTCTCACCGGCCTTGAGCCCGGCGAGCTGCTTGCCGAGGCCGGGAATCACGCCGTCATTGGCCCCCTCAACTTCTTCCCAAGTTTGCGGTGCCTTGCCGAAGAGCTGCTTGTCCGGTGCCAGTTCGGTGATCGCTTGGCCATCGATTTTTCCCTCGTAGGAGAGCTTCACGTAGTCGCTCTTCTGCGCGGGACGGTCAGCCGCTTTGAAATCAGCGCGCTCGTTGCGCAGGCCTTGGACGACACCATCGACTTCGGCATCCGTGGCGTCGGTCGGCGCAATCTCCGTCGCGAGATTGCCGTAGTCCGGCAACTGAAACTCCGGACGCACATCAAGCGTGATGGTAACCGTAGCCGAGGTGCCATGGGCAATGGGGCCCTCCTCGACGTTGACGACATTGAGCACGTCGAGCTTTTCCTTTTCGAGGGCGCTGCGGTAGGCCTTCGCGACGACCTTCTGCTTGAAGTCGTCCGCGATCTCTTTCGCGAAGCGCTTGGCGATCATCGCCGTGGGTGCCTTGCCGGGGCGAAAACCAGGCAGACGCGCGAACTTCGCGATTTCGCCGACGACGGCCTGATGCTCGGCATCGACTTCGCTCGCATCGAGGGTGACGACGAGACTTTTGCGGGTGGCGGAAGCGCTGTTCAATTGGACGTTCACGACGGGAGTTGCGGCAGGTTAGGTGTTAAAAGAATTGCCGACCGTAGAGTGCGCGGAAGGTCGGTCAATGACGGATTCTGCACGCTTGCACGGGTGAGGGCCGGCGCGTTTCGTGGCGGGCAAATGCCCAGCTTCCACGAGATTTATCGTCACGGTTCTGTGCTCGTGATCGATGCGGCATCCGCGACGATTCAAGTCGGTCTTCTCGGCGCGAAGGAGGAGGGAAAATGGGCGACAAGTCCGGAGGAATCGGGCATCGGGATATTTCAGTGCGTGGCACAACTCGCCGTCGATCCGCTGGGCGTTAGTGCTTTTGTTTTTTGCGAAGGCCCTGGTTCGGTGCTCGGCATCCGCACCGCAGCAATGGCGCTGCGGACGTGGTGCATGCTTAAACCGAGGCCAGTTTACACTTACACCAGCCTCGCGCTGGTGACGCACGCCCTCGGACGGATCGAAACTGGCGTGATCGCGGATGCGCGACGCGATTCTTGGCATCACTATCAACTTGGTCGCGGACTGCGACGGGTGCCGGTGGCCGAGCTGTGCGGCGAACTCGTGATGCCGGAAGGCTTCCGCCACTGGTCGTCATTACCGGTAGGCGTCGGCACGACTCGCTATTCTATCGCGGAACTCGTTTCACAAATCGGCCATCTTGAACAACTGCGCGCAACTCAGACACCCGATGCCTTTCTCCACGAGGAACCAAACTACCTGACGTGGACGCCACAAATCCATCGTTCCGCCGCACCACTCTGAATATCTCTCCGCGCGTGGCGCAGATTGAGGCGCTCATTCAGCGCTTAAGAATACGCCAAAACCGCTCGCACAAGGCCGCTTCAGGCGGGTGGCTTTGAGGCCAATTTTTATTGCGCGAGGAAGGACCCGACGAGACTTCCGGCTGAGCGGCGGTTACGTGTTTCCCTCCGGGCGCTAGGGGTTAGTTCGGGTTGAGCAGGGCAGTAAAAAGGCTATCAATTTCCTCACTCAAGCATGCACACCCTACCGCTCAGGTTCGATATTCGATTTGTCGCCGGATTCGTGCGCCGCACGTTGAAAAAGGGGTTGAAACGCCCGACCGTTCGCGTGGAACCGCGGTTGGTGGCAGTAAAGATCCAGCGACACAATCAAACCACTTTCCCGCCGAGAGATGACGGGACATTACGCTAACAGTATCGGGCCGCCCCTCTTTGTGACGAGGGGCGGCCTTTTTTTTGCGCAGAAAGCCTACTTGCCGATGCCCGAAGCCCGGAACCCGATCTCGCGCAGGCGCGGCAGGTCGAGGATGTTTCGCCCGTCGAAGATAAAAGCGGGCTGCTGCATGCTGGAAAAAATTTTCGTGTAATCGAGCCGCTTGAATTCATCCCACTCCGTCACCACCGCGATGGCGTGCGCTCCTTGGGCCGCCTCGTAGGCCGAATTCGCCACGACCAGTCGGGGATCGTCACGGCCCTTGCCGAGCACATCCGCACGGATTTCGTCCGCAGGCACCTTGGGATCGTAGACGACCACCCTCGCCTGCTCCGCCAATAGATCTCGGCACACCGAGATAGCAGCGGACTCACGCGTGTCGTTGGTGTCCTTCTTGAACGCGAAACCGAGCACTGCGATTTTTTTATCGGCGACGGTGTTGAATAGGGACCGCACAATCCGCCCGGCAAAGCGGTGCTTCTGCCAGTCGTTCATCTTTACCACGCTCTCCCAGTAAGCCCCGACCTCGGGCAAACCAAAATGGTCACACAGATAAACTAGATTTAGGATGTCCTTCTGAAAACAGGAGCCCCCAAACCCCACTGAAGCCTTGAGAAATTTCGGGCCAATTCGGGTATCGCGCCCTATGGCATTCGCGACTTCATCAACATCGGCTCCGGTCGCTTCACAAAGGGCCGAGATGGAATTGATCGAGGATATGCGCTGCGCGAGGAAAGCGTTGGCCACGAGCTTGGAAAGCTCCGAAGACCAGAGATTGGTCGTGATAATCCGATCGCGCGGCACCCAGTTGGCGTAAACATCCACCAGCGTCTTAATCGCCACCTCACCGCCCGGTGTGCGCTCGCCACCAATCAGGACGCGATCAGGCAGCGTGAGATCGGCCATCGCGGTCCCCTCGGCGAGAAACTCCGGATTGGAAAGCACCTCGAATTTGAAACCGCGCGCATTGGCCGCGAGGATGTCTTTGATCGTCTCGGCCGTCTTCACGGGAATCGTCGACTTCTCGACGATGATCTTCGGCCCGTTTGCCTGCTCCGCGATTGTGCGCGCGACCGACTCGATGAAGCGCAGGTCCGCGGCCCGGCCCGCACCAACGCCATAGGTTTTGGTTGGCGTGTTGACCGCGACAAAGATGATATCCGCCGCCTTAATCGCACCGTGAACATCAGTGGAGAAATGCAGATTCTTCCCTCGATGCGCCTTCACCAGCTCATCCAAGCCCGGCTCGTAGATCGGCAGCGTATCGGAATTCCAAGCTGCGATGCGCGCGACGTTCATGTCCACCACCTTGACCTCAATGTGCGGGGCCTTCGCCGCAATCATCGCCATCGTGGGTCCGCCAACATAACCAGCGCCAATACAGCAGATTTTCATGGATTTAATCGCCGATCTTCGCGGCTGGTCCGGCGAAACCAAGGCTGATTTTACCTGCACCCGCAAAAAAGGCGCGAATTACTTCGCGCCGTTGCGTGGTGAAATAGATTTCCGACTAGGCGGGATTCGGAGCGTGCGCACCGGGCGGAAGTAGTTCCGCTGCTGGAGGGCCCTTTTCCGGCAGTTTCTTATCGGGAGTCGGATTTTCCAACTTCGGTGGCACGATGGCGACGATGGGCGAACGAATTTCGCCGAACTGCACAATCTCGATCACATGCTTGCCCTCGATCGTCTCGAACTCCAAGAGCGCGGCGGCTATCTTGTCGAGCGCGCTGCGATGACTCAAGACGATCTCTTTAGCCCGCTTGTATTGCTCGTCGACGATGCGAAAGACCTCCGCGTCGATTTTGCGGGCGGTTTCCTCGGAGTAAGTCTGGTTGCGGGTAATTTCCCGACCGAGGAAAACCGTGTCGTTGCTTTCGCCAAACGCGATCATCCCGAGCGGGCTCATGCCCCAGTCGCACACCATGTGGCGGGCGATTTTGGTCACCTGCCGGATGTCTCCGGCTGCGCCGTTGGAAATATCATTGAGCACTACTTCCTCCGCAATCCGGCCGGCGCATCCGGTCGCAATACGGATTTCAAGTTTCTTCTTTTCTTGGGTCAGGATGTCCTTTTTCGGAATATACATCGTGCTGCCAAGGCTGCCTCCACGTGGGATAATCGTGACCTTGTGCACGGGGAGAGAACCGTCATCCAGAACCGCAGTAATCAGAGCGTGGCCGGCCTCGTGATACGCGGTTAGTTTTTTCTCCTCGTCATCCATCAGCCGGCGGCGTTCGCGGCCAAACTGCACCTTTTCCCGCGCATCTTCGACGTCGATCATCTCGACTTTCTTCTTGTTGCGCCGGGCCGCGAGCAGCGCGGCTTCGTTCAGAAGATTAGCCAGATCGGCACCCGAGAGTCCGGGGGTGCCCCGCGCGATCACCGAAAGGTCGACATTCTCTGCGAGGCTGACCCTCTTTGCATGGACGCGAAGAATTTGTTCGCGCCCGTTAAGGTCAGGCAAGTCGACGTAAATCTGACGGTCGAAGCGGCCGGGCCGCAGCAACGCGCTGTCCAGCACGTCGGGGCGATTTGTCGCCGCGATGATGATGACGCCTTCGGTGGTGTCGAAGCCGTCCATCTCGACGAGCAACGAGTTGAGGGTCTGCTCGCGTTCGTCGTTACCACCGCCGACCCCCGCCCCGCGTTGCCGACCGACGGTGTCGATTTCATCGATGAAGATAAGGCAGGGCGCACTCTTACGACCCTGCTCAAACATGTCGCGCACGCGGCTCGCACCGACGCCAACAAACATTTCCACAAAGTCCGACCCGGAAATGCTGAAGAACGGCACGTCCGCCTCGCCCGCGACCGCCTTGGCGAGGAGCGTTTTGCCCGTGCCCGGAGGGCCAACCATCAAAATGCCCTTGGGGATGCGACCACCCATCTTGGTAAATTTCTTCGGGTCCTTCAGAAACTCGACAACCTCTGAGACTTCTTCCTTCGCCTCATCGCAGCCGGCGACATCCCCAAACGTAATTTTGTCACGGTCACGCGTGAGAAGTTTGGCGCGACTCTTACCGAAGCTCAGTGCCCCGCGACCCGCCTGCCGCAGCTGGCGCATCAGGAGAAAATACACGAACGCAATCACGAGCACGATTGGCAGAACGTTCACCGCGATCGTCATCAGCGCAGTTTGCGGTGCCTGCTCAATGAAGAGCTTCGACTGCTGGAGTCGCATCATGTTGGCATCCGTCACGCGGCCGGAAGCGCGGAAGGGTTTAAAAGGACTCGTGTCGTCCTTCCGGCTATTGCCCGTGATAATCTGTGCGTCGCGCCCGCCACTCAGATCGGGACGGATGATGGCGGGCTGCTTCGGATTCGACTCGATGTTGCTCGCCTCAGACCGCTCGATCACGTCCTGAATCGTGAGGATTTCAGGTTGGGTGCTCATACTGTTGGTGCCAAAAAGCAGCGCCAGAACGGCGGCCACAAGCAGCAGCCAGAAGATCAGCATCTTCGGTTGAAAGCGATCCGGGGGCACACTCTTCAGAGGCCGACGGGATTTTTTGGGATCAGGTTCGGACATTTACGATAGGGACTGAGGTCGGACCGTGGATGTTCCAGCGCGATAAGTCAATTGGTGCGCCTGCGAAATAAGTCTGAACGCGCTGCCATACGCTCGAACCGCAAGACCACGCCATCGGTGACGGCAAAACCCAAGCGGCCAACACTATGGCGCGTGCGCCGGCCACTCGCAACGGCCTCAAGCAGGGCCTCAAACGCCGCCCGCGAAATCTCGCCGGCACGCGGCTCGGCGAGCAGCCAGCGATGCAGCGCCCGACGCCAGAGAGCGCGCGGCTTCCCTTTGAGATTTGCCAGCCGCAACGTGCGCCTTGGGCCCATCACGTCGAGCCCGTCTAGCCATGCCTCAAGCGCAGCATCATCCTCTTCGAGTAACCGGCGCGAGCGCGCCGCCCCGGCGAGAGCGTCACGTTGCGCGGCCTCGATCCACACGGGCAGGACAGACTGCCGGACACGATTGCGAAAAAATTGGTCGGCGGAATTACTCACGTCTTCCCGCCAAGCCACGCCGACGGTCAGTAGCGCCTCCACTATCTCCGATTTTTTCAGCGTCAGCAGGGGACGCAGATGAACGCGACCTCGGGCCAAAGTCTGCACTGGCCGCGGTGCCGCGAGTCCACCCGTCCCGCTCCCGCGCGCGAGCCGCATCAACATGGACTCCGCAATGTCGTCCTGTTGGTGCCCGAGCCAGATCACACGAGCGTGGGCGGCAAAGAATTTCATCCGTGCATCCCGCGCCTCGGCTTCACTCGCATCGCGGTGATTGCCCGACCATGAGCCGTCCCGGAAGGTAACGCCCAGCTGAGTGCACACCCGCCGACAGAAAACGGCGTCCGCCCGCGACTCGTTCCCTCGCAGCCGGTGGTTGAAGTGCAGCACACGCAACCGCCCGCGCCGTTCCGGCCAATGCGCCCACATCAACAGCAACAGCGCGAGTGAATCCGCGCCGCCAGAGCAGGCGATCCCCCAAGTCGCGCGACGTGACGACGCTTCGGCCCACGCCCCCACGGCCGCGTCCAATCGCTCGCGGGGAAAAATCGCTGCGAGCTTCGCCGCCGCCTCACGCAAAGGTCAGATACTCCTTGCCGAAATACGGCACGAGCGCCGCCGGCAGTTTCACGCGGCCATCCGCCTGCAGGTTATTTTCGAGCAGCGCCGCGAGCACGCGCGGCACCGCCAGGCCCGAGCCGTTGATCGTATGAACGAGTTCTGGTTTCCCGGTGTCCTTCGAGCGAAAGCGAATTTGCGCGCGTCGCGCTTGGAACGCCTCAAAATTCGAGCAACTCGAAACCTCCAGCCAGCGCTGCTGCCCCGCCGACCACACTTCGAGGTCATATTTTTTCGACTGCGAAAAGCCGAGGTCACCGCCGCACATCAGGAGCACGCGATACGGCAGACCGAGCAATTGCAACAGCCGCTCGGCATCGAGGCGCAGCGTGTCGAGTTCGTCGTAGCTCGTCGCCGGATGCACCCATTTGAGCAACTCCACCTTGTCGAACTGATGCAGTCGGTTCAGCCCGCGCACATCCTTACCGTAGCTGCCCGCCTCGCGACGGAAACACGGGGTGTAGGCACAACGATAGATCGGCAGCGCGGATTCCTCGACAATCTCGTCGCGGAAGAAATTTGTCAGCGGCACCTCGGCCGTGGGCACCGCATACAGATGGTCGGGCGTCGTCTCATACATCTGTCCTTCCTTGTCGGGCAGCTGGCCCGTCGCGGTCGCACTCGCCGCATTCACAAAAATCGGCGGATTCACCTCGGTGTAGCCGGCCTTGCCGTCTTCATCCAAAAAGAAATGGAGCAACGCCCGCACGATGCGCGCGCCGTCACCGACATAGAAGGGGAAACCCGCGCCCGTCACTTTCGCCCCGCGCGCGAAGTCGAAGAGTTTCTCGAAACCGGGAATTTCCCAATGCGGCTTGGCGTTCGGCGACACGGCCTGCACATCACCATTGGTCGCGAACACCACGTTCTGCTCCGGTGTGCGTCCCTCGGGCACACTCGCATGCGGCAGGTTCGGGATCGAGAGCATCGCCTGCTTGAACTTCTCCGCCGTCTCATTCAGCGCGGTCTCACGCTCCTTCGCCTGCGCCGACACGGCTTTCATCTCCGCCACCTTGGCGATGAATTCCGGCGAGCCTTTGGGCAGCGCCGCCATCGCGGTGTTCGCCGCCTTCTGCTTCCCGCGCAGAGCTTCGACTTCCTGCAACTGCGCGCGCCACGTCGCATCGATGGCGAGCACGGCGTCGAGGTCGACTTCGAGATGTTTCTTGGCAATCGCCGCCCGGACCAGGTCGGGCGTTTCGCGGATGAGCTTCGGATCGAGCATGGAAAATAAAGCAGAGCCGGACGGCGGGCCGGAATCAAACCCTCACTTGAACCGCGCCCGGGC
>JANOAF010000131.1:0-6096 GCA_031411015.1 Opitutaceae bacterium | reverse complement strand
GGGGGCGGTTTGCGCCAGGGCGGTCGCGGTGATCAGCGCGAACGCCATTGCCGTGCGGAGTCGGCGGAGGTTGGGTTGGTTCATGGTAGGTAGGCAGGTCAAGACACGAACGTGACCCAGCGGTGATGAAAATCAAATCCGCAGATTCCGCAGGAATGCGAGTGACGCACCGGCAGGATGAATGGGGCTTCAGAAACGCTTCGACACTTGCGCTGAGTAAACTCGTCCGCGTGGGTTCGTGCCGGCGCCGCGTTGGTAGCCGGCGTCGGCGTCGGCAAGGGGCGGGTCTTCGTCGAAAACATTGTTCACGCCGCGGCGCACGGACACGTCGTTGAAGTTGCTGCCGCGCTTGCGGGGGAAGGCATAGGCGACGTTCGCGTTGTGCGTGATTGAGGAGGTGACGGGGCGACTGGAATTGAGCGCGTTGAAATCGGCGAGGTCGGCGGGCGTGACGGCCGTGGAGTCGTCGAGGTTGTGCGACGGCAGTGTCTGGCGGAGACCGATGTTTTTATCGACGAGCGGAATCAGGTAGAACGTGCCATTGGTTGCGAGCGTGGACGACGTGCTGCCCGACGTGGTAATAATGCCGAGGTGGCCGGTGGGCCGCGCCCCAACGAACGCACCGCTGGCGTCGTAATTGCCCCGCACGAAACCGCCACAGTAGCTCGAATCGGTGCTGAGCCGATTGTCGAAATCGTTGTCACGCGAAACGCCACTCGCGGTATCGCTGATCGGCAGGCCGTTGAACGGCGCGGGCACGTCGCGCGTTACGCTCACATCCTATGCTGATTGCGGGAAAATTTGCGCTGGTTGAGCCAGAGAAAATCACGGTGGTAGGTGTCGAGGGTGCGGAGGAGGTTGCTTCTACCGCCGTTGAAATTGCGACCGTCGGTCAGCTCGACGTTCCAGTCGTTGCCCCCGCCATGCTGCGAAAGGCTGCAGCGCGCGAATGGAGCGGCCGTAGAAATTCCGCCGCGTGATCGAGTTCATGAAACCGCCGGCGGCATCGGTGCCATAGATGGCGGAAGCGCTGTCGCGCAGAATTTCGACCCGTGCCATCGCCGCGGCGGGAATCTGGTTCACGTTGGTGGAGAGCGAAGGCGCGCCATCCTCCACCATACTGATTGGAGGGGGCGGGAGGCCGCAGCCGTTGAGGAGGACGAGGGTGCGACCCGCGTCGGTGCAGGTCACCGCAGCAACGCAAGGAACGTCCCAATCACCGGCGCGTTCGTGAGGTCGATTAGGAATCCTCCGATGGGGGGCACGAGGGTGGTTGCGCGCGGGGCCGGGCCGCGGCGGCGCACGATGGCGTCCATTGCCGCCACGGCCGTCGCCGTCGAGCCGACACAGAAGCCGACGAGCCCGGCGACCATCGTGCCTGCCTCATGATTTCGCCCGAGCAGCGGCCACACGATCAACACCGCGAAGGCGAGCGTGACCGTGATGTTGACGCACAGGATCGCGAGCATCGGGCCGGCGACGGCCGTGAGTTCACCCAAATTGATCGCGGCCAGCGTGATCGCGAGGAAGAGTGAGAGCAGCACCGCGGCGAGGCGCGCGATTACGGTTTCGTTGAGCCACGCGACCCCGGCCGAGTCGTGCAGGGCGCGCAGCGCGAAACCCACGAGCAGCGCGCCCATGTAGGCGGGCAGAGAAGCGCCGACGCGCTCCAAGCCAAAGCTCACCCACGCGCCGGCCTTGATGCAGCCGGCCACGAGCAAGATATGGCCCATCGCGGAAATCCCGTGGCCGCACAAGGCGCGCAGGTCGTCGGTAATGCGCGTGAGCGGCGCGGTCACTGCCGTGACTTGCGGTGCAGGTGCATCCGCCCCCGCGAGTCCGCGCTCACGGCGGCGCAACAACCACTCCGCGATCGGTCCTGCCAGCAACCCGCCCGCTACCAGCCCGAAAGTCGCCGCCGCCGCGCCGGTCGCCGCCGCCGCGGAAAATCCGGCTTCCTCCAATCGCGGGACGAAACCCAGCGCCGTGCCATGGCCACCGACGAGAGTGAGCGCGCCACACACCACGCCGAGCAATGGCGGCGCGTGCAACGCCTGCGCAACGGCGACGCCGACGGCGTTTTGTAGAATCGCGAGCAGCGTCGCACCTCCGAGGAGCACGACGAGCGCCCAGCCACCCGTGCGCAGCAGTCGCACCGGGGCGCGCAAGCCCACGCAGGTAAAAAATCCCACGAGCAGCGGCAGGTTAAGATTTTTTGCCGGCCGCAAACTCCACTGCGGCTCCGGGGTGACGAGCCACGTCCACCACCCGGCGGTCACTTTCGTCTGCCACACGATCGAGACGACACCGGTCGCGCCGAGCAACAGCGCCACGAGCGCGCAGAGCAGCCCGCCGACGACCGGCACCGGGATATTGAAACGCGCGAGCACCGGCACGCGGCGCACCACCGCCTCGCCGAGCCACAGGATCGGCACGGCGGCGAGCAACAACCACCAAGGGGAAAGCGTCAGCGTCATGCGCAGCGGGGTGGAGCGAGCGTTATGCCACGCCCGCCGGCCGCAAGGGCGGAAATCAGGTTCTGAGCGACCGCCGTTTTAAAGGTATGGGCGGGATACCCATGCCACGTGGCACGGGCGTTCCGACCGTGAGTTGAAGCGATGCTCAAAACCTCATTTGCGCCCCGGCCGCCCCGCCCGAGAAATTCCGCCGTCGACGTGTTTCCAGCTTTGCCATCGCTCGCGACACCGCGTGACGTTTCGCCCTCCCCTATTCCGATGACCCGTTTCCTCACCCGGTTGCTCGCGTCGTTTTTGTTTCTCTTCAGCGCACTCGTGCTCGGGGCGAAGATTACCTCGCCGAAAGAGCACTTCGGTTTCGCCATCGGTGACGACTACCACCTCGCCACCTACACGCAGACCGAAGCGTATTTCAAAAAACTCGCCGTCGAATCCGACCGCGTGCGCCTCGTGGATATGGGCCGCACCGAGGAAGGCCGCACGCAATGGATGCTCGTCATCAGCTCCCCGGAAAACCTCAAGGCACTCGCGCGCCACAAGGCCACCGCGCAGAAACTTGCGCGCGCCGAGGGCCTGAGCGACGCCCAGGCGCGCACCCTCGCCGCCACCGGCAAAGCCGTCGTGTGGCTCGACGGCGGGTTGCACGCGAGCGAGACCGTCGGCGCGCACCAACTCATCGAGACCGCGTGGATGCTCGCGAGCGCCACCGATCCGGAAAGCCTCCGCATTCTCAAAGATGTCATCGTCCTTTGCGCGCACGCGAATCCCGACGGCCAGGAGCTCGTGAGCAGTTGGTATATGCGCGAGCCGGACCCGTCGAAGCGCGTGCTCACGCCCACGCCGCGCCTCTACCAAAAATACATCGGCCACGACAACAACCGCGACTTCTACATGGCGGCGCAGAAGGAGAGCACCAACATCAACCGCCAGCTCTACCTCGAGTGGTTTCCCCAGATCGTTTACAACCACCATCAAACCGGCCCGGCCGGCACGGTGATTTTTGTTCCGCCGTTTCGTGACCCGTTCAACTACGCCTACGATCCACTCGTGATCAACGGCGTGCAGGCGCTCGGCACGGCGATTCAGGGCCGCTTCCTGCAGGAGGATAAACCCGGCGCGACCTCACGCGGCGGCGCGAACTACTCCACGTGGTTCAACGGCAGCCTCCGCACCACGTCGTATTTCCACAATATGATCGGCCTGCTCACCGAGATCATCGGCAATCCCACGCCGACGCGCATCCCGCTCGTCGCGCGGCGTCAGCTCCCGACCGGGGACATCCCTGCCCCGATCGCGCCGCAAGCCTGGCACTACCGCCAGTCGATCGAGTATTCCCTCAGCGCCAATCGCGCCGTGCTCGACTACGCGTCCCGCCAACGCGAGACGCTCCTCTATAATATATACCGCATGGGTCAAAATTCCATCGAGCGCGGCAATCGCGATTCGTGGACGCCCCGTCCCAGCCGACTCGACGAGATCGTGAAATTGGCCGGCGCTGATCGCAGTGGCGGCACAGAGGCGGAGGACGCCCCCGATCCGAGCGAGACGGTCGGCAGCCCGACCCAGCGGCTCGCGCCCAAATATTGGGAACTCCTGCGCCAGCCCGAGTGGCGCGACCCGCGTGGCTTCATTTTGCCCGCCGATCAGCCGGATTTCCCGACCGCCGTGAAGTTCATCAACACCCTCGTGAAAAACGGGATCGTCCTACACCGCGCGACGGCGGAATTCACGGTCGCCGGCAAAAAATATCCCGCCGGTTCATATGTGGTGAAGACCGCGCAGGCCTTTCGCCCGCACGTGCTCGACATGTTCGAACCCCAGGATCATCCGAATGATTTCAAATTCGAGGGCGGCCCGCCGAACAAACCCTACGACGTCGCCGGCTGGACCTTGGCCTTTCAAATGGGCGTGCAGTTCGACCGCGTGCTCGACGCCTTCGACGGACCGTTCGAGCGCCTGCCCTATGGAAAACTGCAATCGCCGCCGGCGGGCAAAGTGCCCAGTCCACAAAACGTCGCGGGCTTCTTCGTGAGCCATCGCGTCAACGACAGCACCATCCTCACCAACCGACTGCTGAAAGCGGGCGAAGAAGTCTACTGGTTGAAGTCGCTGTCCGAGGCCATGCCCGAACTTGGCGCCGGTGCGCTTTTTATTCCAAATCACGGCACGGCGCGCGCCATCGTGGCCGCCGCTGCCCAGGAATTCGGACTCGACGTGCGCACCACCGGCGAAGCGCCCGACCCCGGTGAAATCATTCGGCTGAAACCCGTGCGCCTCGCGCTTTGGGATCGATTCGGCGGCTCGATGCCATCGGGCTGGACCCGCTGGCTGCTGGAGCAATTTGAATTTCCGTTTGAGATCGTCTACGCCCCGCAAATCGACGCGGGCAAACTGAGGGAGAAATACGATGCGATCATTTTCGTGAGCGGCGCGATCTCCGCGCCGGGCACCCGCGCGCCGGCCGTCACCCGCCCGCGCAACCTGCCGGCCGAATACGAGAGCCGGATCGGTCGCCTGACGCCCGACAAGTCGGTGCCTGCGCTGAAGGAATTTCTCGAGGCCGGCGGCACCGTGGTCACGATCGGTTCCTCGACCAATCTCGCCTATCACCTCGCCCTGCCGCTGCAAAGTGCGCTGACCGAGCGAAACGCCGAGGGCCGATTGGTGAATCTTTCCGACGAGAAATTCTATGTGCCCGGCAGCGTGCTCGCAGCGCGCATCGATACGAGTGATCCGCTCGCGTGGGGCATGGCGGAGCGCACGGACGTTTATTTCGAGCGCAGCGCCGCGTTCAAACTTCCCGCCGACGCCAGCGCCCGCGGCATCCGCCCGATCGCATGGTTCGATTCGGAAAAGCCGCTGCGCAGTGGCTGGGCATGGGGACAGAAATATTTGAAAGATAGTGTGACCGTCGCGAGCGCATCCATCGGAGCCGGAAAACTTCATCTGATGGGGAGCGAAGTGGCGTTCCGCGGGCAGACGCACGGGACGTTCAAGCTGCTTTTCAACGCGCTCTATCTCTCCACCGCAAATCCAGCGACGCGATAAGTTCGTTTCACCGCGCTCATTTATTCCGCAGGGACCCGATGGAGGAATCACTCCCCGCCCCGGCGGGCGCGGAGGAAATCGCAGTTGACATCACAGGGGGCATCGTGAGCTTTTTCGCCTCTTGGTTTGCGGCTTCCTAGCTCAATGGTAGAGCAGTTGACTCTTAATCAATTGGTTCCGGGTTCGAGTCCCGGGGGAGCCACCAGCCGCCACTTTTCGAGTTCCCACTCGGCGAGTCAGGCCCACTCAGTTTTCGTTTTTTCCCAGTCAAATCTTGGTTTCACAGCGTCAGGTCACGCCGGCGTAGCTCAATGGTAGAGCACCTGTTTTGTAAACAGGCGGTTGCGGGTTCGAATCCCATCGCCGGCTCCAGCCTTCGCCCGGAGCGAAGCGAGGACGAAGGCTGTCCCGCCAGAGCTCAAATTGTTGAGCGGAGGCGAACTCGTTCGCACTGGCGACGGCTCTACGAGCCAGACCACACCTATTTCATAAATTTCCCCCGCCCCGTGGGTGAACTGTTAGCACACACGACTCTGACTCGTTTTGTCTAGGTTCGACTCCTAGTCGGGCA
>JANOAF010000130.1:0-1553 GCA_031411015.1 Opitutaceae bacterium | reverse complement strand
GTCAGTTCGAAGCCGCTGCCGGTTTCAAACTCGATCCGTCACCGGTGGTGGGGGTGAAGATCTCGTTTTGAATGCGGCGGAGGGACGCAGCGGAGGGCTGAAAGCTGAGAGGGCCGCCGCGGAGCGGCGGAAGCTCCAAGCCCCGACATCCGAGCTCCAGAGAAGTGAGAGCTGAGAGCGGAAAGCGGAGAGCTGAGAGCCGAGCGTTGTCCTCGCTCGGAGCGCGGCGACGTGGCCAGCCATCTGGAAATTCAGCTGGATTGCCGCGCCCGCCAAGCCGGGCTCGCAATGACAAACCCTATGAGTTCATTAGCAGCCCGAGGGACGAGGGCGTGGCGATCCAGCTCGGTGGATTGCTTCGTCGCTACGCTTCTCGCAATGACAAGATCGGCTCGCGCGATCCTCAGCGTGTTTCCAGTTCTCCTCTGAGGGTGAAATATGCAGGTCAAGCCTCCAACTTGACGCCGGGCGCCACGGGGACCCGGATTTCGACTTCCGTGCCCGTGCGGCCGGTCGACTTCACCGTCATGACCCCGCCGACATAACGCGTGCGCTCGCGCATGCTGAGCAGTCCGATCCCGTCCCGCGCGGCTGACTTATTTCGGGCCGATTGCGGATTAAAATTCACGCCGTCGTCGCGGATCACCAACTCGACCTGGGCATCGCTCTGGGTCAATGCCACCTTCACCGAACGAGCACGGGCATGCTGCTCCACGTCTTTGAGCGCAATCTGAAGAATCCGGTAAAGGGCCAATTCGGTGTCGGCGGGCAGCCGGTCCGCCAGTTGTTCGCAGGCAAGGGAAACGACCAGGCCGGTGCGCGCGGAAAACTCGTTGCACATCTCGCGGAGAGCGGCCGACAACCCCAACTGGTCGAGCACACTCGGCCGCAGATTGTGGGCGATGCGCTCCACTTCCTTGACGGTGTCGCCCAGCATATCGCGGAGTTTTTCCGCCTCGACCCGCGCGGAACCGGCGCGCGCCGGCAGGCTCTCCACCAGCGACTGGCTGCGAAATTGGATGGCGCAGAGCAACTGGGTGATGTTGTCGTGCAGTTCGAGCGACACGCGGCTGCGTTCGGCCTCTTGCACTTGCACCACGCGGTTGGTCAGGGCCCGCAACTCATCCTCGCTGCGTCGGGCGGCCGTCATATCCGTCACGACCACACTCAGAGTCGCTCCGTCAGGCCCCCGTGCGGCCAGCGGGCGAAACGAAATTTGCGCCGGCATGCTTGAGCCGTCGACGGCGGTCAGGTGCACCTGCAGCTTGGCCCCGGTTTTGGCTTTTTTCCGCAGCAGCTCCCGCAGGTTGGCCAAGTCTCCGGGAGGGAGAAAGCGTCGGAACGATCCGCCGATCACCCGCTCGAGCGGGCTCCGCACCATCCGGGCAAAACACGCGTTGGCATAGAGAATCGTCTTGTCGGCGGTGAGCGTCAGCGCCCCCTCGTTCATGGACTCGATCAGCGCGCGATAGGCCTCTCCGGCGCCATCCAACGTGAACAGCTTCAGGCCCTGTTTTTCCGAAACCACCACCACGTCGACTTCGCCGCGGCGG
>JANOAF010000129.1:0-3243 GCA_031411015.1 Opitutaceae bacterium | reverse complement strand
CATCAGACGCCTGCTTTACCTCAGCAGAATTGAGGTAAGATACAATCCAGTCGGCTCTCGATGAGAGCTGGCGTCCACCGAGAACCGCTTTTGCCGTTAAGGTTGCTTGGACGTTTTTTAGTGAGCCGTCACCGAGGCAGCGATGAATTGCGTCCCACGATTTATCCATTTCTTGCAGCCACTCTTCATCCCAACGTGGTTCAATTTCCTCGGATAGGATTTCGACTACCGCGTCGCCATCGGACGCCGAAATCAATTTGGCCTCATCGTCCTTTGAAAGGGCAAAGAATACTCCGCGGCACGCCATGATTGGTGATTCGTTTAATCCCTAGATCTCCCATTCCCCCGGCACATTGCTGCCATCGCCGTTGGATTTGCCCTGGCCGGTGAGCGCGTCGTTCTTCCGGCGCGAACGCACGACCACGCTGTCGCCCTTGAAGTAGGCCACCGACTCGGGCGGGATCGATTTCATCAGCCACACGTTGGAGCCGACGATGGAGTGTGCGCCGATCGTGGTTTCGCCACCGAGGATCGTGGCGTGCGCGTAGATCGTCACGTGGTCGCCGATATCGGGATGACGCTTCAGGCCCTTGACCAGATTGCCGTCGGGATCGGTCTCGAATGATTTCGCTCCAAGCGTCACGCCTCCATACAGCTTGACGTGTGCGCCAACGGTGGCGGTTTCGCCGACGACGACGCCGGTGGGGTGGTCGATGAAAAAATGACTGCCGAGCCGCGCGCCCGGGTGGATGTCGCAGCCCGTGCGCTCGTGCCCGAACTCCGTGAGCATGCGCGGCAGCAGCGGCACGCGCAGGTGGTAGAGGACGTGCGCGAGGCGTTGCAGCGAGATCACGAGCACGCACGGGTAGGCGAGGATGATTTCCTCGACGCTGCGTGCCGCGGGATCGCCGCTGTAGGCGGCGTCCACGTCGGTCTTCACGAGTTTGCGCAGCTCCGGGAGCTGCGCGAGGAAAGCGGTGGTGGTTTCGCGCGCCTGCCTCACGGCATCGGCCACCTTGGCGAAGCGCAGGCACTTCTCGATTTCGGCGGCGAGCCGTTTGTCGATCTGCGTGAGCAACCGGTCGACCAGCTTCGGCAGGTCGCGCTCGGTGAGCGCAGACTCCTCAAAGTAGCCGGGAAACAGCAGGTGCATGCAGTCGGCCGCGAGCTGGTTCACGGACTCCTGGGAGGGAAGGTTGACGCCATCAAGGTGGTTGATGCCACCGTGGCTGCGGTAGGAGGCGAGGAGGGCCTGCTTGATTTCTTCGAGGTGCATGACGCGGAACCAGCGAGCGATGAATAGATTCGCGCCGCGGCACGCGAGCAAGAATCTCGGCCGGTAGTGGCTCAGTTTGAATTGTCATGGCGAGTCCGGCGTAGCCGTGCGTGGCAATCCAGCTGGAGTTTCAGATGGATTGCTTCGTCGCTGCGCTCCTCGCAATGACACCAAAAAATGAAGCTGAGCCACCACCTCTCCGCCGCGGGTTTGCGGCCGGTCAATGGTTCCGGGCGGCGCTGAGAAATTAGCGTTTAATCTTCCAGTGTGACGATCCGATTACTTTCCCAGCGATCGATCTTCTGGCATCGACAAACCCGACGAGCTGAGCACCGTGACGGCTTAGAAAATAATCCACACCCTGATGGAAAACCTGCGCGGGGCGACAGCCCCCATCTCGCGGATCAAGGTAACGGCCAAGGTGAAGACCTTCGTGCTCGACACGAATGTTCTCCTGCATGATCCGCAATCGATCTTTAAATTCGAGGACAACAACCTCGCCATTCCCGTGGAGGTCCTTGAGGAGCTCGACGCGATCAAAGGCGAGCAGTCCACCGAACGAGGGCGCAATGCCCGGCGGGTGCATCGCATCCTCCAGACGCTCCTGCCCGACGCGCGCGCGATGCACGAGGGCGTCGAACTCGAAAACGGCGGCACGCTCTCGATCATCATCAATCCCTATCTCGTCGATCCGAGCCGCCGTTCGCCGGCGATGGATCGGTTGCGGGCGATTCTACCGGACCTGACGAAGAAGGATAACCGCATCATCGCCGCCGCGCTCATCGTGCAGGAGCGCTATCCGCCGCCGACGATTCTGGTGACGAAGGATGTCAACGTGCAGCTCAAGGCGCGCGCGGTGGGCTTGGAGTCGGAAGATTACCTCAACGACAAAGTTCCGGTCATCGACGACGAGGATAGCTACCGCGAGTTGGCGCTCAGCGTTTACGAACTGCAGCGCTTCTGCTCCGAAGGAGCGTTTGATGTCGGCGATGCGGCGGCAAAACCTCTCTACCTGAACGAATATGTGCTGCTGCGGTCGGACGAAGGGAAGACGATGCCGGCGCGCTACTTTGGCGACGGTGTCGTGCGCCGCCTGAAGATTCCGGATTACGTGAAGGCACCGGGCGGCATTCCGATTCGCGCGCGCAACCTCGAGCAGCAATTCTTCATGGACGCGCTGCTCGACGACAGCATCGCGATGCTCACGTGCTACGGCAAAGCCGGCACGGGCAAGACCCTGCTGTCGACCGCGTGCGCGCTGCACCAGACCTACGAGGAGCACTCGCACTACGACGGCGTTTCCATTTCCCGTCCCGTGATCGCGCTGGGGAAGGACATCGGTTTCCTCCCTGGTTCGCTTGAGGAAAAAATGCGGCCGTGGCTGCAGCCGTATCACGACGCGCTCGAAGTGCTGATTCCCTCGAAGCCGCCGAAAGATCCGCAGTTTGCCGCCAAGAAAGTCTCAAAGAAGAAGCACAAGCATCGTGACGATCAGTTCGTCGCGTCGATGGTCGCGCCGCAGCCGAGCCATTCGAGTCACGCGGGTGGCCACAACAACGGTCCGGTGGTCAAACCCTACGAGCGCTTGTTGAAAAGCGGCCTCGTGGAAATCGAAGCGCTCGCGTTCATCCGTGGTCGCTCGATTGCGCGAAGGTTTTTCATTCTTGATGAAGCGCAGCAGCTCACGCCGCACGAGGTGAAGACCGTCATCACCCGCATTAGTGAAGGATCGAAGATCGTCCTGATTGGCGACCCCGCGCAGATCGATAATCCCTACGTTGATTCTCGGAGTAACGGGCTCGTCTATTGCCACAACCGCATGAAGGGGCAGTCCATCGCGGCGCACGTGAAGCTGATGAAGGGCGAGCGCTCGAAGCTCGCAGAACTCGCGGCGGATTTGCTGTGAAGTAGGGCGGGGTCTCTGACCCGCCCTTTCACGCGTTGAGTTTTCGAGGGCGGGTCAGAGA
>JANOAF010000128.1:0-3001 GCA_031411015.1 Opitutaceae bacterium | reverse complement strand
ACCCCGCCCTACTTGGTGAGGAACTCGTCGAGGTTGAGAAACTGGCTTGCGACCATCGCCCACGCGGCGAGCTCGGCGGGAGCCAGCGCGGGATCGGGCGGAGCCTCGCCGATTGCGAGGAGCGCCTTGGCGTCCGGTTCGGCAGCGGCGAACTTCGCGCGAAACGCCTCCGCCGACTTTAGGAGCACAGCCGATTCGCGCGCCGCGAGCGGGCGCGCGATCGTGGCGCGGGCGAGGAAGTCCAGTCGCGCCTGCGGCATGGTCCCGGCCTGGACGGCGCGCTCGCCGAGCTTGCGCGCCGCCTCGACCCACTGCGGATCGTTCATCGTGATGAAGGCTTGGAGCGGCGTGTTGCTACGCGCGCGCTTGGTGCAGACGACCTCGCGCGAGGTCGCGTCGAATGTCTCCATGCTCGCGGGCGGTGACGCGCGCTTCCAAAACGTGTAGAGGCTGCGGCGATAGAGATTCTCGCCTTTGTCGGGCGTGTAGACGCGCGTGTTGGACTCGGGCATTGCGACCTCTTCCCAGATGCCCGTCGGCTGGTAGGGTTTCACGGAGGGGCCGCCCAGCTTCTCCACGAGCAAACCCGCGGTGGAGAGCGCGCTATCGCGCAGCATCTCACCATCCATGCGGAAACGCGGGCCGCGGGAGAGGAGCTTGTTGCCCGCGTCCTTCGCAACCTGATCGGGCGTGGCGCTCGCGGTCTGCCGATACGTCGCGGAGGTGACGAGCAGGCGGTAGAATTTTTTCACATCCCAGCCGCTCTCGCGAAACTCCACCGCGAGCCAGTCGAGCAGCTCCGGGTGCGAGGGCCGGTCGCCCATGATGCCGAAGTCGCCCGCGCTCTCCACGAGGCCGCGGCCAAAAACCTCCTGCCACATGCGGTTCACCGTCACGCGCGCCATGAGCGGCTGCTCGGGCGCGACGAGCCACTCGGCGAGCCCACGACGATTCTTGGGCGCACCCGCCGGCAGCGCCGGCAGGAAATGCGGCACGGCGGGTTCCACTCGCTCGAGGCGCGCGAAATAATCGCCGCGCTTCAGCACATCGGCGTAGGCCGGCGTGGATTTTTCGAGCGCGATCAACGTGGCGGTCCCCTCCTTCGTCAAGGCCTCGAACGCCGTGTCATGCGCGGCGAGCGCGGAGGCGAGCGCCATCGTCTCGGCGTCCTTCTCAACGAGGAAGAACCGCTCGGTGACGACGAATTTTTCATCGGTCGTCCACTTCTTGGGCTCGGACTGCCGCGCCACGATTTCGCTCGCGACATCCTCGAAGGGCACCCGCGCGATCTCGGCGGAAGCAAGCGCGCGGCGGTAGAAACGCACGTCCTGAAAGCGCGTTTCCCGCATGGGCTGAAAATCGTCGCGCCGTCCGAGGTGCATCGCAGCATCGGTGCGAATCGAATCTTTGGCAGCGAGCGTGTCGAGTTTCACTTCGAAGTCCACGGGCTTGCCGTTGACGTAAAGTTTCACGCCTGCGGCCTTGCGCGAGCCGTCGTAGGTGAAGAAGACATGCAGCCACTCGTCGCGCAAAAACATGTTCTGCGTCGTGACCGTGATGCCACGCTTCGGGGAGGGTGCCGCCGGGGCATAGCGGGGATTGTCGGTCGCCGCGGCGCCTTTCTTGGTGGATTTTTTCGCCGCGACCGGGGTCAGCGTGGCCTCCGCCGTCGCATCAGGCGCCGGCACGAGATTGACGGTAAACTTGCCACCCTCCTGGTAAATTTCCCACCCGGCGCCGCCCCGACGTTTCTCATCGCCCATGCGGGCGAGCAGCGAGCCGCTGCCAGTCCCGGTGCGCACGCCGCCGCCCGGCTTGGCGCGGAGCAGGAGCCAGCCGCCGGCCGAAAACTTGTCGCCCGCGTCCACGTCACCGTGGTCACCAAGGTTGACGCGCGTGAGGATATCCATGCGCATCGAGGACCAGAGCCAGGAACTTTCACCCCAGATGAGCGGGTTGGTATCAGCCTTGAACTGCGCAACCTTTGCGCCGGGCGCGGAATTTTTCAGCGTATCACCGCGGCCTTCGTCGAGGCGCAGCCGCAACTCGAGTCCCTCGGGCGCGACCGGCTGCGGGCGATTGCCCGCGCCGAGCCAAGCGGTCACGAGGGCATCCGCGCGCGCGCGCCGGGCATCGAGTTTCTCCTGCAATTCTCCGCGCGCCTTCAGCACGATCTCCGCCGTCGCCTTGTTTTCCTCCTTCGGCAGCCGCAGCACGGGCGCGGGCTCGGCGATGTTGAGGTCCCACGGTTTTTCCACCGTGTTGCCCAAAAAAGCCGCCAGCGCGTAATGATCCTTCTGCGAAATCGGGTCGAACTTGTGGTCGTGACACGCCGCGCAACCCGTGGTGAGACCGAGGAAGGTCGCGCCAAAGGCCTCCACGCGGTCACGCGTCTGGTTCACATAAACTTCCTCGGTGATCGTGCCGCCTTCGTTGGTTGTGAGGTTGCACCGCACGAAGCCCGTCGCGGCGAGCTGGTCGAAGTTTTTCGCCGGCAGCAAATCACCCGCGAGCTGCTCGCGCACGAAAGCGTCGAAGGGCTTGTTCGTGTTGAACGCGCGGATGACGTAGTCGCGATACGGCCAGATCGCGCGGTAGTTATCGAAGTGAATGCCGTGCGTGTCGGCGTAGCGGGCATAGTCGAGCCAGTAGCGCGCGCGGTGCTCGCCATAGCGCGGACTCGCGAGGAGACGATCGACGACCTTCGCGTAGGCGTCGGATGATTTGTCCGCCACAAACGCCTCGACCTCGTCCGCCGTCGGCACGATGCCCGTGAGATCGAGCGTCACGCGGCGAATCAACGTGCGACGATCCGCTTCGCGCGAAGGCGTGAGTTTCTCCTTCTCGATCCGGGCAAGGATGAAAGCGTCGATGGGGTTCTCGATTTTGGAGCTTTGGTTTTTGATTTTCGGCAGCGACGCGCGCACGGGCGCGACGAATGCCCAGTGCTCCTGATACTCCGCGCCCTCGGCGATCCAACGGCGCAGCGTGGCGATTTGTT
>JANOAF010000127.1:0-2463 GCA_031411015.1 Opitutaceae bacterium | reverse complement strand
TGAGCGCATTGTCACCGCAGAGCAAATGGAGTGATCTCGTTTGTGTGCTGAGAATACGCGACTCAAAATGGAGCGAGATATATTAAAAAAGCGGCTGAGTATTCAAGAGGTCATCTGTGAAGTACGCTTGGATTCAGCAATGTGCCTGGTACTGGATATGAGTGAAAGTGGCTATTATCATCACTGAACGCGCGAAAATACTCAATATTACCTCCCATGATGATGCATTGCTCACGCACATGGAAAGCCTTACAAGCTAATGACAGCGTATGATATTCAAGCGTGAGACAAACGTAAATTCGTCGTGACGACTGACAGCAAGTATTACTTCCCGATACCGATTGCCCCTAACTTATTGCAAGGCAACTTTACGATGACGGCCCAAAATCAAGTCTGGATGGGCGATATAACCTATATTCAAACGGACGAAGGCTGGATTTATTTAACCGACAAGTCGTTGGTTTTAGTCTGCAGAAACACATGCGCAATAGCTTAGTTAGCGATGCCTGACGCATGGCGTGGTTCAGGCGTAAACCTAGTAAGACACAACTCCTTATTTTCCACCGCGATCGCGGCAGCCAATATTGCAGTGAAAGTTATCAGACCGAACTAAAACGTTTTAACATTAAGCCGTCTATGAGTTGAAAAGGTGACTGTTGGGACAACGCCCCGACTGAAAGTTTATGGGGTAGTCTAAAAGTAGGAGGATTGCATGGTAGACAATTTACTACTAGACGTGAAGCGATGGATGAGGGCAAGGTCAGTTTTATAATCACAGCAGATTACACTCAACACTCAATGACATGAGCCCGATGCAATTTGAAGCACGTTGGCTTGCTGAACAACGGAAAAAGTCAGCATAATAACCATGCTATGGATTCCATTAAATATGGGAAGGTTAATTGATTAGACTCTAGTGGTTAAGAGATCTAGTAATTCAGATATCTGTCGTTTAGACATCTAGTCGTTTAGATTTTTTAAATAAACTATAGCATTTAATTTTGAAAATTGTAAATTAGTTGAGTGTTTTGTCAGTTGAGTTTTGAAGCGAAATCGCTTTATTATGATGTGGTTGTAATCACTGAAAGAATGGCACATTAATCAATAATGCGCTATTAGTGAGTCAATTTATTTTAGGCTTTTTAGGTAAGACTTTATTCGCTACTTCAAATAGCACAACGCAAATGGCACCTACTGCTAAGCCAACTATTGCATCTATTAGCATCGGTAAAATAATGGCTGAGAAGCTGCCAATCAAGGGCAGTGCGCTCAAACTTTCAGCTTGATGCTGACTAAAATTATGCAAAGCTGGAATGCCGTGGCCGATAATGCTGCCGCCGACCACGAACATGGCGGCAGTGCCAAGTATCGTTAACAGACGCATTAAGTAAGGGGCTGCGGCTAATAGCTTTTCGCCAACTTTACGCAGAAGTTGTTTATAAAAACTACCGCCTTTTTTAAGCATTAAGTGTAAGCCAAGGTCATCGAGCTTCACTATGCCTGCCACTAAGCCGTATACGCCAAAAGTCATGATGATTGCGATGGCTGAAACGACGATGACTTGCTTGGTAAAATCTGCCGTCGCGACAGTACCTAATGAGATGACAATGATTTCTGCAGATAATACAAAGTCAGTGCGAATGGCCCCTTTGATTTTATCTTTTTCTAGTGCCACAAGGTCTGCTTTAGGGTCGGCGACAGCTTGCTCTAATGCGACATCATGTGCCTCTTCAGCTTGTGTGCCATGTAGGAATTTATGCACTAACTTTTCAAAACCTTCAAAACATAAATAAGCGCCACCTACCATTAATAGCGGTGTAATCGCCCAAGGTGCAAAGTAGCTGATGGCAAGGGCCGTAGGCACTAAAATCAGCTTGTTGACTAGCGAGCCTTTTGCCACGGCCCACACGACTGGCAGTTCGCGTTCTGCCGCAACGCCATTAACTTGCTGGGCGTTCAGCGCGAGGTCATCGCCCAATACACCAGCCGTTTTTTTCGCGGCCATTTGTGTCATGACTGAAACGTCATCCAGGATGGTTGCGATATCATCTAAAAGTGCGAGTAAACTGCCTGCTGCCATGGTCATTCCTTGATTTATTTTTTGATTTTTACTTAGGATATTTAACTGAATTTGTTACTTAGTATAACTACTGGGATGTTTATTTAGCTTTCTTTGCAGAGTGCGTCTATGCATATTCAAACTGCGCGCGGTGGCTGAGATATTGCCATCATGTTCTGCTAAAACGCGTTGAATATGCTCCCATTCTAAGCGTTCTATTGGCAATGGGTTAGAGACTAATTCTACCTCATCATCGCCTGTTTTTTTTTCAAAAGCGGCGACAATTTCATCTGCATCTACTGGTTTAGCCAGATAATGCGTTGCGCCCAGTTTGATTGCTTCTACCGCAGTGGTAACGCTAGCAAAGCCTGTGAGCACGACTATGCGTGTGCCAGCATTCAGAC
>JANOAF010000126.1:0-6649 GCA_031411015.1 Opitutaceae bacterium | reverse complement strand
AACACGGACGTGCGTAGCACGGGCAGCCTGCCGGTTTTGGGTCGGATAAGGCGGTCAGCCGGCTCACCGCGCTACGCCCCGTGCCGGTCGCTGCAAGAAATTGAGATGCGCCCCAACTGAGCTTCGACCCGGAATAATCGTTTGCGCTCACACCTCTTCCACCTAACGTTCGCCTCGTCATGCTCCGCCGCCTTTTCACCCTGATGCTCGCTGTCGCCTGCGCGTGTGCGCCGGGGCTCGCGGCGTCGGCTCCGGCGAAGCACGAAGCTAGCTCGTGCTGTTGCGGCGGCCAGTGTCCCTGCCCGCCGACGGAAACCACCGCGCCAGTGTCGTCGGCGAATTGCTGCGCGCCAGTCGCGCCGACTGCGGTCGAGCAATCCGCCAGGGCCCGCAAGCCCGCCTCGCGCCACGTGCGCGCCGAGCGGCACCGTTTGATTTTTTCCACGTTTACGCCGGCAGCCGCGCTTCAGGCGCGGCCGGTGCCCGCACCCGCTGCCAGTGTCGCGCTGTTTCAGGCGCACTGCAGTCTGCTGATCTGAGTCGCACCTCCGCGCCCGCGCGTAGTGTGTCCGCAGCTCGACGTCCCCTGCGCGGGGCGTCCTCCGCCCGCCATCGTTTTTACGACGCGGCGCGTTCACCAGCCGCAACTCCGACTCTCACTTCTCCGTCCCTTCGTCTCAGTTTCTCTCCATCTCCCTTTCACCTGTTCTCTCGTTTCAAAAAACTTTCCTCCCATGAAAAAATACCTGCTCCTCGCCGCCGTTCTCCTCGGCGTTTCCGTCACCGGCTTTGCCGCTGACGCCAAAGCTGCGGCCGACGCCGCCAAGGCCAAGCCCGACAACTACCCGCTCAAAACCTGTCTTGTCTCCGACGAGCCGCTTGGTGGCCACGGCGACGTCATCACCTACGTGCATAAGGAGGCCGGCAAGCCCGACCGCGTCATCCGCCTGTGCTGTGATGGTTGCATCGACGACTTCAAGAAGGAGTCCGCCAAATTCCTCGCCAAACTCGACGCGGCCGAAGCTGAGGCCAGGGCCAAAACCCCGAAGGCAAAAAAATCCTAATCCGGTCCATGATCCGCGCCTTCCATTCTTCGAAGGCGCGGATCGCCCCGCATCCGTCATGAAAATCGCCGCCCTCTTTCTTTTCTCGTGCGTCGCGCTCCTCGCGGCTGCCACCGGCGGCGCGCTCTACCGCTGCCCCATGCACCCCGCCGTCACCTCGCCCACGCCCGGCAAGTGCACCATCTGCGGCATGGCCCTCGTCTCCATCGCCGTTCTCAACTCTCAATCCTCGACCCTCAATTCCACCACCCTCGTCTTGAACCCGTCGGCCATCACGACGATCGGCGTCGAGACTTCCACCGTCGCGCGCCAACCGCTTACGCGCACACTGCGCATCACCGGCCGCATCGAGGATGACGACACCCGCCACCGTATTCTCACCGCCCGCGTGCCGGGCCGGATCGAAAAACTCCACATCAACTACCTCGGCGCCGAGGTAGCCGCAGGCGCGCCTTTGATCACGTTGTTCAGCCCCGAAGTGCTGACTGCCTCACGCATCTTTATCGAACGCGTGCGGGGCGAGGCCGCGTTTCCCGCCGCCGAACGCGCCGCCGCCCGAGAACGCCTCCTCGAACTGGGTCTCATGGAATCCGACATTGCCGCCCTCGAAAAATCACTCATTCCCCTCTCAACCATCGTCGTGCGCGCCCCGGTCACGGGCACGGTCGTGGCGAAATCCGTTTACGAGGGCCAATACGTCCAAGCCAGCGATCGCCTGCTGGAGCTCGCCGATTTTTCGCGTATGTGGTTCGTCTTCGACGCCTACGCGCAGGACATTCCGTGGCTGCGCGTCGGCCAGACCGTCGAGATCACCACCCGCGCCGTCCCCGGCGAAACGATCTCCGCGCCCATCGATTTCATTGATCCAAATTTTTCCGAAATGTCCCAAACCGCGCGCGTGCGCGCGGTCTTGCCGAATCCGCACTACGCCAGCGCCGGTGGCGAAGCCCACCGCCTGCCGCATCGCGTCATCGCTGAGGGCCGCGTGCTCGTCGAGTCGCCCGCCGTGCTCGCTGCCCCGCGCTCCGCAATTCTCGACGCGGGCGCTGGCCCGCTGGCCTACGTCGATGTGGGCGCGAACCACTATGAGCAGCGCCGGCTGAAAATCGGCCGCCGCGGCGATGCCCTCGTCGAGGTTCTCTCCGGCCTCGCCGAAAACGACAAGGTCGTCACCAGTGGCGCGCTCCTCCTCGACGCCCAAGCGGAGCTTAACAGCACGAGCGCTCCCTCCGCCCATGCACACGGCTCCGTTGCGCCCAACCCTTCGCTCCCGGGTCTGAACTCCCCGCCCGCCGGCGCTTCCTCCGACCTCGCCACGATGGCGGACACCGCCATCGCCGCCGCCGCCGCACTCGCCGCCGACGACTACGCACGTTACCAAAAACTCTTTCCCGCGCTCGTCGCCGTCGCCCAGAAATTCCCGGCGCTGCCCAAACTTTCCGTGGGCACAAACCTGCTCACGGCCCGGGCCTCCTTCGAGCCGTGGAGCACGCAAGCCGCCGATCTCCTGAAACCGCATCGTGCGCATCTCGGCGTAAAAGTCTTCGAATGCGCGATGTCGCCTGTCCTCGGCAAAGGCCGCTGGCTCCAGCGCGGCGCCCCGATCCGCAATCCGTTTTTCGGTGCCACGATGCTCGAGTGCGGCGAGGAAGTCCCGTAGCGCGCAAACCCAATGATCTCCGCGCTCATCAAGTGGTCGCTCGCGAACCGTTTCCTCGTCCTCTCCGCGACGCTGCTCGTCTTCGGCTGGGGTTTCTCCGCCGTGCGCCGCGTGCCGATCGATGCGATTCCCGATCTGAGCGAAAACCAGGTGATCGTTTACGCCGACTGGGAGGGCCGCAGTCCGCGCGAGGTCGAAGACCAAATCACCTACCCGCTCTCCGTAAATCTCCAGGGCATCTCCGGTGCGCGCAGCGTGCGCGCCACCTCGATGTTCGGTTTCTCGATTATCACCGTCATTTTCGAGGACAAACTCGACAACACCTTCGCGCGCACGCGCACGCTGGAACGGCTCAGTTCGCTCGGCGGCGTGCTCCCCGCCGGCGTCACCCCGCGCCTCGGCCCCGACGCCACCGGCTTGGGTTGGGTTTACCAATATTATTTGAAAGTCGATTCGGCGCCGGCGGCCGATGGTAGCGCGGTGCTTCAGCCCGCGTCTGGTAACGTCGAGCGCGGGCTGAAGCCTCGCGCTACTCAAGACCTCGGAGCCCTCCGCGCGCTGCAAGATTACTTCATCCGCTACCAACTCGGGTCCGTCCCCGGCGTCTCCGAGGTCGCCAGCATTGGCGGCTTCGTCCGCCAATGGCAAGTCGAGGTCTCCTCGCTCCAGATGCGCGCGCACGGCGTGTCGCTCCAGCAGGTCATGGAGGCGATTGGAAACAATAATCTCAATGTCGGTGGCCGCACGTTGGAGGAAAACGGCATGGAATTCGTCGTCCGCGGCCGCGGTCTCATCGCCTCCGCCGCCGACCTCGAGGCCATCGCCCTCGGCGTCCGCAACGGCGCGCCCGTTTATCTTCGCGATGTCGCCACCATCCAGATCGGCGGCGACTACCGCCGTGGCGCACTCGATGTCGATGGCCGCGAAGTCGTCGGCGGCACCGTCGTGATGCGCTCCGGTGAAAACGCCCACCGTGTCATCCAGGACATCAAGGCGAAGATCGCGCAAATCTCCGCCGGCCTCCCGCCCGGCGTGACGATCGAGCCGTTCTACGACCGCAGCGATCTCATCGACCGCGCGATTGCCACGCTGAAGTTCACGCTCTGGGAGTCCGTGCTCCTCGTGACGCTGATGCACGTCCTCTTTCTGTATCACTTCCGCAGCATCCTCATCGTCACGCTGCCGCTCCCCGCCTCCATCCTCATCGCGTTTATCTTGATGAAGGAGTTCGGCATCCAGTCGCACATCATGTCGCTCACCGGCATCGCCATCGCCATCGGCGTGCTCGTCGACGCCGCGATCGTGATGGTCGAAAACGTCATCCGGCACTGCGAGCTGGAGGAGGCGAAACTGGGCCGGGCGCTCACGCGCGAGGAAAATTTCCACACTGTCCTCGCCGCTTCCCAACAGGTCGGCCGCCCGATTTTTTTCGCGATGGGGATCATCATCCTCGCCTTCGTGCCGATCTTCACGCTCACGGGCCAGGAGGGAAAACTCTTCCACCCGCTGGCGTGGACCAAAACCTTCGCGATGATCGGCGCCACGCTCCTCGCCGTCACGCTCGTGCCCGTGCTCTGCACACTGCTCGTGCGCGGCCCGTTTCACTCCGAGGATCGCAACTGGATCATGCGCGGCCTACTCGCGCTCTACGATCCGGTGCTCGACTGGGCGCTGCGCTTTCGGAAAACCGTCCTCGCCCTCGCCGTCGCGTTGCTTGCGTTCTGCATCGTTATCGCCTTCGGCCTGCCGCAACCAATCCGGGATCGGCTCTCAGCTCTCAGCCCTCAGCTCTCAGCTCGTCTGGGCGGCTTCGGCTCCGAATTCATGCCCACCCTCGAGGAGGGTTCGCTCCTCTTCATGCCGGTGCTGCTCCCGAGCACGTCACTCACCGAGGTGAAGCGTATCATGGCGTGGCAGGATCGCACCATCCGCGACACCCCTGAAGTCGCCAGCGTCGCCGGCAAACTGGGACGCTTCGAAACCGCCACCGATCCCGCCCCCGTCGAGATGATCGAAACCACGATAATGCTCAAGCCGCCCACCGAGTGGCGGGCGGGCGTGACAAAGGACCACCTCATCGCCGAACTCACCGCCAAGCTCACCCAGGTGCCCGGCTACGTGCCCGGTTTTCTCCAGCCGATCGAGAACCGCCTGCTCATGCTCTCGACCGGCATTCGCGCGCAGCTCGGCGTGAAAATCTTCGGCGATGACCTCGACGCCTTGCAGCAAAAAGCCTTCGAGGTCGCCGCCATTGTCGAAAAAATTCCCGGCGCCACCGGCGTCGCGCCTTCGCGCGTGCAAGGCAAACCCTACCTTGAGATCGTCGCCGACCGCGCCGCCCTCGCCCGTTACGGCCTGAGCGTCGGTGACGTGCTCGCCGTCATCGAAACCGGCATCGGCGGCAAAAACGTCACGACCACGATTCAGGGCCGCGAACGCTGGCCGGTGCAGGTGCGCTTCGAACGCGCCGACCGCGAGGATCTCGACCGCCTCGGCGCGCTGCCCGTCGCCGTCCCCGGAGAACCGATGCGCTACGTGCCGCTCGGCCAGCTCGCGACCATTAAGCGCGTCACCGGCCCGAGCGAGATCGCGAGCGAGAACGGCCGCCTCCGCACTTTTGTGCAGGCCAACGTCACCGGCCGCGATCTCGGCAGTTTCGTTGATGAGGTGCGGCAGAAAATCACCGCCGCCGTCACGTTGGATCGCGGCATGACGATCGAGTATTCCGGCCAATACGAACACCAGATCCGCGCGCGGGAGACGCTGCAGCTCATCATGCCGGCGGTGCTGCTGATCATTTTCTTGGTGCTCGTGCTCACGTTCAACTCCCTCGCCGAGGCTGCGCACGTAATCCTCGCCGTGCCGTTCGCCCTCACTGGCGGTGTGCTCCTCCAGTGGTGGATGGGGTTTAACTTCAGCGTCGCCGTCTGGGTCGGCTACATCGCGCTCTTCGGCACCGCGATCCAGACCGGCGTCGTCATGGTCATCTACCTTGAGGAAGCCGTGCAGAAGGCGCTAGGTAAGGCCGGTCTTCGACCTGCCCAGGGCGGGCCGGAGACCCGCCCTACTCTCACCCGCGCCGAACTTATCGCCGCCGTGAAGGAAGGTGCCCGCCTCCGCCTCCGCCCGAAAGTCATGACTGTCGCGACGACCATCGCGGGCCTCGTCCCGATTTTCTGGAGCACGCGCACCGGCGTCGAAGTCATGCAACCCCTCGCCGCCCCCGTCGTTGGCGGGATGATCTCGTCGCTCGTCCACATCCTTATCGTCACACCCGTCATCTTCGTCTGGCTCCGCGAACGTCAGTTGAAACCCACACCATGATCTCATCCTCGTTCTCTCGGCTCATTTTCACGCTCGTCGTCGCTTGCAGCAACGCAGCGCTAGCACAAGCCGCGGTGGAATTTTCCGCCGCCGCCCAGCCGCAGCTCGCCGCTACCGCCGACGGCCGCGTGTGGCTCGCGTTCGGCCGCGGTCAGGAAATTTTCGTCTCCCGTTCTACTGACCAAGGTGCGACCTTCAGTGAACCCGTCCGCGTCGCCGCGCTACCGTCACTCATGCTCGGCCGCCGCCGCGGCCCGCGCATCGCCGCGCACGGCGATCGCGTCACGATCACGGTGATGGCGGGCGAGCTGCTCGCGTTTCACTCCAAGGACGCCGGGAAAACCTGGGCCGGCCCCGCCGTCGTCAACGACGTGCCGCGCAGCGCGCGCGAGGGCCTGCACGGATTCGCCGCCTCCCCGGACGGACGGCTCTTCGTTACGTGGCTCGACCTGCGCGATATCCCGGTGCCCGCACCCAACTCTTCGGTGCGGAATCGACCGATGGCGGCGCGACGTGGAGCGCCAACCGCCTCGTCTATCGCGCGCCCGCCGGCCAGACGGTATGCGAATGCTGCCACCCCTCCGCGATTTTCAACGCCCGC